>NZ_JADBRE010000010.1:0-121410 GCF_014930525.1 Enterobacter cloacae complex sp. S1
GGATAATTTTAAGTCAATTAACTAAAAGTTAATTGAGTTTGTACGGATTAATCTTATAGAGAGTAACATAAAAATACTCATTAGGGAGTAAATCTGAGGATTACTCTTGTCCGTATTTCTCTAAAAGTGCTTCAGCAATCGCCATGGTTTCCACATCCGCTACACCATTCCATAACTGCGGACGGAAATGCATCTGGAAAACCATGATGATGCGTTTTTGCTGTTCGGGCGTACTGTTTTCTGGCACCTCGTAACCGTAGCGCGCCAGCAAATCGAGGAGTGCTGCGGTATCAACCTGCTGATAATGCGGTCGCCCGTTGATATAAAAATTCACGCGCCCCGGATCGGGCCAGGCTCCGATACCCTGCTGCGCCAGTTCGCGCCACGGAAACAGTGGCCCAGGATCGTCTTTACGCTGCGGGGCGATATCCGAGTGTGCCACCACGTTCTGCGGTTTAATGTCGTAGCGGGCGATGATGTCTCTGGCAAGCGGGATCAGCGCCGCAATTTGCCCCGGTTCGAAGGGGGTAAAGGTTTTCACGTCACCGATTTTCCGCCAGCCGCGGTTTTCCAGCTCAATGCCGACGGAGGTATCATTTATGCGGTTGGTGCCACGCCAGAAGCTGATGCCCGCATGCCAGGCCAGTTCGCTCTCCGGGACCAGCTGCCAGATACGCGGTTTGCCCTGCGGAGCTGGCGGCTTTGCGGGGATGAGATAGTGAGAGCTGACGTTTTTATCGGTCAGGGTCGCAAGCGAGGTGTCGAAATCATCGGCGGTGTAGTGAATAACCAGCACCTTTATACGCGGGTAGGCCGCCTGCGCCTGATGGCGCGTATCCAGCTCGTACGCGCCTTTATCAACAATGCCCTCTTCCGAGGCGCATCCTGCCAGCAACATCGCCAGCAGGAGGGTTGAGAGCGAACGCTTCATCGACGGGTCTTCACCGCCGTGCCGCTTACGCTCACCATCAGCATGCTGGCATCTTTTCCGACCGTTTCGTAGTCGATATCAATGCCCACCACCGCATCCGCGCCCAGCGCTTTGGCCTGCTCGCCCAGCTCCTTAAACGCAATCTCGCGCGCTTTACGCAGCTCTTTCTCGTACGCGCCGGAGCGTCCGCCGACGATATCCCGAATGCCGGCAAAAAAGTCGCGGAAAATGTTGGCGCCCAGAATCGCCTCACCGGTGACCACGCCGCAGTACTCGGTAATCGGTTGACCTTCCAGGGTTGGCGTTGTTGAAAATTGCATACTTTCTCTCCTTCTTTAGCGTTCAATGCGTTAGCGACAGCATTATCGGTTCGTTACGCTATGATTGAAAGGATAGTTAATAAATAAGGAAATCAACATGCGCTACTCTGCTTTAACGCTTTTAGTGCCATGCGCGCTGGTGCTCAGCGCCTGCACAACGCCGGTCACGCCAGCCTTTAAGGATATCGGAACCCGCAGCGGCCCTTGTATTGAGGGTGGCCCGGATGCCGTGGCGCAACAATTTTATGATTACCGTATTCAGCATCGCGGTAATGACCTGACCGCCCTGCGCCCGTACCTGAGCGATAATCTGGCGAAACTGCTCACCGACGCTTCGCGCGATCCGCAGCACAACGCCCTGCTGTCATCCGATCCGTTCTCCAGCCGCGCCACGCTGCCGGACAGCGCCGACGTCGCCAGCGCGTCCACCATACCGAATACCGACGCACGCAATATTCCCCTGCGCGTGAAGCTCACCCAGGGGACGCAAACCTGGCAGGATGAGGTGCTGATGATCCGTGAAGGCCAGTGCTGGGCAATAGACGATGTGCGCTACATTGGCGGCAGCGTTCATGCCCCGGCGGGCACCCTTCGCCAGTCGATCGAGAACCGCTAACGCCTCCGTTCAATAAACGTTAACCCCGTAAAATGTCCGGCATTTCCTGCGGAATGCCGACATTTATACTCGCCCCCCTTTCCCGTCGCTATTTTGTGCTATGTTTAAGAGGAAACACGGGTTATATTTAACTTTTAACGCAGAAATATTGCATAACTATTCTGTCAACGGTACTATCTGCGGCCTCAATTGCTATAGATTGCCTGGATGAGTAAAGACTGCCCCGATGAGTATTAAACTAAACGGCATTAACTGCTTCTACGGCGCACACCAGGCGCTGTTCGACATTACGCTGAGTTGCCCGGAGGGCGAAACGCTGGTTTTGCTCGGCCCAAGCGGCGCGGGAAAAAGCTCCCTTCTGCGTGTTCTTAATCTGCTTGAAATGCCCCGTTCGGGGACGCTGGCCATCGCCGGTAACCATTTTGACTTCGCGAAAACCCCGTCTGATAAAGCGATTCGTGAACTGCGTCAAAACGTGGGCATGGTTTTCCAGCAATACAATCTCTGGCCGCATCTGACGGTGGTGCAAAACCTGATTGAAGCCCCGTGCCGCGTGCTTGGCTTAAGCAAAGACCAGGCGATGGCGCGTGCGGAAAAGCTGCTGGAACGTCTGCGTCTGAAACCGTACAGCGACCGGTATCCTTTACACCTCTCTGGTGGTCAGCAACAGCGTGTAGCGATTGCCCGTGCGCTGATGATGGAGCCGGCAGTGCTGCTGTTTGACGAGCCAACCGCGGCGCTGGACCCGGAAATTACCGCCCAGATCGTGAGCATTATTCGTGAGCTGGCGGAAACCAACATTACCCAGGTCATCGTGACCCACGAGGTGGAAGTGGCGCGCAAAACCGCCAGCCGCGTGGTCTATATGGAAAACGGGTATATCGTTGAGCAGGGTGACGCGAGCTGCTTCACTAACCCGCAAACCGATGCCTTCAAAAACTATTTATCTCACTGATGTGTTAGGGAAATTATAATGAAAAAAGTATTGATTGCCGCGCTGCTTGCTAGCGTCAGCCTTTCCGCTACCGCAGCCCAGACCATCCGTTTCGCCACTGAAGCGTCCTACCCTCCGTTTGAATCCATTGATGCGAACAACAAGATTGTTGGCTTCGACGTGGACCTGGCAAACGCCCTGTGTAAAGAGATCGACGCGACCTGTACCTTCAGCAACCAGGCGTTCGACAGCCTGATCCCAAGCCTGAAGTTCCGCCGTATCGACGCCGTAATGGCCGGAATGGACATCACTCCGGAGCGTGAAAAGCAGGTTCTGTTCACCACCCCTTACTATGACAACTCGGCCCTGTTCATCGGTCAGAAAGGTAAATACGCCTCCGTTGACCTGCTGAAAGGCAAGAAAGTCGGCGTGCAGAACGGCACCACGCACCAGAAATTCATCATGGATAAGCATCCGGAAATCACCACCGTGCCGTATGACAGCTACCAGAATGCGAAGCTGGACCTGCAAAACGGTCGTATCGATGCGGTGTTCGGGGACACGGCTGTCGTGACCGAATGGCTGAAAGCGAACGACAAGCTGGCCGCCGTGGGTGACAAGGTGACCGATAAAGACTACTTCGGTACAGGTCTGGGTATTGCCGTACGTCAGGGCAATACCGAGTTGCAGCAGAAATTCAACGCTGCGCTGGAAAAAGTGAAGAAAGACGGCACCTACGAAACCATCTACAAAAAATGGTTCCAGAAGTAATTCCTGATGAATGAAATTTTTCCTTTAGCAAGCGCCGCCGGGATGACCGTCGGCCTTGCCGTTTGTGCACTGATTATCGGCCTCGTACTGGCGATGTTCTTTGCGGTGTGGGAGTCCGTTAAGTGGCGCCCTGTCGCATGGCTCGGTTCAGCGCTGGTGACTGTGCTGCGTGGACTGCCAGAAATTCTGGTGGTCCTGTTTATCTATTTCGGCTCCTCACAGCTGCTGTTAACGCTGTCGGACGGCTTCACGATTAATCTCGGCTTTGCGCAGATCCCGGTGCAGATGCAGATTGAGAACTTCGACGTCAGCCCGTTCCTGTGCGGCGTGATTGCGCTCTCCCTGCTCTATTCGGCCTATGCGTCACAAACGCTGCGCGGCGCGCTGAAAGCGGTACCGCAGGGTCAATGGGAATCCGGCCAGGCGCTGGGTCTGTCGAAAGCGGCGATCTTCTTCCGCCTGGTGATGCCGCAGATGTGGCGTCATGCCCTGCCAGGGCTGGGTAACCAGTGGCTGGTACTGCTGAAAGATACCGCGCTGGTGAGCCTGATCAGCGTGAACGATTTGATGTTGCAAACAAAAAGTATCGCCACCCGTACGCAGGAGCCGTTTACCTGGTACATCGTCGCGGCGGCTATCTACCTGGTGATCACGTTGCTGAGCCAGTACGTTCTGAAGCGTATTGATCTGCACGCAACGCGTTTTGAACGGAGACCAGGCTGATGCTGGATTATTTACCCGAACTGATGAAAGGGCTGCACACCAGCCTGACGCTGACCGTCGCGTCTATCATCGTGGCGCTGATCCTGGCGCTGATCTTCACCATCGTCCTGACGCTGAAAACGCCGGTGCTGGTGTGGATTGTACGTGGCTACATTACGCTCTTTACCGGAACGCCGCTGCTGGTGCAGATCTTCCTGATTTACTACGGCCCGGGCCAGTTCCCGTCGTTACAGGAATATCCGGTTATCTGGCATCTGCTCTCTGAGCCATGGCTCTGCGCCCTGATTGCCCTCTCCCTGAACAGCGCGGCCTATACCACGCAGCTGTTCTACGGCGCCATTCGCGCGATCCCGGAAGGCCAGTGGCAGTCCTGCGGGGCGCTGGGCATGAGCAAGAAGGATACGCTGGCGATCCTGCTGCCCTACGCCTTTAAGCGCGCGCTCTCTTCCTATTCCAACGAAGTCGTTCTGGTGTTCAAAAGCACCTCTCTGGCCTACACCATCACCCTGATGGAAGTGATGGGCCACGGACAGCTGCTGTACGGACGCACCTACGACGTGATGGTGTTCGGTGCGGCGGGTCTGGTCTATCTGGTGGTCAACGGTCTGCTGACCCTGATGATGCGTCTTATCGAGCGTAAGGCGCTGGCGTTTGAGCGCAGAAATTAATCAACTTAATGCATAAATGTGTTTTTAAAGTGCGGGTAACCTGATGGGTTATCCGCATTTTTTTATGCTTTAAATAATATTTAATCATATTTATTGCATATAAATTCATTGAGTGGCATTGTACATCCATGCCGCAGACACGGCGCATAATGACAAGATTGACAGACGGGAGCATTACAATGAAAAAGTTAGTTCTGGCCGCATTACTCGCAACCTTCGCCGCTGGCGCATCCGCCGCCGATAAAATCAATTTCGGCGTTTCTGCCACCTATCCGCCGTTTGAATCGCTGGATGCCAGCAACCAGATCGTCGGCTTCGACATCGACCTGGCGAAAGCGCTGTGCAAGCAGATGCAGGCCGACTGCACCTTTACTAACCACGCATTTGACAGCCTGATCCCGTCCCTGAAATTTAAAAAGTACGACGCGGTGATCTCCGGCATGGACATCACGCCAGAGCGCAGCAAGCAGGTCGCGTTCACCGACCCGTACTACGCGAACTCTGCGGTGGTGATTGCGAAGAAAGGGGCTTATAAATCTTTCGACGAGCTGAAAGGCAAGCGCATCGGCATGGAGAACGGCACCACGCACCAGAAATACCTCCAGGACAAGCATCCTGAAGTGAAAACCGTGGCCTACGACAGCTACCAGAACGCCATTATCGACCTGAAAAATGGCCGTATTGATGGCGTATTTGGCGACACCGCGGTCGTGAATGAGTGGCTGAAAACCAACCCGCAGCTGGGTACAGCGACGGAGAAAGTGACCGATCCGCAGTATTTCGGCACTGGCCTCGGTATTGCCGTGCGTCCGGATAACAAGGCTCTGCTTGAGAAACTGAACGGCGCGCTGAAAGCGATCAAAGCTGACGGCACATACCAGAAAATCAGCGAGCAGTGGTTCCCGCAGTAATGGTTTTTGCCGGGTGACGGCTGCGCCTTACCCGGCCTACGGGGGGAGTTGTAGGCCGGGTAAGCGCAGCGCCACCCGGCACTCTCTCACAACGGCACAAAGAACCTGAACCGTGCCCCGCTCACGGACTCCATCAGCCTGATCCCCCCGCCGTGCAGCTCCAGCATTCTTTTCACGATTAACAGCCCTAACCCGCCCCGGTGCTCCCGCGAGGCCTGTGGATTTAACGCTGACGGACGCTGGAACAGATCGTCCCGTAATGCGGCATCAACACCCGTTCCGCTGTCGGCCACTTCAACCTGTAACCGGTCGTTCTCCTGCCACACCGCCAGACGAATGTCTCCACCTGCTGGGGTATGGCGTATCGCATTATCCAGCAGATTCGTCACCACCCGTTCAATCATGGAAACATCGGCCAACACCTGCGGCAGCGGACCCGGGACGTCAATGTGCAGATTTAACTCACGCGTGCGGGCAGCGAGTTCAAACTTTTGCGCCACGTCGGAAATCAGTTCAGCCATGGCAAAACGCTCGCGCTGGGGCTTGATGCCGCCGTGCTCAAGACGCGCCAGCTCGAACAGCTGCTGCGACAGATGGCGTACCTTTTGCCCCTGACGCAGCGCGGTAGCGAGGTACTGCTGATGCTCCTGCGGCGACAGCGTTGCGGATTTCAGCGACAGCGTTTCCAGATAACCCAGCAGCGACGTCAGCGGGGTGCGTAAGTCGTGCGAAATGTTGGCGATAAACTCCCGGCGCTGGCGGTCGCTGTCGGCCAGCCGATCCCACTGAGAGGTGATTTTGCGCGCCAGCTCGATAAAGGTATTGCGCAGGATCGCCACTTCATCCTGGCCGGCAGGCTCAAGCGGCTGGGCCGCCAGCTGCTTAATCGCGCTGATGCTGTCCTGCTCCAGCCCGGCCACGTCCAGCGTGAGCTCTTTAACCGGGCGCGTCACCCAGTACCAGAGCAGCAACCCCGCCAGCAGACCAAACAGCGCCACCAGCAGCATCGACCACAGCGCCGTACTCCAGAGCGCTTTGTGCCAGGCCATCTCCGCCAGCGCGTTGGACTCCTCCCCCTGCAAAATAATGTACAGATACCCCTTCAGCTCACCGTCCTGCCGCAGCGGGGTGGCGCTGAAGACTTTCTTATTCTGGCTTCGGGGATCGTCGCCAAACACCGGCATCACCGTCCCGCTGAGGAAATTCTGTATCGGCGCGAGGTCAATTTTTTGCCGCTGAATGTGCCCCGGCGGGGCGGCATCGGCCAGGATATCGCCATCTGGCGAGACAACATACAGCTCGACGCTCGGATTAAACGTCATCAGCCGGTCGAACAGCGGTTTTAAGGCGCTGCGATCCACCCTGCCCTGCGTATCCAGAATCGCTTCCCGCTGCACAATCTGCTGCGCCAGCCCGCCGGAGAGCCGCTGCACCATCGCATTGCCGTACTGCATGCTACTGTAGAGCTGCACCGCACAGGCGACGGTGGCGCAGAGCAGCAGTAACACCGTAAACAGCAGCGTCAGGCGCTGGCTCAGGCTAAAGCGACGCATCATGATTCTGCTCCGCAAATTTGTAGCCTTTGCCCCAGACGGTGCGAACGATCTCCGGCTCGGCGGCATCTTTCTCTATTTTAATGCGCAGGCGGTTAATGTGGGTATTGACGGTGTGTTCGTAGCCTTCGTGCTGATACCCCCATACCTGCTCCAGCAGTGCCAGCCGCGAAAAGACCTCTCCGGGATGGCGGGCAAAGAAATAGAGCAGTTCAAATTCGCGCGGGGTGAGATCGACGTGTTGACCGTTAAGGCGCACGGTGCGCGCCAGCGGATCGATAGTCAGTCCGTGCGCCTGAATAATGCCGTCCGTCTGCGCCTGGCCCATCGCCTGCTGACGTCGAAACAGCGCCTTAATGCGGGCAATCAGCTCCTGCACCGAGAAAGGTTTTGCCAGATAATCATCCGCCCCGGTTTCCAGGCCGGTAATACGGTCAGTTTCACTGCTGCGGGCGCTAATGATGATAATGGGCAGGTAGCGGGTCATCTGGCGGATACGGCGGCAAATCTCCAGACCATCGACATTCGGCAGCATCAGATCGAGGATCACCGCGTCCCACGGCTGTGTTTCAAGACGCTGTAAGGCGTTGCCCCCGTCGGGCTCGTGGGTAATGGCGTAGCCTTCATCTTCCAGATTAAGACGCAGGAGTGCCGCGATATCGTGGTCGTCTTCTACCAGCAGGATCTGCTTCATGGGTAAGCCTTCAATCATTTGTTATGACATAAGCTTACCTGATTTCGAGCGGGGGAAGAGTTCACATTTTGTTGAAGATTTGGAGGTTAACAAACCACATAACCGGTCTCCTCTGTATTTTCTGAAGCAGCCTCGCAGGATTTAACTTCTCCTTTCCCCCCTCTTTTTATTAAGGTTTTACCGACGTATGTTCAGCTCACACCAGCAAAATCTGGTGTCGGGATTGGCATCCTGCATAACATACTGACGACGTGAGACTTTTTTACGCTGTGCGTCCGGTTACACTTCAATGATGTTTATATGTCGATCGTCTCGCCTTTTTCAGACACACTTCTCACCCTTCCTGTTAATCACAATACCGAATTCACCGGTCTGGCCGACAACTGCCAACGCTACTGCGAAGCGCTGGTTGAAGAAATCGATCCTGCCAGAAAAATGGCGCTCTGTGGCCGCCTCGCCACCTGTCTTGCCTTGCTCCGCCCGATGCTGCTTGAACCTTTGCCGTTATTGTGAGGAAGGGAGTACTTGCGGGGGAGTCGCATTCCTGGGTTGAGCAAACAAAGCCGGGTGGCGGCTACGCCTTACCCGGCCTACTCCGGATCGTAGGCCCGGTAAGCGCAGCGCCACCGGGCGATGTTGAGGATTAACGCGTTTTCACCAACAACGTCAACACTTCATAATGGGCGGTATGCGGGAACATATCGAAAAGCTGAACGCGTGCAATGCGGTATCCCGGCAGGCTGGCAATATCCTTCGCCATGGTCTGCGCGTTACAGCTGGAGTAGACGATGTACTCCGGCGCCATCTGGCTCAGGTAGTCGCAGAGCGCCTGGCCGATACCCCGGCGCGGCGGGTTCACCAGCACCAGCTCCGGCACGTTGCCCTGTCCGGTGGCGAACCGGGTCGAGTCTAGCGCCTGGAAGTGCAGATTCGTCAGCCCCAGCTCTGCGGCGGACTGCTTCGCGCAGGCAATCGCTTCGGCGGAGATCTCAATTCCGGTGAGCTGCATGTCTGGCGTGGAACAGTGCAGACCAAAGCCGCCGACGCCGCAGAACAGATCCCACATGTGATGAACCTGTAACGCACGCACCCAGTCGCGCGCGGTGGCATACAGCGCGCTGGCGACGGTGGGGTTAGTCTGAAAGAAGCTTTGCGGACGGATCCACAGCGGCACGCCGTTAAAGCTCTCCGCCAGCGCATGCTGTTCGGTGAAGAAAATCTCTTTCTCCCCTTCCATGATCGCCATATGCACCGGCTGAATATTCGCGGTGATCACCTTGAGCTGCGGAAGCTGTTCCTGCAACCCCGGAAGCGCCGCGCGCAGCTGCTCCAGCTTGTTTTCCGAACGCAGCACAAAGCGCAGCATCATCCCGCCGTCGATCTGGCTTTCGGTCAGCAAAAGGTATTTCAGCTCGCCGCGCCTGCGGGCAACGTTATAGGGCGTTAACCCCGCCCGGGCGATAAACGGTTTCAGCGCGCTAAACACCGGCTCAAACGAGGCGGGATATAGCGGGCAGTCGGTTAAATCTTCCGGGGTGCCGTCGCGGTGCAGCATCCCCAGCAGCGGCTTTTCAACGCTGCCGCTGACCACCATTTTGGCTTTATTGCGAAAGCCCTGTTCCGGGCCACTGACGGGTGCGCACCACTCGCCCACCGCATGTGCTGTCAGCAGCTGTTGCAGGTCGGCCATTTTGGCGGTGAGTTGTTGAGAGACCGGCTGTTCTATCCACTGACAGGAGCGGCAGCGTCCGGCGTCATAGAGTGCGCACTGCATATGAAAACCTTAAGAAACACGAGGGCTGCGATTATACACATTATTGCAGGCGGAAGAACCGCCGACTGGAAGCCGGGAGATAAAGCAGGCAGAGCACCAGCATATCCGGCAGTTTTTGCATCACCAGTGAATGGAAAATCTCGCGTCGCGACTCACCGGGTATGCTGAACAGCTCCGGATAGCCATAGCCCAGCGAGGCGGCCCACAGGTAGCCTGCGGCGGTGATCTGCGTAAGCAAATACACCCAGCGCGCCCAGTTACGTCCTTTCACCAGCGAGAACGCACAGTAGATCTCAATAAACACCAGCATCAGGCTGCTGAGAAACACCAGCGTCAGATTCCACGTCTGCGCGCTGCGGTGAATAAATTCCCCCATTCCGCGCGGACCCAGCGTGTTCATTATCATCAGCACATCCAGGCAGCGGATCATAATAATGGCGAGCGCCGCCACCTGCACCAGTGCAGGGACGTTCGGACGAGCGTGCGAATGACGTGTTTTTTGTAAGAATCCCAATGTTTTTACTTCCCTGAAAAACAGTGCCGCGTCATACGCGGCACATCACTGGAAATAGTAATTCCTTCAGCCGCGTCTTGCACGCTGGATATCGCGCACACGCTGTTTTTCCGCGCGCGCCATCAAATACCAGGCGATAAATCCGACAATTCCGACCACGCCAAGGATGATGGACGCCAGGGCGTTGATCTCCGGATTCACCCCCATCCGCACGCTGGAGAAGACCAGCATCGGCAGCGTCGTCGCGCCCGGTCCCGACACAAAGCTGGCGATAACCAGATCGTCGAGCGAGAGCGTGAACGCCAGCAGCCAGCCGGAGATCACCGCCGGCATAATCATCGGCAGCGTGATGATGAAAAAGACCTTCAGCGGCGTTGCGCCGAGATCCATCGCCGCCTCTTCAATGGAGCGATCCAGCTCGCGCAGCCGCGAGGAGATCACCACCGCCACATACGCCGTACAGAAGGTGACATGTGCCAGCCAGATGGTGAGCATCCCGCGATCCGCTGGCCAGCCGATGGCGTGCGCCAGCGCGACAAACAGCAGCAATAGCGACAGGCCGGTGATGACGTCCGGCATAACCAGCGGGGCGGTGATCATAAACGCGAAACCATTCGCCCCGCGGAAACGGCCAAAGCGCACCATCACCAGCGCGGCAATCGTGCCCAGCACGCAGGCCATCGTCGCCGCCAGCGCCGCAATGGTCAGGCTCAGCCCCACCGCGCTCATCATCGCATCATCGTGGAACAGCTCGCTGTACCAGCGCGTGGACCAGCCCGCCCAGACGGTGACCAGCTTAGAGCTGTTGAACGAGTAGATCACCAGCATCAGCATTGGCGCATACAGGAAGGTAAAGCCGATAATCAGGATCGCAATTCGCCACGGGGAGCGTACTACCGGTAAGTTGTTCATCCGTGGTCTCCCATCTGTTTCTGCTGATGTTTGTGGAACCACATGATCGGCACGATCAGCAGCAGTAACATGACGATCGCCACCGCCGAGGCCACCGGCCAGTCGCGGTTATTGAAGAACTCCTGCCACAGCACGCGGCCAATCATGATGCTGTCCGGGCCACCGAGCAGTTCCGGGATCACAAACTCCCCGACCGCCGGGATAAATACCAGCATCGATCCGGCGATGATCCCGCCTTTGGTGAGCGGCACAATGACGCTGAAGAAAGTCTTCAACGGGCGTGCGCCGAGATCCAGCGAGGCTTCCACCAGCGAGTAATCGATTCGCGTCAGCGCCGTATAGATTGGCAGCACCATAAACGGCAGATAGGCATAGACAATCCCGATATACACCGCAAGGTTGGTGTGCAGGATCGTCAGCGGCTGGTCGATGACCCCAAGCCACAGCAGGAAGTTATTCAGTATGCCGTTATTCTTCAGGATCCCCATCCACGCGTACACGCGGATCAGGAACGACGTCCACGACGGTAAAATGACCAACAGCAGTAAAATATTTCGCGTCGACGGCTTGCTGTGCGCCACTGCCCACGCCAGCGGGTAGCCCATCAACAAGCAGCAAATCGTAGAAATAGCCGCAACCTGTAACGACTGCAAATAGGCTTCGAAATAGAGCGGATCGTCGGTCAGTTGCAGGAAATTACCGAGGTTTAAGGTCAGCGTCAGCTGCCCGTCGGCCCACTCCCACAGATCGGTATACGGTGGGATCGCCCGCGCCATCTCCGCCAGGCTGATCTTAAAGACGATCAGGAACGGCAGCAGAAACAGCAGGATCAGCCAGATATAGGGCATGGCGATGACCAGCTTGCGGCCATGCGCCATCTGCATGCGCGCCAGCCAGAGCGCGAAACCGCCCGGTTTTTTGACGCGGGCTGGAGGTTCAAGTGTGCTCATGACCGCTCCTTATACCGTCAGGACTACGCAACTGTCCGCATCCCAGCAGAGGCTCACTTCGTCGCCCCAGGTTGGCTGTCCCTTGCGATACCGGTGTTCGTTCTGTAACTGGGCGCTGAGCATCTGGCCGCTTTTCAGGCGCACATGGTAAATCGACAGATCGCCGAGATAGGCAATGTGCACCACTTCGCCCACGGCAAAGTTATAGCCATCGGCGGGCGGCTCATCGCAAAGCATGATTTTTTCCGGGCGCAGGGCAACGTAAACCGGCACGTTGTCGACCACGGAGTTATCAGAATCAACCTTCAACGGATGCACCAGCCCCGGCGATTCAATCACCAGACCGTCTTCCTGGCGTTCCTTCAGCAGCCCTTCGAAGACGTTCACCGAGCCGATGAACTCCGCGCTGTAGCGGGTTGTCGGGTGTTCATAAATCTCTTCCGGCTCGCCGATCTGCACAAACTTACCGCGATTCATGATCGCAATGCGCCCGGCCATGGTCATCGCCTCTTCCTGGTCATGAGTCACCATCACGCAGGTCACCCCCACGCGCTCGAGGATATCCACCACTTCCAGCTGCATCCGGTCGCGCAGCTTTTTGTCCAGCGCGCCCATCGGCTCGTCGAGCAGTAATAATTTTGGACGCTTCGCCAGACTTCTTGCCAGCGCCACGCGCTGACGCTGGCCGCCGGAAAGCTGATGCGGCTTACGCTTCGCAAACTCCTGCATATGCACCAGGCTCAGCATCTCCGCCACGCGCGCGGTGATTTCGGCTTTCGGCAGTTTGTCCTGCTTCAGGCCAAAGGCGATGTTCTGCTCAACGGTCATATGCGGGAACAGGGCATAGGACTGGAACATCATGTTTATGGGCCGCTGGTACGGCGGCACGCTGGAGAGGTCTACCCCATCCAGCACGATCTGCCCGGCGGTAGGCTGTTCAAAGCCTGCCAGCATACGCAGCAGTGTGGATTTGCCGCAGCCCGATGCGCCGAGCAAAGCAAAAATTTCACCTTTGTAGATCGTCAGGCTGACATCGTCCACGGCATGCTGGCCGTCGAAGGATTTGGTGAGGTTACGAATTTCAAGAAGCGGGGTCAGCGCTTTACGGACTTTCGCCTGCGGGCGGGGGATCGCGTCATTCACGGGGTGCTCTCCGGCATAGATCAACACTGGTGCAAACGCACCGTCAGGGTGCGCATCGCCGGGCGGCGCTAACGCTTGCCCGGCCTACGGGATCTGTCGGCCCGGTAAGCGACAGCGCCACCGGGCAACGATATCAAACGCCGTTACTTACCGCTTTTCACCTTGGTCCACGCGCGGGTACGCACACGGTCAATTTTCGGTTCCTGCACTTTCAGGGTGAAGAGCTTGGCAAACACATCGGCTGGCGGATAGATCGCCGGATTATTGCGGATTTCTTCGCTCACCAGCGGCACGGAGGCCTTGTTACCGTTGGCGTAGTAGACATGGTCGCTGATGTGGGCAATCACCTCCGGACGCATCAGGTAGTTGAGGAACTGATACGCTTCCTCTTTATTTTTCGCATCAGCCGGCATCGCGAAGACGTCGAAGAACGCCAGCGCCCCCTCCTTCGGAATGAAGTAGGAAACATTTACGCCGTTTTTGGCCTCTTTCGCGCGGTTCGCCGCCTGCCAGACATCGCCCGCCCAGCCGATGGCCACGCAGATATCCCCGTTAGCCAGGTCGTTGATGTACTGAGAGGAGTGGAAGTAGCGAATATTCGGACGCAGCTTCAGGAGCAGGTCGGTTGCCGGACCGGTGTAGTCGTCGGCCTTGCTGCTGTTAGGATCTTTGCCGAGATAGTTAAGCACGGTGGCGAAAATCTCTTCCGGCGCATCGAGGAAAGAGACGCCGCAGCTTTTCAGCTTCTCGAGGTTTTCCGGCTTCAGCACCACGTCCCAGCTGTCCAGCTTGACGTCCGGGCCCAGCGCCGCTTTGACTTTATCCACGTTATAGCCAATACCGGTGGTCGCCCACAGGTAAGGCATCGCGTATTTATTCTCCGGATCGTGCTTCGCCACCAGCTTCAGCACGTCCGGATCGAGGTTTTTCCAGTTCGGTAATTTGCTCTTGTCCAGCGGCTGGAAGACACCGGCGGTCAGCTGACGCTCCAGGAAGCTTGCCGACGGCACCACCAGATCGAAACCGGTGCTGCCCGCCATCAGTTTGCCTTCCAGCACTTCGTTGGAATCGAATACGTCGTAGACAACCTTAATGCCGGTCTCTTTTTCAAAATTCGCGACGGTGTCCGGCGCAATATAGTCAGACCAGTTATAGACGTGCAGCGTTTTTTGTTCCGCAGCGAGCGTGCCGGCAGAGACGGCCATCAGAGCACCCGCAACCAGACCCGATAACCATTTTTTATTCAAGGCGATCATATTGTTATTCCTTCTGAAAGTTCGTTAACAAACGAACCAAAACTGTGCAGCCTGAAGATATGCAATAATCATGCATAGTTTGTCGCTCTGCCCGAAATAAAATACCCCCCTCTTCCCGGCAGGTTCCGCTCGCTTTTTTAAGCACCGCAAGAATAACTGTAGCCCGTGTCTCCGGCTATAGCCCAGACGAAAAAACGCCTTTTATCAATTTTTTATGCAGATTATGTCTACGTGATAAGCCGAAACGGCCGGAGAGGAGGTGAAAAACTCTTTAAAGAAAGGTTAAAAGCAGCAGAAAAAATGGTGTTATGCAGCCGCTCTGGCAGCGACTGCGCAAAAGTCAGACAGGCTTAGTGGAGAAAATTGGGAGATGCATCATTATTCTCGGCATCATCTTCCGCGCTATACAGCAGGTGATGTGCGTTGGCTTCCATCATTACCATGGAAATTTGCTCTTCGCTCAGGCGCATAAACCAGGCGAACTGCTTGAAGGAGAGCCCCGCGCCGGAGAATAAAGACTGGCAAACCACCAGCTTTGGCAGATTATCATCCTGTATGTCGAGAAACGCTTTCACCGTCAAAGAACTGGCGTTGATCGCTGACAGATCAGACGCCAGCGCCAGCAGCGCAGAAGGCTTTACTTCAGCCAGCGCCGAGAACAGGATCACGTCGTTAATCAGATCGATTTTGGCATCGAAAATGCCATCGAAATTTTGCATGTGAGGCAGATGCAGCGCCTGGCAGGAGTCGCATTCGAAGAAAGTAATACCGGCATCATCGAGCCATTGACGTAACGTATCCAGTGTAGGTACGACCTGTAAATCCATCGCTGTGCAGCCTCTTAAATAAAAACGTTGTCCAGATTACGCAAAAAGTGCGCGCCGATCCATTTAACCGCCCGTTTTCAGGCAAAATCCCGGCGTCGCATGGCGTTCAATCCATGCGATCATTTTACCTGCAATATCGACGCCTGTGGTTTTTTCCACCCCTTCCAGCCCCGGCGAGGCGTTGACTTCCATCACCAGCGGCCCGCGCCCGGCACGCAGCAGATCGACCCCCGCCACGTCCAGGCCCAGCGTCTGCGCTGCTTTCACCGCAATCTCGCGCTCGCGCTCGCTAATAAGGGCCACCCGCGCGATACCGCCGCGGTGCAGGTTAGAGCGGAAGTCGCCCTCTTTTGCCTGCCGCTCTATGGCGGCCACCACCTCATCGCCCACCACAAAGCAGCGGATGTCGCACCCGTTGGCCTCTTTAATATACTCCTGCACCAGAATATGGGCATTCAGACCGCGAAACGCGTCGATCACGCTTTCCGCCGCCTGACGCGTCTCCGCCAGTACCACCCCAATACCCTGCGTACCTTCCACCAGCTTAATAACCAGCGGCGCACCGCCCACCATGTCGATTAAATCGCTGGTGTCGTCCGGGGAGTGGGCAATCCCGGTGACGGGCAGATCGATCCCCTGGCGCGCCAGCAGTTGCAGCGAGCGCAGCTTATCGCGGGCGCGGGAGATCGCCACGGACTCGTTGAGCGGATAGCTTCCCAGCATTTCAAACTGGCGCAGCGCAGCCGTACCGTAATAGGTGATCTGGGAGCCAATGCGGGGAATTACCGCATCAAAATGCGGGAGTTTGCGGCCTTTGTAATGAATCGACGATGCCGCAGGGTCGATGTTCATATAGCAGGACATCGGATCGAGGATCTCAACCTGATGTCCGCGTTTCGCCGCCGCTTCTCGCAGGCGTTTACATGAATAGAGCGTTCCATCCCGGGACAATATGGCAATTTTCACCCTGCACCTCTCTAAAGACATGGTAAAAGCCTGCCTATCATACACGAGGCGCAGGAGGAATGGACTACCGCGTTGCCCAGCCCTGTTTGTGCAGGTAATCAAGAATGAACGGGCGGTTCTCCTTGATGATGGTGCGACGAATATGGTCGCTCCAGGTGTCGCGGCGGTTGTTGCTGTCGCGCGTCAGATAGTAGTTCGCCAGCTCTTCATCGTATTGATGCAGAACGTCCTGGTCGACCGGCTGGTAGTGGTTTTCATGCACCAGCATCGCAGCAGGAATGCGCGGCTTCAGATCCGGGTTATCCGCCGGCCAGCCGAGGCACAGACCAAACAGCGGCAGCACGTGTTTCGGCAGCTTCAGCAGTTCCGTCACGCTTTCGATGTTGTTACGCAGCCCGCCAATATAGACGCCGCCAAGCCCCAGCGATTCCGCCGCCGTGAACGCGTTTTGCGCCATCAGCGCCGTATCCACCACGCCCAGCAGCAGCTGTTCCGCCAGCCCCAGCTCGGCCTCGGGGCAGATTTGCAGATGACGGTTAAAATCGGCGCAGAACACCCAGAACTCAGCCGCCTGGGCAACGTGCTTTTGTCCGCCCGTCAGCGTTACCAGCTGCTCACGCATCGCCGGATCGGTGATGCGGATAATGGAGCTGCACTGCAAAAAGCTGGAGCTGGAGGTGCCTCTTGCGCTGTCGATGATCGCTTCCCGCTGCGCCTGGGTAATCGGCTCATCGGTGAAATGGCGAATGGAACGGTGGGAACGAAGCAGGTCAATGGTTGGCGTCATTTTGTCTCTCTTTGTGTTGCGTAAAACGTATGGCAGCCAGTATAGGCAATGATCCACCTGATGTAATTGGCGAAACATAGCCTGACTGTATCAAAGTGACAGGTGAAACCTTCTTTCCATGACGGCAGGTTATCGTGCACTATAGGCGCCATTCGCCGTCAGGCTTGTTTTTTGAGGAGAGAGAAATGTTTGCAGTAATTTTTGGTCGTCCAGGATGCCCTTACTGTGTACGCGCGAAAGAGCTGGCAGAGAAACTGACTGAAGAACGTGATGATTTCAACTTCCGTTACGTGGATATCCACGCGGAAGGCATCACTAAAGCCGATCTGGAAAAAACCGTGGGTAAACCGGTTGAAACCGTGCCGCAGATCTTCCTCGATCAGAAACACATCGGCGGCTGCACCGATTTTGAGGCCTACGCCAAAGAACACCTGGGCCTGTTTGCGGCTCAGTAATGCGAAGACGCCCTCACCCTGAGGGCGTTTTTATTTACGGTGCTTCCTCTGTTGCAGCAGGCTGCGCGTAAATAAGAAACAGAGCGCGCCCAGCGCACACCAGAAAACGCCACTCAGTAGCCACGCCACTTCCTGCCAGACGCTTCTCGACGAGAGAAACAGCACGCGCATCAGAAGCAGGCAGAGCGGGGCCGCAAGCATTGCCCCAATAAGCGGCATCACCACCTCGCCTTTACGCGAGAGAAAACCGGCGACTACCCCCGGCAGGATGAAGAACAACAGGCCCAGCTCGGGATGACCGGACGCTCTGAAGGCGCCTTTCACGTTAAAAGCGAGCGACATGCAAACGACCGTAAACAGCAAAAAACAGCTGATTACGCCAGCCCAGTTTCGTTTAAAGTTCAAACTATCCTCCTGACTTATCTCTATCAAATACAAAAATCGTCCGGTGGACGCCCAGTCAGATAAAGCAATGCGGCAATCCTTGCCAAAGCACGCACAGAAGTCGTGCGATAATAGGTGGCTGTCGGTAGCTATTACGATTAAACTAACCGACTGCTAGTGTTTAGGGTATTTATCAGGAAGCAGGGAGATGCAAAGTGATTCCCTGACTCTGAAAACAGTAGCCCAAATAGTCCTTTCATTCAACAACTTACTGGTAAACAAGAAGTTAGCCTCCGTGAATATAAACGTCGCAGACTTGTTAAATGGGAATTACATCCTGTTATTATTTGTGGTACTGGCGCTGGGCCTTTGTCTGGGTAAATTACGCCTGGGTTCAGTTCAACTTGGTAATTCCATTGGCGTTTTAGTCGTCTCCCTGTTATTAGGTCAACAACATTTCAGTATTAACACGGACGCGCTTAACTTAGGTTTCATGCTGTTTATTTTTTGCGTAGGCGTGGAAGCTGGTCCGAACTTTTTTTCCATTTTCTTCCGAGACGGCAAAAATTACCTGATGCTGGCGCTGGTGATGGTCGGCAGCGCCCTGCTGATTGCGTTAGGGCTGGGCAAACTGTTTGGCTGGGACATCGGCTTAACGGCCGGTATGCTGGCAGGCTCGATGACCTCCACGCCGGTGCTTGTCGGCGCGGGGGATACGCTTCGTCATTCTGGCATGGCAGGCACGCAGCTTTCCTCCGCGCTGGACAACCTGAGTCTGGGCTATGCCCTGACCTATCTGATTGGTCTGGTGAGCCTGATTGTTGGCGCGCGCTATCTGCCAAAACTTCAGCATCAGGATCTCCAGACCAGCGCCCAGACCATCGCCCGCGAGCGCGGCCTGGACACGGACTCCAAACGTAAAGTTTACCTGCCGGTGATCCGCGCCTACCGCGTCGGGCCGGAGCTGGTTGCCTGGACCGACGGGAAAAACCTGCGCGAGCTGGGGATCTACCGTCAGACCGGCTGCTACATCGAACGTATCCGTCGTAACGGCATTCTGGCAAACCCGGACGGTGACGCGGTGCTCCAGATGGGCGATGACATCGCCCTTGTTGGCTACCCGGACGCCCACGCGCGTCTCGATCCGAGCTTCCGCAACGGGAAAGAGGTGTTTGACCGCGACCTGCTGGACATGCGTATCGTCACCGAAGAGATTGTGGTGAAAAACCACAACGCCGTGGGCCGCCGTCTGGCACAGCTGAAGCTGACCGACCACGGTTGTTTCCTCAACCGCGTGATCCGTAGCCAGATTGAAATGCCTATCGACGATAACGTGGTGCTCAATAAAGGCGATGTGTTGCAGGTCAGCGGCGATGCCCGACGGGTTAAAACCGTTGCCGACCGTATCGGCTTTATCTCGATCCACAGCCAGGTGACGGACCTGTTAGCCTTCTGCGCCTTCTTCATTGTCGGCCTGATGATCGGGATGATAACCTTCCAGTTCAGCAACTTTAGCTTCGGCATTGGTAACGCAGCCGGTCTGCTGTTCGCCGGGATCATGCTTGGCTTCCTGCGAGCGAACCATCCCACCTTCGGCTATATCCCTCAGGGGGCGCTGAACATGGTGAAAGAGTTCGGTCTGATGGTCTTTATGGCGGGTGTCGGATTAAGCGCCGGGAGCGGCATTGGCAACGGCCTGGGCGCGGTCGGCTGGCAAATGTTGGTTTCCGGACTTATCGTCAGCCTGGTACCGGTGGTGATCTGTTTCCTGTTCGGCGCCTACGTGCTGCGCATGAACCGCGCCCTGCTCTTCGGCGCGATGATGGGCGCGCGCACCTGCGCACCGGCGATGGAGATCATCAGCGACACCGCGCGCAGCAATATCCCGGCGCTGGGCTATGCAGGCACGTACGCAATCGCCAACGTGCTGCTGACGCTGGCGGGTACGCTGATCATCATTATCTGGCCTGGACTCGGATAAATCTCAAGTTTGCGTGTAGCTGAAAAAATTTTCGTTACGCGCAGAACTTTTTACGCAGGGTGCAGTCATAACTAGTGCCACTGCTTTTCTTTGATGTCCCCAATTTGTGGAGCCCATCAACCCCGCCGTTTTGGTTCAAGGTTGATGGGTTTTTTGTTGCCTGAATTTTATTAACATTAAAATCAACAGGTTATATTGCATCATCAAGCCCAGTGGCGGCAAAATGGCGACTAAAAATACATGTATCACCATCTTACGTTATCCCACCTCTTAACATGCTCAGTGGGCGCTTTACAAAAACCATCAAGATCAGGAAATAAGGTTAACTGTCGCACATCAAATGTTTCTGAAAGGATGCGCAAGAACATCAGTTTCATTTCAGCCGTTATTGCTAATGGCTAATAAAATCGTCCTGGCAGTGTGGGAACTTTCATAAGTCATTTCTATTACTTGGTTAAAATTTACCTGGTCAATTTCCTAAAAACAGATTCCTTGGGTTTAACATGATCAGGTTTGAATTTTCATCTCATCTGCGGGCATATGCTACGGCGAATAAATGTAAATGATGGAATTAACAGAGATGGACTTTTCAGCAGCAGTATTTGGATTAAAGATGACGACCATGCCGAAGATAACATCCAACGGTGACAAGAAGGGTTGGTATGTATGGCTATAAATGGAACAATGACGCTAAATGGTGCTGACTACGCCCCATTTAATTTATATGGGGTTGGCATCTTTATGGCGCATTCCGGTCAGGGAACTTACCGTAATCAAGGAACTTGTGGCGCAATACAAGGTGCAGGCCCAATTCCCCCAGGTAAATATTGGATTGTTGATCGAGGCTCAGGAGGTTTCTTATCCTCATTAAAAGCTCATGTTCAGGACCAATGGAACAAAATAAGATCCGGTGCGGAATTTGGCCGTGATGAGTGGTTTGCTTTATATAAGGATGATTGGGGAATCGACGATGGAACATGGGTTGATCACGTCTATCGCGGGCTGTTCAGACTCCATCCCGGTACAGTGTCAGAAGGGTGTATAACAATCGCTCATAACTCCGATTATGCATTAATCCGTAACGCTCTTATGAACACAGAGCTTATTCAGGTTCCATGTATGCGTTCACTTATGGCTCGCGGCTGTATTGAGGTTGTTGACGGTGGATATAGCTACACTTGCCCGTAAATGGGGATCAAGACTGCTTAAGGCCGTCTGGTTTGTGTTAATTAGCTTTCCGCTAGGACGCACGCTGGGTCCTTCAACAGATTATATTAATCATAATGTTGCAACTGCTATTTGCGGCTTCATCTATGGTGATGTGAATGCGGAAACAATGTACGAAACATATATAAACGCCGATATTTTAATCCTGTTTACTCTCACAACGGTTTTCTATCTCTTAACAATGAAGTTATTCAATAAAATAAGGAACAAATAATATGCCAATCCCTCCCTATATGTGGCTCAAAGACGACGGCGGCGCAGATATCAAAGGCTCAGTAGATGTTCAGGACCGCGAAGGAAGCATTGAGATAATCGGTTTAAGTCACGGTATCAATCTTCCGGTTAACAGCGCAAATGGAGCGATTACCGGTACACGACAGCACTCTTCTATGAGGATCGAAAAGGAGGTGGATAGTTCTACCCCATATCTTTATAAAGCTGCCGCCACTGGCCAGGCGCTAAAAAGCGCAGAAATTAAGTTCTATCATATTAACGATGCCGGTCAGGAAGTGTGCTATTACACAGTCTTCATGGAGAACGTGAAGGTGACTGGGGTTAACTGTAGCGTACCTAATGTGAAAATCGCGGCCAACGATAAAATTAACCACGTCGAAAGCGTCAGCTTGCAGTATGAGAAGATCACCTGGCGCATTGTTGATGGGAACATCCAGCACAGTGACGCCTGGAACGAACGCACTACGGCGTAAAATAAAAGTACTTCTTTAAGGGCATTTATTTGCCCTTATTGCCCTTCCCTCACCCGCCACAAACATATATGATTTAATGTATATGATAAAAACCACGCAGGATCGCCAGATGCTTCACCCCGTTCAGCTCTTCAAAACCCTCTCCGACGAAACGCGCCTCTCCATCGTCATGCTTCTGCGTGAAGCGGGCGAGCTGTGCGTCTGCGATCTCTGCTCCGCTACCAACGAGCCGCAGCCGAAAGTCTCCCGCCACATGGCCTTACTGCGCGAGGCCGGGCTGGCCATCGACCGTCGCGAGGGTAAGTGGGTCCATTACCGTCTCTCTCCCAACATGCCTGCATGGGCGGCAACCGTTATCGACACCAGCTGGAACTGCCTGCGGGAAGAGACGCGTATGAAGCTGAAAAACCGACTTCCGGGCTCGTGCTGACCAAAACACATTCCCAATAACAGATATAACGGAGTAAAAGATGTTTCTGGCAGGGGCTATTTTTCTGTTTACGCTGGTACTGGTTATCTGGCAGCCCAAAGGGCTCAGCATCGGGTGGAGCGCCACCATTGGCGCCGTGCTGGCGCTGATGAGCGGCGTGATCCACATCAACGATATCCCTGTGGTATGGAATATCGTCTGGAATGCGACGGCAACGTTCATCGCCGTCATCATTATCAGCCTGCTGCTGGATGAGTCCGGCTTTTTCGAGTGGGCCGCGCTGCACGTTGCCCGCTGGGGAAACGGTCGCGGGCGATTGCTGTTTACCTGGATCGTGCTGCTGGGCGCAGCCGTGGCGGCGCTGTTTGCCAATGACGGCGCGGCGCTGATCCTCACCCCTATCGTCATCGCTATGCTGCTGGCGCTGGGGTTCAGCAAGCAGGCTACGCTGGCGTTCGTGATGGCGGCGGGATTTATCGCCGATACCGCCAGCCTGCCGCTGATTGTCTCCAACCTGGTCAACATTGTGTCGGCGGACTTCTTTAAGCTGGGCTTCAGCGAATACGCCTCGGTGATGATCCCGGTTGATATCGCTGCGATTGCCGCAACGCTGGTGATGCTGCATCTGTTCTTCCGAAAAGAAATTCCCCCCGAATATGACCAGGCAAAACTCCGCGAGCCCGCACGGGCCATTCACGACCTGCCAACGTTCAGAACGGGCTGGATTGTGCTGCTGCTACTGCTTGTCGGTTTCTTTGTGCTTGAACCTCTGGGTATCCCGGTCAGCGCTATCGCAACAACTGGCGCGCTGATTTTGTTTGCCGTTGCTAAACGCGGGCACGCCATTAACACTGGAAAAGTGCTGCGCGGCGCGCCGTGGCAAATTGTTATCTTCTCGCTGGGGATGTATCTGGTGGTGTATGGCCTGCGCAACGCCGGGCTGACGGAGTCTCTTTCAGGCGTTCTTGATCACTTAGCCGGATACGGACTCTGGGTCACCACGCTGGGAACCGGATTTATCACCGCCTTCCTGTCATCCATAATGAACAATATGCCAACGGTGCTGATTGGCGCGCTCTCCATTGAGGGTAGTGCTGCAACAGGGTTGGTTAAAGAGGCAATGATTTACGCTAACGTGATTGGCTGCGATTTGGGGCCGAAAATTACCCCCATAGGAAGTCTGGCTACCCTGCTCTGGCTCCATGTGCTGGCACAGAAAAACATGACTGTTACCTGGGGCTACTACTTCAGGACGGGCATCATAATGACCCTGCCGGTTCTCTTTGTGACGCTCGCCGCACTCGCGCTACGTCTCTCCTTCACACCATAATGAGTCACTGATATGAGCTACATCACCATTTATCACAACCCCGCCTGCGGCACGTCGCGCAATACGCTGGAGATGATCCGCAACAGCGGTACGGAACCAGAGATTGTCCTCTATCTGGAAAACCCGCCGTCACGCGATCAACTGACCAGGCTGATTGCAGACATGGGGATTTCCGTGTGCGATCTGCTGCGCAAAAACGTCGAGCCTTATGAGCAACTGGGCCTTGCCGGGGGAAATTTCACCGATGACCAGCTTATCGATTTCATGCTGCAATACCCCATCCTGATTAACCGTCCGATTGTGGTGACGCCGCTGGGCACCCGTCTGTGCCGTCCTTCTGAAGTCGTTCTCGACATCCTTCCGGACGCGCAAAAAGGGGCATTTACGAAGGAAGATGGCGAAGTCGTCGTTGACGCCAGCGGGAAAAAAATCTCCCGACAGTAAGCGTAGCCGGGGCGAGTGCTATCAGACGGTATCCTCGCCTGCAATCCGCCCCACCATCACCCGGATCTCCTCCCGGGTTAACGGCGACCGATCGGTCACAAAATGCAGCGTCATCCCCTCGATAAACGCATCCAGCGCGCGGGCGGTGGCCGGCTCAAACCACTGCTCCAGCGTAGTCTGGCTCATCTTCATCCAGTCCTGCATCACCGTTTTCAGCGCGGCGCTGCGGTGCATAAACGCGTACAGCTGATACATCAGCGCCATATTGTGTGGCGTGGTCACGGCTGAACTGTGGATCAGCGTGGTAATCGCCTCGCACGCCCTCTCCCGCCCGGTAACCCCCGCGAAGAAATCCCGGTACTGCTGAGACATCTGCTGCGTAAACCACGTGAATGCCTCCTCCAGAAGCGACTCCATCCCGTCGAAATAGTAGGTCATCGACCCCAGCGGCACGCCTGCGCAGGTGGCAATTTTGCGGTGCGTGACGGCATGAATACCGTGCTCAGCAATGGTGTCCAGCGTCGCCTGGAGTATCTTCTCGCGGCGGTTAGGGTCGTTCGGTGGTCTGCTCATAAAATCCTCATCCGGTTTATGTACAAATGTACACAAAGTTGCTAGTGTTGTCGCTATTGTTGTACTTCTGGTGCTGATCCCAATGACGCTAACTTCTCCTCGCAAAGCCCTGCATCTGCGCATGTGGGCGCTATTTATGTTCTTCTTCATCCCCGGGCTGCTGATGGCTTCCTGGGCAACGCGCACCCCGGCAATCCGCGATACGCTATCCGTTTCGACTGCGGAGATGGGGATCGTGCTGTTTGGCCTGTCGATTGGCTCGATGAGCGGCATTCTCTGCTCGGCCTGGCTGGTGAAACGCTTTGGCACGCGCGCGGTGATCCGCACCACCATGTGCTGCGCCGTGGTGGGAATGCTCGGTCTGAGCGTGGCGCTGTGCTTCGCCTCGCCGCTGATGTTTGCCCTTGGGCTGATGGTATTTGGCGGCAGCTTTGGTGCGGCGGAAGTGGCCATTAACGTCGAGGGGGCCGCCGTCGAACAGGCGATGAACAAAACGGTGCTGCCGATGATGCATGGCTTTTACAGCCTCGGCACGCTGGCGGGCGCGGGCATAGGGATGGCGCTGACGGCGCTGGGCATTGCGGCCAATGTGCACATTTTACTCGCGGCGCTGGTCTGTATTATCCCGATCCTCACCGGCATCAGGGCTATTCCCGCTGGCACAGGACAAAATGCCTCGGACGAACAGAAGTCTGCGGCAAAAGGGTTGCCCTTCTATCGCGATTTCCAGCTGATGCTGATTGGTGTGGTGGTACTGGCGATGGCGTTTGCTGAAGGCTCCGCCAACGACTGGCTACCGTTGCTGATGGTGGACGGGCACGGATTTAGCCCCACCTCCGGCTCGCTGATTTACGCCGGGTTTACGCTCGGCATGACCGTCGGACGCTTTACCGGGGGCTGGTTTATCGACCGTTACAGCCGCGTGGCTGTCGTCCGTGCCAGCGCCCTGCTGGGTGGGCTGGGCATCGCGATGATTATCTTTGTGGATGTGGACTGGATTGCCGGCGTGTCGGTGATCCTGTGGGGACTGGGCGCCTCCCTTGGCTTCCCGCTGACCATTTCCGCTGCCAGCGATACCGGCCCCGACGCGCCGACGCGCGTGAGCGTCGTGGCGACCACGGGCTACCTCGCTTTCCTGGTGGGCCCGCCGCTGCTTGGATTCCTCGGTGAGCACTACGGGTTACGCAGCGCGATGCTGGTGGTATTAGGGTTAGTCATTATTGCCGCCCTGGTGGCGCGAGCGGTGGCAAAACCGGAAGCAGAAACAACGTCAATGGAGAAGGGATATGAGCGTTAAACTGATTGCAGTCGACATGGATGGCTCCTTCCTGAGCGATGCGAAAACCTATAACCGCGCGCGTTTTCTGGCGCAGTACACGCGCATGAAAGCGCAAGGCATCCGTTTTGTGGTCGCCAGCGGAAACCAGTACTACCAGCTGATCTCATTTTTCCCGGAGATCGCCCATGAAATTGCCTTCGTTGCCGAAAACGGCGGCTGGGTGGTGGATGCGGGCGAAGACGTGTTTAACGGCGAACTGTCGAAAGAGCATTTTCTGACCGTCGCCACCCTGTTAAACGACGTGCCCGGCATAGAGATAATTGCCTGCGGAAAAAACAGCGCCTACACGCTGAAAACGTATAACGACCTCTTCAAAGAGATTGCTGCGAAATACTATCACCGCCTTGAAAGCGTCAGCAGCTTTGACAACCTCAACGATATTTTCTTCAAATTCGGGCTAAACGTCTCTGACGACGAAATTCCGCGCATTCAGGCGCTGCTGCATGAGAAGCTTGGCGACATCATGGTGCCGGTGACCACGGGACACGGCAGTATCGACCTGATTATCCCCGGCGTACACAAAGCTAACGGCCTGCGGATCCTGCAAGCGCGCTGGGGCATTGAGGACAGTGAAGTGGTGGCCTTTGGCGACAGCGGTAACGACGTGGAGATGTTGCGCCAGGCTGGGTCTGGCTTCGCGATGGCCAATGCCAGACCGCACATTAAGGCGGTGGCCCGCTATGAAGCGCCGAACAATAATGACGAAGGGGTGCTGGACGTAATTGATAGGGTGCTGGACGGGGAGGCGCCGTTTAATTGATTCCGTGCGCTCTGGTGCCCTCACCCTAACCCTCTCCCACAGGGAGAGGGGACTGTCCCGAGCTCGCCCACGGGGGAGAGGGAATAAGAATTACGGTTGCAGGGCGTTTCCGACGCGTTTGTCTTTCAGGAATACCACCATCAGGGCAATCCACAGCACGCCGTTGGCGAGGTTAAACAGGCTGAACAGTCCGTTACCGCCGAAAGCATAGGCATGCTTGCTCACCTCAATACCGACGGTGAAAATCAGCATTTGCAGCATCCCCATCGCGGCAGACACCGTGCCTTTACTCATTTCACTGGCGAACAGCGTCAGGCGTACCAGACCGGCATTCGCCACGCCGATACCAAACGCGTAAACGCTCAGCCCCGCCGTCATCCACAGGTACGCATGGGACGAGACTACGGTCGCCACCGCCGCGATAATCAGCCCTGCCGCTATGGGCCAGCCACCCATAATAATCAGCGAACGCACGGTACGTCGCGACGTCAGACGCGCCAGCACCAGGTTACCGATAATCAGCGCGCCAAAAATCGGCACCTGTAACAGGCCATACTCATAGCTGCTAAGCTGTTCGCCGCTGATGATAATGACCGGCGACTGGGCAATCCACGCCAGCAGCGGCAGGCTGACAAAGCCCGTCGCCAGCGCGCCCGCGACAAAACGGCCGTTTTTCAGCACCGCCTTATAGTCACGCCCCAGCTCTTTAAGCGAGAGCTTTTCGCCCAGGCGGGTGGCGGTCTCCGGCATCGCACGGTGCAGCCCAAAGAAAGAGATGGCCGCAAGCGCGGCAAAGAGGACGAACATCCCTTCCCACGGCGCAACGTGGACCCATGCGGCTCCCACCAGCGGCCCCAGAAGCGGCGCAATCAGCGCCACGTTCGCCATCAGCGCGGTTATTTTGATACATACCGCCTCCTCAAACGACTCCTGAATAGCGGCGTAGCCCACGGCGCCAATAAAGCACAGGCTCACGCCCTGAAGGAAACGCAGCAGCGTGAATTGCTCAATGTTCTGCGCCAGCAGCGTGGCGAGACAGGTGACGATAAACCACACCACGCCCGTCAGCATCACCGGGCGGCGGCCAATACGATCCGACAGCGGCCCTAAAAGCCACTGTAAAAACATGCCGCCCGCCAGATAGGCGGTCATGGATGTAGGTACCCACTCAATATCTGCGTTGTACTGCTCAACCACAGCCAGCATGCCTGGCTGGATCATGTCGTTGCCGATGTAGGTAGAGAATTCGTAAAGCACCAGACACAGAGGAAAAAGTAACGCCTGACGACCCAGACGATTACCGGAAGAAGAACGGTTTATCATGCAATCTCTTTAGTATGAAAAAATCGCGATGAGTGTAATGAATTGCCGCTGTCTGAGATAGCATAATCACGTGAAAACACAGAAATAAGGCACTTATCGTTGTTGTTTAAGGTTTCCTTAAGTTGCCCTCCCTATGATAGTGCTATTTCACGTTATTGACCGAAACTATGACACACGCCGTCAGCCCTTCAGAATTATCTAAGTTACCGACAAATAAGACAAAAAGCCTTTACCGTTTGCCTGCCCGCTTTTATGGTTATCAGCTTTTCGGGCTGATCGTCCTTGCGCTGCTTTTTACCTTGCTTTCGCGCGATGAATCGCTTGACCGATGGATAACCGGCTTCTGGTATGACGCGGCGACGCACCATTTCCCGCTACAGCAAAACCCGCTGCTGGATCTGCTGAACCATCGGCTGGCGAAATATGTGGCCATTGCGCTGGCTGCCGCATCGCTGATTTACGGCGCTTACAAACGCAATGCCCGGCTGGTGACGGCCGCGCTTCTGATGGGGCTGGGGGCGCTGGTAGTTGGGGTGCTGAAAAGCATAAGCCACCACAGCTGTCCGTGGGATCTGGTGGAGTATGGCGGCAAAGCCGTCTCGTATCCCCTGTTCAGCGCCGTTCCGGCAGACAGCGGACCGGGACGCTGCTTTCCCGGCGGCCACGCCTCAAGCGGGTTTATGGTGATGGGGTTGTTTTTTGCCTTCTGGCGTGAACGTCCGCGCCTGGCATGGTCCTTTGTCGCGTTAGGCGTTGTTATGGGGCCGCTGATGGGATTCGGCCAGGTCATGCGCGGCGCGCATTTTTTCTCTCACAACCTGTGGGCCGGGTGGTGGGTCTGGTTTTCCCAGGTGCTGGTTTACGGGCTGGTTTCCACCTGGTTTGCTAAAGAGTAACGAGATTATGTTAGAAAATCTGAACTACGAACTGTTTTACCTGCTCAACGCCACGCCAGCATCACCGGAATGGATGATCGATCTCGCCACCTTCATTGCGAAAGATGTGATCAGCATTGTACCGGCGCTGGCGGTGATCCTCTGGTTATGGGGACCTCGTACACAGGTCACCGCCCAGCGCCATCTGGTGATCAAAATGGCGATGGCGATCGGCGTGAGCGTGCTGGCAAGCTACGTGCTGGGCCACGCCTTTCCGCACGATCGTCCGTTTGTCGATCGCGTCGGCTACAACTTCCTGCACCATGCGCCGGATGACTCGTTCCCGAGCGATCACGGCACGGTGATCTTCACCTTTGCGCTGGCCTTCCTGTTCTGGCATCGCCTGTGGTCTGGCATGGTGCTGATGGGGGTGGCGGTCGCCATCGCCTGGTCCCGCGTCTACCTGGGCGTGCACTGGCCGCTGGATATGGTCGGCGGTTTCCTGGTGGGGCTGATGGGCTGCGTCAGCGCAGCCATCCTGTGGAGCCTCTTTGGTCCGGCGCTTTATCGTGGATTATCACAGGCCTATCGCGTTCTGTTTGCCCTTCCGATCCGCAAAGGCTGGATACGTGACTAACCCCGGTCCGTCAGGTTACACTTGAGCCCCCGCCCTGCGGGGGCTCACTTTTTTAGCCCGAGGATCTATGGAAACACGTCGCGATGACCGCATTGCTCAGCTACTTCAGGCGCTGAAGCGCAGCGATAAGCTGCATCTTAAGGAAGCCGCTACCCTGCTTGGCGTGTCTGAAATGACCATTCGTCGCGATCTGAACAGCGACAGCGCCCCCGTTGTGCTGCTTGGCGGGTATATTGTTCTGGAGCCGCGTAGCGCCAGCCATTATCTGTTAAGCGATCAAAAAACACGCCTGGTGGAAGAGAAGCGCAAAGCCGCGCGGCTCGCCGCCTCGCTGGTGCAGCCGCATCAAACGCTGTTTTTTGACTGCGGTACGACAACCCCGTGGATCATCGAGGCCATCGACAGCACCGTTCCCTTTACCGCCGTCTGTTATTCGCTAAACACCTTCCTGGCCTTGCAGGAGAAACCGGCGTGCCGGGTGATTTTGTGCGGCGGCGAGTTTCATGCCAGCAACGCCATCTTCAAACCGCTGAATATTCAGGACACGCTGAGCAATGTATGTCCGGATATCGCCTTTTACTCTGCGGCGGGTGTGAATGTGAAACAGGGGGCAACCTGTTTTAATCTTGAAGAGTTACCGGTGAAACAGTGGGCGCTCAACGCCGCACAGCAGCATGTGCTGGTGGTTGATCACAGTAAATTTGGCAAGGTTCGTCCGGCAAGGATGGGGGAACTGTCGCGCTTTGACGCCATCGTCAGTGATTGCCGCCCGGATGACGAGCTGGTGTCGTATGCAAAGGCGCAGCAGGTGAAGTTGATGTATTGAGGTTGTGCCGGGTGGCGGCTTCGCCTTACCCGGCCTACAACGGCTCAAACGAAGGCCGGGTAAGCGCAGCGCCACCCGGCAAAAACCTAGCTAAACCAGCTGCCAAACCAGCCGTGGAACTTCATTAATACAAAGTCCCACATCCGGCTGAAGAAGCCGCCCTCTTCCACCGCTTCCATCACCACCAGCGGACGCTGCTCAATGGATTTGCCGTTAAGCTGGAAATCTATCGTCCCGACCACCTGGCCTTTTTTCAACGGCGCGGTCAGCTGTGGCTCGGTCAGGGTATAGCTGGCTTTCAGGTTTTTCAGCTGACCGCGTGGAATGGTGACGGACCCCGCTTCACCTGCCCCCAGGTTCACTTCGCTTTTATCCCCAAACCAGACGCGCTGGCTGACGAAGGTGGCGTCCGGCTTAATCGGCGTGACGGTTTCAAAGAAGCGGAAACCCCAGGTCAGCAGTTTTTCGGATTCATTAAAACGAATGCGGTCGGTTTTCGTCCCCAGCACCACCGAGATCAGGCGCATGTCGCCCTGCGTCGCAGAAGCCACCAGGTTGTATCCGGCCCCGGCGGTCGTCCCCGTTTTCATGCCGTCCACGTTAACGTTACTGCTCCAGAGCAGACGGTTACGGTTAGGCTGGCGAATATTGTTGAAGGTAAACTCTTTCTCTTTATGGATGGCGTACTCATCCGGCACGTCATGGATCAGCGCTTTGCCCAGCAGCGCCATATCGCGCGCGGTACTGAACTGACCGGGCGCATCCAGGCCGTGAACGGTTTTAAAGGTGGTGTTGGTCAGGCCCAGTTTTTGCGCGTAGCCATTCATCAACCCAATAAATGAGTCCTGACTGCCTGCGACGTAATCGGCCAGCGCAATACAGGCATCATTTCCCGACTGAATAATGACCCCTTTATTCAGATCGGAAACGGAGACCTGATCGCCGGGCTTCAGGAACATGACGGACGAGCCGCGCAGCGCCGGGTTACCGGTCGCCCAGGCATCTTTGCCGACGGTGACCATGTCATCCAGCTTGATCTTGCCCGCTTTCAACGCCTGGCCGACCACATAGCTGGTCATAATTTTCGTCAGGCTCGCCGGGTCGAGTTTTTCGTCAGCGTTACCTTCCGCCAGCACTTTCCCGCTGGCGTAATCCATCAGGATCCAGGCGCGCGCATCGACAGGCGGCGCTTCGGGCGCCGTCTGTTCCGCCGCATGGAGCGTTGGGGCAAAAAGGAAAAGCAGCGCCGAGCCTGCCGCCAGGCTGCGCAGAGAAGAAGTTTTTTGCGTCATAAATGCCACCCGAGTGTCCATTCTAAAAATCACGTCACAATCACCGTGTCGCAAGAAGCGATGAGTAATAGCGCACTACAGCGTTCAAAGAAACCTGTTCCAGGTAAAGTTTTTAAAGTTTATGCAATAACATTCAGATACGCTTTGATTGCGGCGTTTTTTTTAGCATCTGTTGCGTAATTGTTAGGTTTATCTCACCATGGCGAAAAGCTGACTCGGATTCACATCTCATCGGGAGTAAATATGATTACGCTGTGGGGCAGGAACAATTCGACCAACGTGAAGAAAGTGCTTTGGACGCTGGAGGAGCTGGATTTACCGTTCAATCAAATCATGGCAGGCATGGCGTTCGGGGTGAATAAAGACGCCGACTATCTGGCGATGAACCCAAACGGACTGGTGCCGTTGCTGCGCGATGACGAGACAGACGCCACGCTGTGGGAGTCCAACACCATCGTGCGTTATCTCGCCGCGCAGTACGGCCAGGGTCGCCTGTGGGTGGAAAATCCGGCCCGGCGCGCGCAGGGCGAAAAATGGATGGACTGGGCAAACCAGACGCTTTCCCCCACGCACCGGGTGATCCTGATGGGGCTTGTCCGCACGCCGGAAGCCGAACGTGATTATCCCGCCATTCATGCCGCCCAGGACGCCTGCGAATCCCTGTTCGCGATGATGGACGACGAACTGGCGAAGCACGCCTGGTTCTCCGGCGACACCTTCGGCGTGGGCGATATCGCCGTCGCCCCCTTCGTCTGGAACCTCACTAACATGGGTCTTAGCTGGACCCCGCGCCCTCACCTGGAGCGCTGGATCCAGCAGCTTAGCGAGCGCCCGGCGTATCGCAACGTGGTGATGATCCCGGTGACCTGATTACGACCCGGACGGGCTGACTTTCAGCAGTTGCCCGTCCGTCTCGTCAGTCAGCACGTATAGATAGCCATCCGGCCCGACGCGCACATCGCGAATACGCTGATCTTTATCGCCCAGAATGCGTCCGTCCTCCGTCACGCTATTGCCCTTCACGCTCAGCACGATCACGTCTTTCTCCTTCAGCGCGCCGATAAACAGCTTGTTTTTCCACTGCGGGAAGACGTCGCTGTTGTAGAACGCCATGCCGCTGACGGCGGGCGATACTTTCCAGACAAACAGCGGCTTTTCGGTGCCCTCAACGTGCTCGCCTTTCGCTTCCGGGATTTTCAGGCCGCTGTAATTGATCCCGTGCGTCGCCAGGGGCCAGCCGTAGTTTTTGCCCTTCTCAGGAATGTTAATCTCATCCCCACCGCGTGGTCCGTGTTCGTTGAGCCACAGCGTGTCGCTCCACGGGTTCATCGCCATCCCCTGCGGATTGCGAATGCCATAGGACCAGATTTCAGGGCGTGCGCCGGCGGTGTTCACAAACGGATTATCCGGCGGCACTTTTCCGTCCTCCGTCAGGCGCACCACCTTGCCCTGAAGCTTGTCCAGATCCTGCGCCGTCGGGCGCTGGTTGTTTTCACCCAGGCCAATAAAGAGATGGCCTTTGCCGTCGAACACCAGCCGTCCGCCAAAGTGGTTGCCGGTAGAGAGCTTCGGCATCTGTCGGAACACCACCTGGAAGCCCTCAATGCGCGACAGGTCATCGCTCAACCGCCCGTAGCCCACCGCGGTACCCGCTTTGCCATCATTACCTGCCTCGGCGAAGCTGAGCCAGACCCGCCGTGACTGTGCAAAATCCGGGGCCAGCGCGACGTCCAGCAGTCCGCCCTGGCCGCTCGCCCACACTTTCGGCACGCCGACAATCGGATCGGAGAGCCCTTTTCCTGCCTGCCAGTGCTTAAGCTGCCCGTCTTTGAGCGTGATGAGCAGCCCCTTGTTATCTGGCAGAAACGCCAGCGACCAGGGGTGATCCAGTTTTGTCTGTAGCACGTCGACCTTAACCGTCTCAGGTGCTGCAAGCAGTGAAAGCGGGAATAACAAGACTGGAAGGGAAATCAGCGAGGATCGAGGCATAACGCGCTCCTTTATCGACATATGGCTTAAAGATTAGCCACTGTTCCCGGGTGCGTTACCACTTTTACAAAAGCTTAATCAGAAGGGGGAGTTGCCTCCCCCGGGTTCAGTGCCGGGCAAGCGTTTCCGGCTTGTTCAGACACATGATGCAAAGCGCGAGCGTGGTCAGGCAGTTTTCAAGCTTCTCCGCGTTAACGGCAATAAAATTCGGGCAGTCGTGACGTCCGTTCATCAAACAGACCCCGGCGATGGAGAGCACCTCGGCGGCGCGGCGCAGCGCCACTAATTCGCTTTCAGCGTAGTGCGCTTTCAGGATGGGTGCTTTTTCACGCATGAAATTGCAAAGTTCAAAGAAGTTATCACGCAGATTTTCGCTTTCGCTGACTGACATATACCCTTTCGCCTTGCGGAGTTGCAGATATGCGGCCAGGTCGATTCGGGCGTTGATCAGCTTGTTAAGCAGATCGCGTTTCAGTCTGTCAACGGACATGCTATTTCCTCCCCTGTCAGCCATGTTACCTTATTAAGGATAAGGTCATTTTTTGTACAATGTAATGCCTGAGATCAATAAACGATAACTGATTAACATTCTTTACAATGTTACAACGATTGCCCGCCTCAACTGCGCCATCAAGAGTGTATAAATCCCCCGCGATACGCTGTAAAATCCCGCCCTGATAACTCCATAATTGATGAATTTTTAACCTATGAGCAATGTTACGCACCCGCCGAAAATCGGCTTTGTCTCCCTCGGCTGCCCGAAGAACCTGGTGGACTCCGAACGCATCCTGACTGAACTTCGCACTGAAGGCTATGACGTGGTGCCAAGCTACGACAACGCCGACATGGTGATCGTCAACACCTGCGGGTTCATCGACAGCGCGGTCCAGGAGTCACTGGAAGCCATTGGTGAAGCCCTGACGGAAAACGGCAAAGTGATTGTCACCGGCTGCCTGGGCGCGAAGGTGGATCAGATCCGCGAAGTGCACCCGAAAGTGCTGGAGATCACCGGCCCGCACAGCTACGAGCAGGTGCTGGAACATGTTCATCACTACGTCCCCAAACCAAAGCACAACCCGTTCCTGAGCCTGGTGCCGGAACAGGGCGTGAAGCTGACGCCGCGCCACTACGCCTACCTGAAAATTTCCGAAGGCTGCAACCACCGCTGTACCTTCTGCATCATCCCGTCGATGCGTGGCGATCTGGTGAGCCGTCCGATTGGCGAGGTGCTGGCAGAAGCCAAACGCCTGGCCGACGCGGGCGTGAAGGAGCTGCTGGTCATCTCCCAGGACACCTCCGCCTACGGTGTGGACGTCAAACACCGCTCCGGTTTCCACAACGGCGAGCCGGTGAAAACCAGCATGGTCGGCCTGTGCGAGCAGCTGGCTAAGCTCGGGATCTGGACGCGCCTGCACTACGTCTATCCTTACCCGCACGTTGACGATGTGATCCCGCTGATGGCGGAAGGCAAAATCCTGCCGTATCTTGATATCCCGCTACAACACGCCAGCCCGCGCATTCTGAAGCTGATGAAACGTCCTGGCTCCGTGGATCGCCAGCTGGCGCGCATCAAGCAGTGGCGTGAGATCTGCCCGGATCTCACCCTGCGCTCCACCTTTATTGTCGGCTTCCCGGGTGAAACCGAAGAAGATTTCCAGATGCTGCTCGACTTCCTGAAAGAGGCGCGTCTGGATCGCGTCGGCTGCTTCAAGTACAGCCCGGTTGAAGGCGCAACGGCCAACGAGCTGGCGGACCAGGTACCGGAAGAGGTAAAAGAGGAGCGCTGGAACCGCTTTATGCAGCTACAACAGCAGATCTCTGCTGAACGCTTGCAGGAGAAAGTGGGCCGCGAAATTCTGGTGATTATCGACGAAGTGGACGAAGAAGGCGCGATTGGCCGCAGCATGGCGGATGCACCGGAAATCGATGGCGCGGTGTACCTGAACGGCGAAACACAGGTTAAGCCGGGTGATATTATTCGCGTGAAGGTTGAAAACGCGGATGAGTATGACCTGTGGGGTAGCCGGGTTTAAACACCCTGCTTCCCTTTTGTAGGCCGGGTAAGGCGTAGCCGCCACCCGGCACATTCCACAGCACTACCCTTTTATCCGCGGATCCAGCGCGTCGCGCAGCCCATCCCCCAGCAGGTTAAACGCCAGCACGGTCAGGAAAATCGCCAGGCTCGGGAAGATCGCCACGTGTGGCGCAATCACCATATCCGCCCGCGCCTCGTTCAGCATCGCGCCCCACTCCGGCGTCGGCGGCTGTGCCCCTAACCCCAGAAACGACAGGCTGGCCGCCGAGATAATCGACACGCCTATGCGCATGGTGAAATAGACCACGATAGACGAGACCGTTCCCGGCAGAATATGGCTGAACAGGATGGTGGCATCGCTGGCTCCCATGCTGCGCGCCGACTCGATAAAGGTCTGCTGCTTCAGCACCAGCGTGTTGCCACGTACCAGACGCGCGAAAGCGGGAATCGAGAATACCGCCACGGCGATAATGACGTTCGCCATGCCGCTGCCCATCACCGCCACCACGGCAATCGCCAGCAGAATACCGGGAAAGGCAAACAGCACGTCGCAGATACGCATGATGATGCGGTCCCACCAGCCTTCGTAGTACCCGGCCACCAGCCCCAGCACGGTGCCAATTGCTGCGCCCATCAGCACCGCGAAGACCCCGGCCGCCAGTGAGATCTGCGCCCCTACCAGCACGCGGCTGAATATATCGCGCCCGAGCGAGTCCACGCCAAACCAGTGCATCATCGACGGACCATCGTTCAGCCGGTCGTAGTCGAAGTAGTTTTCCGCATCAAACGGGGCTATCCAGGGGGCGATAATCGCCACCAGGATCAGCAGTAACACAAACAACCCGGCGACCATAGCGACGGGCTGACGACGGAATCGACGCCAGAACTCAACCCACGGGGTGCGAATATGGTCCGGCCTGATCCCCGGCATAGCGTTTAAAATGGCCTGGCGACGCCAGTTCAGTAATCGCATCTTACTTATACCTGATGGCCGGGTTAATGGCGGCGTAAAGCACATCCACCACTAAGTTGATAAGAATAAACTCCAGCGAGAAAAGCAGGACTTCAGCCTGAATAACCGGATAGTCACGCATATCGACCGAGTCGACCAGCAGGCGCCCCAGCCCCGGCCAGTTAAAGACCTTCTCAACCACGATAGAGCCCCCCAGCAGGAAGCCGAACTGTAGCCCCATCATCGTGACCACCGGGATCATCGCATTACGAAAACCATGCTTCAGAATGACCCATTTCTCACTCACCCCTTTTGCCCGCGCGGTGCGAATGTAATCTTCGCTCAGCACGTCGACAAACGAGGCGCGGGTAAACCGGGCCATAACCGCCGCAACGGCCGCGCCTAGCGTCATAGAGGGCAGAATGTAGTGCTTCCAGGTGTCGGCCCCGACGGTCGGCAACCAGCCCAGCTCGACGGAGAAAATCTGCATCAGCAGCATGCCCAGCGCAAACGCCGGGAAAGAGATGCCGGTGACCGCCAGCGCCATACCGAGCTTATCCGGCCAGCGGTTGCGCCAGACGGCGGCGACAATCCCCGCCCCCAGGCCAAAGACAACCGCCCAGCTCATACTGGCAATCGTTAACCAGAAGGTAGGCATAAAGCGGCTGGCAATCTCCTCCGACACCGGACGACGCGACACCATTGAGATGCCGAAATCGCCCTGAAGGACATTGCCAATGTAACGCAGAAATTGCCTGTACAGCGGTTGGTCAAGACCGAGCTGTTTACGCACCAGTTCAATAACCGTCGCATCCGCTTCCGGTCCGGCAATCAAACGCGCCGGATCGCCGGGCAGCATATGGACAAACAAAAACACCAGCACGGCCACAATCAGCAGCGTCGGGATAAGCCCCAGCAGGCGTTTACACACATAATTCAGCATGAGTTTTATTTCAAATCCGCGTCATCAAAGCTAAAGCCCGTATCCGGCATGATGTAAAAACCGGTCAGCGCTTTGTTGTGGGCTGAGACCAGTTTTTCCACCACCAGCGGCACCCACGGCGACTCTTTCCAGATAATGTCCTGCGCCTCTTTGTACAGGCGTGCTTTCTCTTCCGGTTTGGTGGTTTTTAGGGCATCGGCCAGATCTTTATCCACCTGCGGATTACTGTAGAACGCGGTATTGAACAGCGTTGGCGGCCAGTTCTGGGAAGCAAACAGCGGCGACAGGGACCAGTCCGCTTCTCCGGTTGAAGCCGTCCAGCCGGTGTAGAACATCCGCACTCCGCTCTCTTTCTGTCCTTTGCCTTCCACTTCCGCCGCTCGCTGTCCGGCATCCATCGCCGTAACCCTGGCTTTAATGCCCACCTGCGCCAGCTGCTGCTGGGTAAATTGCAGCACCTTCTGCGCGGTACTGTGGTTATGCGACGACCACAGCGTAGTGCTAAAGCCGTTCGGATAGCCCGCCTCTTTCAGCAGTTCCCGCGCTTTCGCCGGATCGTAAGGCCACGGCTGATAGCTTTGCGCGTACTCAATGGTTGGCGGCATCACGCCCGTCGCCGGGGTGGCATAGCCGGCAAAGGCCACCTTCACCAGCGCCTGGCGGTTAATGGCGTAGTTGATGGCTTCACGCACCTTCGGGTTATCAAACGGTTTCTGCGTGACGTTCATGCTGATGTAGCGCTGCATAATCGACGGGCTGGCCACCAGTTCCAGCTTGCTGTTTTTCGCCAGCAGCGCCGCCTGTTCGTACGGGATCGGGAAGGCAAACTGCGCTTCGCCGGTTTGCAGCATTGCGGCGCGGGTGTTGTTGTCCACTACCGGCCGCCAGGTGATGGTATCCAGTTTCGGCAGCCCCTGCTGCCAGTATCCGGCGAATTTTTTCACCTTCACAAAATCGGTCTGGTTCCAGGTGAGCAGTTCGTACGGTCCGGTCCCCACCGGGTGGAAGCCAATCTCTTTGCCGTATTTTTTCAGGGCGGCGGGCGAAATCATCGCCGTCGCGGGATGCGCCAGGATATTGATAAACGCCGAGAACGGCTCTTTGAGGGTGATCTTCACCGTCGCCGGATCAACCACCTCGGTTTGGGCGATATTTTTATACAGGTTGTAGCGTTTAAGACCGTTTTCCGGATTGCTGGCACGATCCAGGTTGACCTTAACCGCCTCGGCGTTGAAGTCGGTGCCATCCTGGAACTTCACGCCGGTACGGAGCTTAACGGTATAGACCAGCCCGTCGTCCGACACGGTATAGCCTTCCGCCAGCACGTTTTTCAGCTTCATTTCGCGGTCCAGGCCGAACAGCCCCTGGTAGAAGGATTTTGCCACCGCCTGAGAAAGAGTGTCGTTGGCATCATACGGATCCAGGGTCGTGAAGTTAGACCCCACAGCCACCACCACATCTTTCGCCGCGAACGCGGGGGCGGCGGCCAGCGCAGCCGCCACGCTCGCGGCCAGCAGCCATTTACGAGCAACAAAAGGAACCATTGTGTTCTCCTGCCTGTTGTAAGTTATAACCGCGAGAATGCATTGCCCTGACGCGGTGGTGCGACAAAATGACCGGGTCCCACCTCACGCAGCGCCACGCGCTCCAGGGTTTCGCCCCGTTTACGAATATTGCTCGGCATTTCGTCCTGCAACAGCACGCGCTGGGCGTGACGATGCTCAGGATCGGCAACCGGTACGGCAGCCATCAGCTTGCGGGTGTACGGGTGCTGCGGGTTTTCAAACACCGCCCGACGGGGGCCGATTTCAACAATTTGCCCCATGTACATCACCGCCACGCGATGGCTGATCCGCTCCACCACCGCCATATCGTGGGAGATAAACAGAAACGCAATGCCCAAATCCCGCTGTAAATCGAGCAGGAGATTGATGATTTGCGCGCGGATAGAGACATCCAGCGCTGACACGGACTCATCCGCAATCACCACTTTCGGATTGAGGGCCAATGCCCTCGCAATGCAGATACGCTGACGCTGACCGCCAGAAAATTCGTGCGGATAACGCCAGGCATGCTCCGGCTTCAGGCCCACGCGCTCCAGCAGCCATGCGACGCGGCGCTGCGCGGCTTCACCGTCGAGCAGGTTATGCACCCGCAGCGGCTCCATAATCGAGTACCCCACCGTATGGCGCGGATCGAGCGACGCATAAGGATCCTGGAATATAAACTGAATATCCCGGCGCACCGCCTGCAATTTACTGTTAGGGAGCGCGTCGATGCGCTCACCGTTGAAGGTGATGCTCCCCTCCTGCGACGCCACCAGCCTGAGCAGCGCCCGCCCGGTGGTGGATTTACCGCAGCCGGACTCCCCCACCAGCGCCAGCGTTTCGCCCGGCCAGAGATCAAAACTGACGTTTTCAACCGCATGCACTTCGCGCTTCACGCGATTGAGGATCCCGCTACGCAGCGGGAAACGGGTCACCAGGTCACGCACTTCGAGGATTGGCCTGCCGGGAACCACCGTATCCTGCTCGGTTTCGTCTTCCTGCTGGCCCTGTTCGGTCTGTGAGAACAGCGGAAAACGGCGCGGAAAATCACTGCCATTCATGGCCCCCAGACGCGGGACCGCCGCCAGCAGCGCTTTGGTATAAGGATGCACCGGCGCATGAAAGACCTGCTCCACCGTGCCGGTTTCCACGGCATTGCCCTGATGCATAACCAGCACCCGATCGGCAATATCCGCCACCACCCCCATATCGTGGGTGATGAAAATCACCCCCATCTCCATCTCCTGCTGCAATACCTTAATCAGTTGCAGGATCTGGGCCTGAATGGTGACATCCAGCGCCGTGGTGGGTTCGTCGGCAATGAGCACCGCCGGACGGCACGACAGCGCCATCGCAATCATCACCCGCTGGCGCATGCCGCCGGAAAGCTGATGCGGATAGCGGGACAAAATCGCGTGCGCCTCAGGGATACGCACCAGCTCCAGCATCCGTTTTGCTTCGTTGAGCGCCTCATCACCGCTCAGTCCCTGATGCAGGCGGATAGATTCGGCAATCTGCTCGCCCACCGGAAAAACCGGGTTCAGGGAGGTCATCGGCTCCTGAAAAATCATCGCAATATCTGCCCCGCGCACCCCCTGCATCTGGGACGCACTCAGCTCGTTGAGATCGATAACCTGACGGTTGCGACGGCGCAACAGCATCCGCTCGCTGGTGACCTGCCCGCCCGTCTGCTCAAGCAGACGCATCAGCGCCAGCGCGGTAACGGATTTACCGGAACCTGATTCGCCAACAATCGCCAGCGTCTCGCCGCGCCTGAGCGAAAACGATAAATTCTGTACTGCGGGGATGAACTGCCGCTCTTCCTGAAACGCAATATTCAGTTGGTGGACAGCCAGCACTTCGCAGTTGTCCAGCTCTTCACGGTGCGGCACGCAATGCCCCCTTATTCACGATAAATGCCTGTGCTGGGCGCATCGCCGGCATACCCCCACGCCCGGTACATCCCTTCACTGTTGAACGGCAGAGCCACGTTGCCCTCCCGATCCACCGCAATTAAGCCGCCAATCCCGCCCAGCGCCGGCAGTTTCTCCATCACTACCCGCTCGCAGGCCTCACTCAGGCTTAATCCGCCGTAATCCATTAGCGCGGTAATGTCGTAGGCCGCCAGCGCGCGGATAAACACTTCGCCGGTGCCGGTGCATGACACCGCCGCGGTGGCGTTATTGGCGTAACACCCGGCCCCCGGCAGCGGGCTGTCGCCGACGCGACCGGGAAGTTTGTTGGTCATACCGCCTGTCGACGTCGCGGCGGCGAGATTACCGGCTTTATCCAGCGCCACCGCGCCTACCGTGCCCATTTTGCTGCGTTCATCGAGCGGCGCGGCATGGTCCAGCTGCGTCATCCCCGCTGTACGGGCGTCCAGCAGTTGCCGGTAACGCTCCTCGGTGGAAAAAAGATCGGGCGAGACCGTGTCCATCCCGTGCTCAACGGCAAATTTTTCCGCCCCCGCCCCGGCCAGCAGCACATGCGGGCTTTGTTCCATCACCAAACGCGCGGCCAGCACCGGATTACGCAGACGGCTGACGCCCGCTACCGCGCCCGCCTTCAGGGTGACGCCGTCCATCACGCAGGCATCCAGCTCGTGCGTTTCATCGCGCGTAAAGACCGAGCCAATACCGGCATTAAACAGCGGGCACTCCTCCAGCAGACGTACTGCTTCGGTCACCACGTCCAGCGCGCTGTCGCCCGCTTCCAGCATCCGCTGGCCTGTTTCCACAATGGCGTTCAGCGCATCAATATAACGCTTCTCCTGCTCGGGACTGAGCTGTGCACGGGTGATTGCCCCGGCACCGCCATGAATTGCGATAACCGCTTTACTCATTTCGCATCACCCATTAGCCTGGCTGGCTGCTTTTTCTATAAATATCATTATCGTCGACGAATCTTCAGATGATTTTTGAATATAGAAAGACGCAACTGTGATGTAAAGCGTACACCCATCGGGTCATACAGTTAGCCGCACTTTTCTGCCATAATGAGCGCTTTCGTTGTTACTCCGCAGGAGCCCACCATGGATTTTACCGCCGGACTGATGCCGCTTGAGACGGCACTCTCGCAGATGCTTGACCGCATTACTCCACTGCACGACGTTGAGACACTGCCGCTTGTGCGCTGTTTTGGCCGTATTGCCGCGCGCGATATCGTCTCGCCGCTGAACGTGCCGGGGTTCGATAACGCGGCGATGGACGGCTATGCCGTACGTCTGGCGGATCTGCAAACGGGTCAGCCGCTGCCGGTGGCAGGTAAAGCGTTTGCCGGGCAGCCGTTTAACGGTGAGTGGCCAGCGGGCACCTGCGTGCGCATTATGACCGGGGCACCGGTGCCAAAGGGCTGTGAAGCCGTGGTGATGCAGGAAGAGACCGAACAAACGGACGACGGCGTGCGCTTTACCGCCAGCGTCAAAGCGGGACAGAATATCCGCCACATCGGGGAAGACATTACCCTGGGCGCAACGGTCTTTGCCGCCGGGCAAAAGCTGACGGTCGCCGAACTGCCGGTGCTGGCATCGCTTGGCATCGCGGAGATTGACGTGGTCCGCAAAGTGCGCGTGGCGGTGTTCTCCACGGGAGACGAGCTACAGCTTCCGGGTCAGCCGCTGAACGAGGGGCAGATTTACGACACCAACCGTCTGGCGGTGCACCTGATGCTTGAGCAGCTGGGCTGTGAGGTGATTAACCTCGGTATCATTCCTGACGATCCGCAAAAACTGCGCGCGGCGTTTATCGACGCTGACGCCTCTGCCGACGTGGTGATCAGCTCCGGCGGCGTATCGGTTGGCGAAGCGGATTACACCAAAAGCCTGCTTGAAGAGCTGGGCGAAATCGCCTTCTGGAAGCTAGCGATTAAACCGGGCAAACCGTTCGCGTTTGGCAAACTTCCGCACAGCTGGTTCTGTGGCCTGCCGGGTAACCCGGTCTCTGCCGCGCTGACCTTCTACCAGCTGGTGATCCCGCTGCTGGCGAAGCTTTCAGGCAACAATGCCAGCCCGCTGCCGGAGCGTGTGCGCGTGCGGGCGGCAACGCGCCTCAAAAAATCACCGGGCCGTCTCGATTTCCAGCGCGGCATTCTGGCGCGCAACGCCGACGGCGAGCTGGAGGTGAGCACCACCGGGCATCAGGGTTCGCACATCTTTAGCTCCTTCAGTCAGGGTAACTGCTTTATCGTGCTGGAGCGCGATCGCGGCCACGTTGAGGCGGGCGAATGGGTTGAAGTGGAACGCTTTAACCACCTGTTCGGAGGCTGACATGACGGTGGAACTGAGCGACCCGGAGATGATGCGCTATAACCGCCAGATCGTGCTACGCGGGTTTGATTTCGAGGGCCAGGAAGCGCTCAAGGCGGCCAGCGTGCTGGTTGTGGGCCTGGGCGGTCTGGGCTGCGCAGCGGCGCAATACCTGGCTGCGGCGGGTGTCGGCAGCATGACGCTGCTGGATTTCGACACCGTGTCGGTGTCCAACCTGCAACGCCAGACGCTGCACAGCGACGCGACGGTCGGTCAGCCTAAAGTGGAATCAGCACGCACGGCGCTGGCGCGCATTAACCCCAACGTTCAGTTCACCCTGATTGACGCGATGCTGGATGACGACGCGCTGTTTGCGCAGATTGCACGGCATGACCTGGTGCTGGACTGCACCGATAACGTCGCCATTCGCAACCAGCTCAATGCGGGCTGCTTTGCCCGTAAAACGCCGCTGATTTCCGGCGCGGCCATCCGCATGGAGGGGCAAATCAGCGTCTTCACCTACGCTGAAGGAGAGCCCTGCTACCGCTGCCTGAGCCGTCTGTTTGGCGAGAATGCGCTGACCTGCGTCGAGGCGGGCGTGATGGCGCCACTGGTTGGCGTTATCGGTTCCTTGCAGGCGATGGAGGCGATCAAAGTGCTGGCGCACTACGGCACGCCCGCAGCGGGTAAAATCGTGATGTATGACGCGATGACCTGCCAGTTCCGCGAGATGAAGCTGATGCGTAATCCCGGGTGTGAGGTGTGTAGCCAGTAAAAAAGTCGGGTGGCGGCTTCGCCTTACCCGACCTACAACGGCCCGAGCGTAGGCCGGGTAAGCGTCAGCGCCACCCGGCAACAGCGTCAAATAGACGTCCGCCCAAACGCCCCCTGCCAGTCCTGCTCAAACTTCACAATTGCCGCATCCACGGCCGGAGAGGTAATAAACTGCTGCGCCACGTCCAGCGGCAGCGTGATGGACTCGCACCCTGCCAGCAGGCAGTCCAGCGCCTGGCGCGGGGTTTTAAAGCTCGCCGCCAGCACTTTTGACTGCGGGGCATGCAGGGTCAGCAGCTGTTGCAGTTCAACCACCGTCTGGATCCCGTCCCCGCCCTGCGCGTCCACGCGGTTCACATAAGGAGCCACATACTCAGCCCCCGCCAGTGCGGAGAGCATCCCCTGTGCTGCGCCGTACACCGCCGTACCCAGCGTCGGGATCCCTTCTGCTTTCAGCATTTTGAGCGCCGCCAGCCCTTCAGCGGTCACGGGCACTTTCACCACCAGGTCATTGATTATCGCGCGCAGTTTACGTGCGTCTTCCACCATTCCCTCGGCGGTCTTCGCCATCACCTGAGCGAACAGCCGGCCCTTGCCGCCCAGCGCGTCGTGCAGCGCGGGCAGCAGCTCTTCCAGAGGCGTTTTACCCGCCGCCACAATGCTTGGGTTAGTGGTCACGCCCGCCAGCGGGAAGATACGCGCCAGCTTTTTGACTGCCGCAACGTCAGATGTGTCGAGATAAAGTTCCATGATGTCACCCTCAAAATTAGCCTGCACTTACCCTATCACAGCAAAACCTGCTCAGGAATTGACCCATATCAAGATAACTTTCATTCGAAAGTAATTTAATCTTCATATGTAATTTGAGGGCAAGAAAATGATCTTCAATATACAGCGTTACTCCACCCACGACGGTCCCGGTATTCGAACCGTGGTATTCCTGAAAGGCTGCTCGCTGGGCTGTCGCTGGTGTCAGAACCCGGAAAGCCGCTCCCGCACGCGGGACGTCCTGTTTGATGCCCGCCTGTGCATGGACGGCTGTGACCTGTGTCAGCAGGCCGCGCCGGGGTGTGTTGAACGCGCGCTGAACGGGCTGGTCATTCATCGTGAGACGCTTAACGACGAGACGCTCACTGCCCTTACCGACTGTTGCCCGACCCAGGCGCTTACCGTCTGCGGTGAAGAGAAGCAGGTGGAGGAGATTATGGCCACCGTGCTGCGCGACAAGCCCTTCTACGACCGCAGCGGCGGCGGGATCACCCTCTCCGGCGGCGAGCCGTTCATGAACCCGGCGCTGGCACACGCCCTGTTTAAAGCCAGCCATGAACAAGGTATTCATACCGCCGTTGAAACCTGCCTTCACGTACCCTGGCATTATATCGAGCCGTCACTGCCGTATGTCGATCTGTTCCTGGCAGATCTGAAACATGTGGACAGTGACGTATTCAAACAGTGGACCGATGGCTCAGCCAGACGGATCCTGGACAACCTGAAGCGCCTCGCCGCTGCCGGGAAAAAAATCACCATCCGCGTGCCGCTGATCCAGGGCTTCAACGCCGATGAAGCGTCGGTTACCGCCATTACCAATTTCGCCGCCGATGAACTCGGCGTTCACGATATTCATTTTCTGCCGTATCACACGCTGGGCATGAACAAATACACCCTGCTCGGCCAACCCTACTCTGCCCCTGACAAACCGCTGGATAACCCTGCCCTGCTGGACTTCGCGCAGCAGTATGCCTGCCAGAAAGGGTTAACCGCGACCTTACGAGGATAAACTTATGACCACCCTGAATCTCAACACCCTCAGCGAGCGCATCAAGGCGCACAAAACGGCGCTGGTGCATATCGTTAAGCCGCCGGTCTGTACCGAGCGCGCGCAGCACTATACCGAAATGTATCAGCAGCATCTGGACAAGCCGATCCCGGTACGTCGCGCGCTGGCCCTCGCCCACCACCTGGCAAAACGTACCATCTGGATCAAGCACGACGAGCTGATTATCGGCAACCAGGCAAGCGAAGTGCGTGCCGCGCCGATCTTCCCGGAATATACCGTCTCCTGGATTGAGAAAGAGATTGACGATCTGGCGGACCGTCCGGGCGCGGGCTTTGCGGTCAGCGAAGAGAACAAGCGCGTCCTGCATGCGATCTGCCCGTGGTGGCGCGGCCAGACGGTGCAGGATCGCTGCTACGGTATGTTTACCGACGAGCAGAAAGGCCTGCTGGAAACCGGCATCATCAAAGCGGAAGGCAATATGACCTCCGGTGACGCACACCTGGCGGTTAACTTCCCGCTGGTGCTGGAGAAAGGTCTCGACGGCCTGCGCGCGAAAGTGGCCGAGCGCCGGTCGCGCATCAACCTGACGGTGCTGGACGATCTGCACGGCGATCAGTTCCTGAAAGCCATTGATATCGTGCTGGAAGCCGTAAGCCTGCACATCAAACGCTTTGCCGACCTGGCGCGTGAAATGGCCGCGACAGAAACCCGCGACAGCCGCCGCGACGAGCTGCTGGCCATGGCGGAAAACTGCGACATCATCGCCCACCAACCGCCAAAAACCTTCTGGCAGGCGCTACAGCTGTGCTACTTCATTCAGCTGATCCTGCAAATTGAGTCCAACGGTCACTCCGTCTCCTTTGCCCGTATGGACCAGTACCTTTACCCGTACTATCGCCGCGATGTGGAGCTGGACCAGAGTCTGGATCGCGAGCACGCCATTGAGCTGCTGCACAGCTGCTGGCTGAAGCTGCTGGAAGTGAACAAAATCCGCTCCGGCTCGCACTCCAAAGCCTCTGCGGGCAGCCCGCTGTATCAGAACGTCACCATCGGCGGCCAGAAGCTGGTCAACGGTGAACCGATGGACGCGGTCAACCCGCTCTCTTACGCCATTCTCGAATCCTGCGGTCGCCTGCGCTCCACCCAGCCAAACCTGAGCGTGCGCTACCACGCGGGCATGAGCAACGACTTCCTCGACGCCTGCGTGCAGGTGATCCGCTGCGGCTTCGGGATGCCGGCGTTTAACAACGATGAAATCGTCATCCCGGAATTTATCAAGCTCGGCGTGGAACGAGAGGACGCGTATGACTATGCGGCGATTGGCTGCATCGAAACCGCCGTTGGCGGCAAGTGGGGCTATCGCTGCACCGGCATGAGCTTTATCAACTTCGCCCGCGTGATGCTGGCGGCGCTGGAAGGCGGTCGCGACGCCACCAGCGGCCAGGTGTTCCTGCCGCAGGAAAAAGCGCTTTCTGCCGGTAACTTCGGGAATTTTGATGAGGTCATGGCGGCGTGGGATAACCAGATCCGCTACTACACCCGCAAATCCATTGAGATCGAGTACGTGGTGGACACCATGCTGGAAGAGAACGTCCACGATATTCTCTGCTCGGCGCTGGTGGACGACTGTATCGAACGCGCGAAAAGCATTAAGCAGGGCGGCGCGAAGTATGACTGGGTTTCCGGCCTACAGGTGGGGATCGCCAACCTCGGCAACAGCCTGGCAGCGGTGAAGAAGCTGGTGTTTGACCAGGGCGTTATCGGTCAGCAACAGCTGGCGGCGGCGCTGGCGGATGACTTCGAGGGGCTGACCCACGAGCAGCTGCGCCAGCGCCTGATCAACGGCGCGCCGAAGTACGGCAACGACGACGACAGCGTGGACCTGCTGCTGACCCGTGCCTACGAAACCTACATTGAAGAGCTGAAGCAGTACCATAACCCACGCTACGGCCGCGGCCCGATTGGGGGTAACTACTATGCGGGCACGTCGTCTATCTCCGCAAACGTGCCGTTTGGCGCAGCAACCATGGCAACGCCGGACGGCCGTAAAGCCCACACCCCGCTGGCGGAAGGGGCAAGCCCGGCCTCCGGTACCGACCACCTCGGCCCGACGGCGGTGATTGGCTCCGTGGGTAAACTGCCGACGGAAGCGATTCTCGGCGGAGTGCTGCTAAACCAGAAGCTGAACCCGTCGACGCTGGAAAACGACAGCGATCGCCAGAAGCTGATGGTGCTGCTGCGCACCTTCTTCGAGGTGCATAAAGGCTGGCACATTCAGTACAACATCGTCTCCCGCGAAACGCTGCTGGAAGCGAAGAAACACCCGGATCAGTATCGTGACCTGGTGGTGCGCGTGGCGGGCTACTCGGCGTTCTTCACTGCCCTGTCGCCAGATGCGCAGGACGATATTATTGCCCGTACTGAGCATACGCTGTAACGGTTTATCCCCTCTCCCTTGAGGGAGAGGGTTAGGGTGAGGGGGAAATGCGCACGCTGATGCCCTCACCCCGGCCCTCTCCCACGGGGAGAGGGAGAAAACACTAAAAACGGCAACTTTGGTTGCCGTTTTGCTTTGACTTTCGAATGAAATTAAATTTGTGCTCCCCGTCACCTTGTTATTAGAATGTTTCAAACGCAGTGACCCAGGAGCACAGTATGACCGTAAAAGTTATCGTCACCGATATGGACGGAACTTTCCTTGATGATGCCAAGCAGTACGATCGTGACCGCTTCCAGGCACAGTTTGAGCAGCTTAAAGCCCGCGACATTGAATTTGTTGTCGCCAGCGGCAACCAGTATTACCAGCTCATCTCCTTCTTCCCGGAGCTGAAAGATCAGATCTCCTTCGTCGCGGAAAACGGCGCGCTGGTCTTCGATCACGGCGAACAGATTTTCCACGGCGAACTGACGCGTCATGAGTCGCAGATCGTCATTGGCGAGTTGCTGAAAGACAAAGGGCTGAACTTTGTGGCCTGCGGGCTGGAGAGCGCGTACGTCAGCGATAAAGCACCAGAAGCGTTCGTGAAGCTGATGTCGAAACACTACCATCGCTTAAAACCCATCAGCGATTACCGCGAAATTGACGACGTGCTGTTTAAATTCTCCCTGAACCTGCCGGACAGCGATATCCCGAATCTGGTCGATAAACTGCATGTCTCCCTGGACGGCATCATGAAGCCGGTCACCAGCGGCTTCGGTTTTGTCGATTTGATTATCCCCGGCCTGCACAAGGCCAACGGCATCAGCCGCCTGCTTAAACGCTGGAAAGTCTCACCTCAGGCGTGCGTCGGCATTGGCGACAGCGGCAACGATGCGGAAATGCTGAAGCTGGTGAAATACTCCTTTGCGATGGGCAACGCGGCGGACAGCATTAAAGAGGTCAGCCGTTACACTACCGACGATAACAACCATCAGGGCGCGCTGAATGTGATTCAGGCCGTGCTCGACGCGCACTCCCCGTTCGACGCCTGATCCCCCTACCTGCCGGAGCCTCGCTCCGGCCCGCTCACTCTTTTCCCATCCTGTGGCACCCGTCAAGGTTTTAAACTTGCATTAACTTTTTTTTAACTTAAAGTATCACTTGTAGACACTTTTACTTTCGAATGAAAGATGCGAGGCAGTTATGACCTTTACCAGCGAAACGTTGCCAGCGGACCATAAAGCGGCAATCCGTCAGATGAAACGCGAGCTACGGGCCCAGATCGGCGATGTGCAGGCGGTGTTCGACAAGCTCAGCGACAGCATTGCCACCCGCGTGGCGGAAATCAACGCTCTCAAAAACAAAGGCGAAACCGTCTGGCCAGCGATCCCCTTTGCGGACGTGAAAAACGGCACGATCACCGCCGAACAGCGCGAAGCCGTTAAACGTCGCGGCTGCGCAGTGATCAAAGGCCACTTCCCGCGCGAGCAGGCGCTGGCATGGGATCAGTCGATGCTCGACTACCTCGATCTGAATAAGTTTGACGAGGTGTACAAAGGCCCCGGCGATAACTTCTTCGGCACCTTAACGGCCTCTCGTCCGGAGATTTATCCGATCTACTGGTCTCAGGCGCAAATGCAGGCGCGTCAGAGTGAAGAGATGGCGCAGGTACAGTCGTTCCTTAACCGCTTATGGACATTTGAGAGCAACGGCAAGCAGTGGTTCGACCCGGACGTGAGCGTGATTTACCCGGACCGCATCCGCCGTCGTCCACCGGGAACCACCTCGAAGGGACTTGGCGCACACACTGATTCTGGCGCGCTGGAGCGCTGGCTGCTGCCCGCTTATCAGCAGGTCTTTGCCCGCGTGTTTGACGGCAACGTTGAGAAATACGATCCGTGGAATGCCGCGCACCGTACCGAAGTGGAAGAGTACACCGTGGATAACACCACCAAATGCTCGGTGTTCCGCACCTTCCAGGGCTGGACGGCGCTGTCGGACATGATCCCCGGCCAGGGGCTGCTGCACGTGGTGCCGATCCCGGAGGCAATGGCTTACATTCTGCTGCGTCCGCTGCTGGACGACGTGCCGGAAGACGAGCTGTGCGGCGTGGCGCCGGGACGCGTACTGCCGATTTCCGAGAAGTGGCACCCGCTGCTGATCGAAGCGTTAACCAGCATTCCGGCGCTGGAAGCCGGTGATTCCGTGTGGTGGCACTGCGATGTGATCCACTCCGTCGCGCCGGTGGAAAATCAGCAGGGCTGGGGCAACGTGATGTACATTCCTGCCGCGCCAATGTGCGAGAAGAATCTCGCCTATGCGAAAAAGGTCAAGGAAGCGCTGGAAACCGGCGCGTCGCCGGGCGATTTCCCGCGCGAGGATTATGAGAAAAGCTGGCAGGATCGCTTTACCGTGAACGATCTCAACATCCACGGCAGGCGCGCGCTGGGCATGGCTTAACCGTCGTACAGCCCTTCCCGCTCCACGGCGGTGCGTCGCTTCCCCTGACGTATCCGCCGTACCGACTCCCGCACGGTCAGCGTGCCGTTTAGCAGCAACGTTCCTACCGGCGCGTCCGGGCGCATCAGCCGCTGCTGGAGCATATATACCGCTTCTGTTCCCAGCTCATCGCGCGGGACATGCACTGCCGTTAAGGGCACATCCTGAATCGCGGCCAGATTAAACCCGTCAATGCTCATCACCGAGACATCCTGCGGCACGCGCAGACCGTGTTTTTGCAGCGCGCTGATGGTCCCCGCCGCCATAAAATCGCCACCAACCAGGAACGCCGTCGGCAGGTCCTTCCCTTTCTGCTGGTGAAGCCACTCGCTCACCAGCTGCTCCGTCTCTCTGGCACTGAAGCTGGACACCATCAGCAGGTCGCGCCTGTCGCTGAACCTGAGGTTATGACCGTGCCAAGCGCCGCGGATCCCGGACAGGCGCAGCTCCATGGTGTAGCGACGCAGGCACAGCACGTTCATCACCTCCCGGTGCCCCATCTCGAACAGGTACTCTGCCGCCCGCTCGCCAATCGCGCGATGATCCGGCGCGACGGCGGGCAGGCGCATGTGGCGGTCCCGGCAGTTAATCAGCATGCAGGGTTTGCCCACGTCTACCGCCAGATCGTGGATATGCGGATCGTCGATACCGAGGAGGATCGCCGCCTGAGTGTCCGCTTCGTTCATGCGGGCCAGAAACAGCTGGGCATCGCTGTCGTTCTCCTCCAGCGCACAGTAGCGCAGACGCACCTCGTGCGAGGCCAGTCCTTTGCTCACGCTCTGGATGACGCGGTAGTAAAAGATGTCGGACCGCTCGTCAAACGCCCGCTGCGGGGCAAACACCACCAGGCTGTTAAGCAGCAGACGCCCCGCCGCCATGCCGTCCATTACCCCCAGCTCCCGCGCGCACGCCAGCACCTTTGCCCGTGCCTTTTCGCTGGTGTTTGCCTTCCCCGCCAGCACGCGAGAAACGGTGCTGATGGAGAGCTGCGTCCGGGCGGCGATTTCGGTGATTTTAAGCCTTTTGTCCATTTTGTGATCTGGCTCCGGATGTGAAATGAAAAAATTTTCACAACATGTTTATCAGATAATAACTTGCGAGAGGGCCATAATGCCGAAAATTAAACCTCGGTTATGAGAAAATTTGCACAAAATCCACTATTCCCTGCCCAATTTCTTTCTTAAGGTGAACCTGTCACACAACTTCCATACTAGTTGTATAGCAGCTTAGTACTCTAAAACAGATAACTTTCAAACGCCTGACGCTGTGTGACACCTGAACCTTTGTCCCCTTACCGTCCGTCTTGTGGAGAAGAAAATGAGTCAGGACATCAATAACACCGTTGCGACAAGCAAAACACGTCGCGTCATCAGGAACCTGCGCTGGTACATACTGGTGCTGTTTCTTCTCGGCGTGACCGTTAACTACATCACCCGTAATTCGTTAGGTATTCTCGCCCCTGAACTGAAAGAGAGCCTCGGGATCACCACCGAGCAGTACTCCTGGATCGTCGGCGCGTTCCAGATCGCCTACACCATTTTCCAGCCCCTGTGCGGCTGGCTGATTGACGTTATCGGCCTGAAAATCGGCTTTATGGTCTGCGCCGGGATCTGGGCGCTGATGTGTATCTTCCACGCGGGTGCCGGAAGCTGGCTGCACCTGGCGATTCTGCGCTTCTTTATGGGTGCGTCCGAAGCCGCCGCCACGCCAGCGAACGCCAAAACCATCGGTGAATGGTTCCCGAAATCAGAGCGCCCTGTTGCCGCAGGCTGGGCGGGGGTAGGCTTCTCCATTGGGGCCATGCTGGCCCCGCCTATCATCTACTTTGCCCACGCGTCGTTCGGCTGGCAGGGTGCGTTTATGTTTACCGGCGTGCTGGCGCTGCTGTGGGTGATCCTGTGGTGGGCGTTTTATCACAACCCGGAACAGCACCCGAACCTGAGCCGCGATGAACTGGCGTTTATCAAGCAGGATAACGAACCTGCGCCGGTCAAACTGCCCTTCCTGACCGCGCTGAAAACCGTCTCGAAGAACAAACGTTTCTACGGTATCGCCATCCCGGCCTTTATGGCGGAACCGGCCTGGGCCGTGCTGAGCTTCTGGGTGCCGCTGTACCTCGCCAAAGAGCACGGCATGGACCTGAAGCAGATCGCGATGTTCGCCTGGCTGCCGTTCCTGGCCGCCGACCTCGGCAGCGTGGCGAGCGGCTACCTGACACGGCTCTACACCCGCTGGTTTGGCTGCACCCGCGTCAACTCGGTGGTAGCCAGCTCCGTCACCGGCGCGTTTCTGATGATTTCTCTGGCCGTCGTGGCCGTGACCCGCGACCCGTATATCACCATCGTGCTGATCTCTATCGGCGGCTTCGGGCACCAGATCATCTCCTGCATGCTGAGCGCCCTGGTCGTGGAGTCGTTCGACAAAGGCCAGATGGCGACCGTCAACGGCATGCGCGGCTCGGCGGCGTGGATCGCCAGCTTCCTGTTCTCACTGTTAATCGGTGTGACCGCCGACAAAATCGGCTTTAACCCGCTTTTTATTGCCATGGGCTTCTTTGACCTGATTGGCGCTGTCTTCCTGGTAGCATTTATTGCTGAACGTCGCGCCAAGCGCGCCTGATAGTGGATGTATTGCATATGAAAACCCTGAAAAACTGGACCGTAGATAAGCAGTCAGCAAACCATCTGGAACTGCTGGTCGATAATCAGCACCGCCTGTGTCTGTATGTGCTGGAAGAGAATCTGTTCCGTGTGCTGATCAAACGTAAAGGCGAGCTGGCGCTGAACCGCACCTGGAGCATCGCGCCGGAACAAGATGTGCCGTGGGAAGGCCGCCGTCGTGACGATGTCAGCGGCTTCACCTGCCCTGCCTGGACGCTGACGCAGCAGGACTACACGTTAACCGTAGCGACTGAACAGCTGCGCGTCACCATCCACCAGCCGCTGTGGCTGGAGTGGCACTACCGCAATGAGGCGGGCGAGTGGCAGCCGCTGGTCAATGACCGCCCGACCAGCGCCTACCTGCTGAACGCCCACGGTGACGGCGTGGCGCACTATCTTAGCCGTCGTAAGGATGAACGTTTTTACGGTCTGGGTGAGAAAGCGGGTGATTTACAGCGCAACGGCAAACGCTATGAGATGCGTAACCTGGACGCGATGGGCTATAACGCGGCCAGCACCGATCCGCTTTACAAGCACATCCCGTTCACCCTCACCCGTCGCGATGACGTGAGCTACGGTCTGTTCTACGATAACCTGAGCAGCTGCTGGCTGGATCTGGGTAACGAGATCGACAACTATCACACTGCCTACCGCCGCTGGCAGGCGGAAGCGGGCGATATTGACTACTACCTCTTCACCGGCAAGCGCGTGCTGGACGTGACCAAAGCCTTCGTGCGCCTGACGGGGAAAACGCTGTTCGGACCGAAATGGAGCCTGGGCTACAGCGGCTCGACCATGCACTACACCGACGCGCCGGACGCGCAAAACCAGCTGATGAACTTCATCCGCCTGTGCGATGAGCATGCCATTCCGTGCGACTCGTTCCAGCTCTCCTCCGGCTATACCTCGATTAACGGCAAGCGCTACGTCTTTAACTGGAACTACGACAAAGTGCCGCAGCCGAAGGTGATGAGCCAGGCGTTCCACGACGCGGGGCTGCGGCTTGCGGCCAACATCAAGCCGTGTCTGTTGCAGGATCATCCCCGCTACAGCGAAGTGGCGGAACGCGGCCTGTTCATTCGTGATTCAGAAACCGATGCGCCTGAACGTTCCAGCTTCTGGGATGACGAAGGATCGCACCTTGACTTTACCAACCCGCAGACGGTGCAGTGGTGGCAGAACGGCGTGACCACGCAGCTGCTGGAGATGGGCATCGACTCCACCTGGAACGACAACAACGAGTATGAAGTGTGGGACGGGGAAGCGCGCTGCTATGGCTTCGGTCAGGAGATCGCCATCAAGCACATTCGCCCGGTGATGCCGCTGCTGATGATGCGCGCCTCGCTGGAAGCGCAGCAGCGCTTTGCGCCGGAGAAACGTCCGTATCTGATCTCCCGCTCCGGCTGTGCCGGGATGCAGCGCTACGTTCAGACCTGGAGCGGCGACAACCGCACCAACTGGGACACCCTGCGTTATAACATCCGCATGGGGCTGGGCATGAGCCTGTCCGGACTGTTCAACGTCGGTCACGACGTCGGCGGTTTCTCCGGCGACAAGCCGGATGCCGAGCTGTTCGTGCGCTGGGTACAGAACGGCGTGATGCACCCGCGCTTTACCATTCATTCGTGGAACGATGATCACACGGTGAACGAGCCGTGGATGTACCCGGGCGTCACGCCTGCGATTCGCAGCGCCATTGAACTGCGCTACCGCCTGCTGCCGTATCTCTACACCCTGCTCTGGCAGGCGCACGCCGACGACGAGCCGATGCTGCGCCCGACCTTCCTCGATCATGAGCACGATGCGCAGACGTTTGAAGAGTGCGACGACTTCCTGCTGGGCCGTGACCTGCTGGTGGCCAGCGTCGTCGAAGCCGGGCAGCGCGAGCGCCGCGTCTGGCTGCCGGATAACGAAACCGGCTGGTACGATTTTTACACTCACGCGTGGTATGCGGGCGGGCAATCGATCGTCCTTGATGCGCCGCTGGAAAAGCTGCCGCTGCTGGTACGCGCCGGGGCCGGTTTGCCGCTCAGCGAGCGCATCCGTCACGTGAGCGCCGATAAAGACGATACCCGTGAGCTGAAACTGTTCCCGGTGAAAGGCGTCGGCACCACCGCCGGGCTGCTGTTTGAGGATGACGGCGAAAGCTGGGGCTACCAGAACGGCAATGCGCTGTGGGTGGAATGGGAGATGGTGTGCGACGGCGCAAGTATCAACCTGAAAGTGAATGCGCGCGGCGACTATCGTCCGGCATGGAAGGCGCTGAAGGTGTCATTACCGGCGGGGGAAAAACGTACGTTGCGGGTGAACGGAGTTGAAGGGAGCGAGTGGGTGGTGTAGTGCGGCCTGTTGCCCTCACCCTAACCCTCTCCCACAGGGAGAGGGGATAGAACGTAGGCCGGGTAAGGCGAAGCCGCCACCCGGCTATTTTTTTAACTCTCGATACCTTTACTGCGCAGGTAATCTTCGTAGTTACCGGTGAAGTCCACCACGCGCTCTGGCGTAATTTCGATCACGCGGGTCGCCAGCGAGCTGACGAACTCCCGGTCGTGAGAGACGAAGATCAGGGTGCCCTGATACATCTCCAGCGCCATGTTTAGCGACTCAATAGATTCCATATCCAGGTGGTTGGTCGGTTCGTCCATCACCAGAATATTCGGTTTTTCCATCATCAGCTTGCCGAACAGCATACGGCCCTTTTCACCACCGGAGAGCACTTTGGCTGGCTTTTTGATGTCGTCCTGGCTGAACAGCAGACGCCCCAGAATGCTGCGTACCGCCTGCTCGTCGTCGCCTTCCTGCTTCCACTGGCTCATCCAGTCGAAGACGGTCAGATCGTTTTCAAACTCATATTCATGGTCCTGCGCGTAGTAACCAATCTGCGCGTTTTCAGACCATTTCACGGTACCGTTATCCGGTTGCAGTTCACCGACCAGGGTTTTCAGCATAGTGGATTTACCCACGCCGTTGGCGCCGAGGATGGCAATCTTCTCGCCCACTTCCAGCAGCAGGTTGAAGTTTTTGAACAGCGGGCCTTCATCGAAGCCTTTGGTGAGGGCTTCCACTTCCAGCGCGTTACGGAACAGCTTCTTGTCCTGCTCGAAGCGAATGAACGGGTTCTGACGGCTGGAGGCTTTAACCTCTTCCAGCTTGATTTTGTCGATCTGACGTGCACGCGACGTTGCCTGGCGCGATTTAGAGGCGTTGGCGCTGAAGCGGCTGACGAAGGATTGCAGGTCCGCAATCTGCGCTTTCTTCTTGGCGTTGTCGGCCAGCAGACGCTCGCGCGCCTGGGTTGCCGCCGTCATGTACTCATCGTAGTTGCCCGGATAAACGCGCAGCTCGCCGTAGTCCAGATCTGCCATGTGGGTACACACCATGTTCAGGAAGTGACGGTCGTGCGAGATGATGATCATGGTGCTGTCGCGATCGTTCAGCGTCTGCTCCAGCCAGCGGATGGTGTCGATGTCCAGGTTGTTCGTCGGTTCGTCGAGCAGCAGGATGTCCGGGTTAGAGAACAGCGCCTGTGCCAGCAGCACACGCAGCTTCCAGCCTGGCGCGACTTCGCTCATCGGGCCGTAATGCTGTTCAACCGGAATACCGACGCCCAGCAGCAGTTCGCCCGCACGCGCTTCCGCAGAGTAGCCGTCCATTTCGCCGTATTGCGTTTCCAGGTCGGCCACTTTGTAACCGTCTTCTTCGCTCATCTCAGCGAGACCGTAGATACGATCGCGCTCCTGCTTCACTTCCCACAGCTCCGCGTGCCCCATGATCACGGTGTCGAGCACGGTGAACTCTTCGAAGGCGAACTGATCCTGACGCAGCTTACCGATGCGCTCGTTAGGGTCGAGCGACACGTTACCGAGCGTTGGCTCCAGGTCACCGCCGAGGATCTTCATAAAGGTGGATTTTCCGCTACCGTTGGCACCAATCAGGCCGTAACGGTTGCCGCCGCCAAATTTGACGGAAATGTTTTCGAACAGCGGCTTACTGCCAAACTGCATAGTGACGTTGCTGGTAACTAACACGGAGAGATTCCTGCGAAAAGTGTGATAAACGCGGCATTATGCCACAATTCCGAATTGAGATCCCGTGTTGCGGTAATCCACTAAACTTTAACAAAATCGAAAAAAATGTGATTTCGTACACATCTGAATTCCCAGTTAACGGGAATGCACATATAATGCGCTCCCATTACCGATTCAGACTTATCAACTCATCGCCAGAATGGCTTAGATACCTCGCATAACATGAACATGAAATTAACAACGCTTTTTGCGGCGGCGTTAGCCGTAGTAGGTTTTTGTAAGACCGCGTCTGCGGTGACGTATCCCCTGCCGACAGACGGAAGCCGTCTGGTGGGTGAAAACCAGGTGGTGACGGTGCCGGAAGGGAACTCTCAGCCGCTGGAATACTTCGCGGCGCAGTATCAGCTCGGTCTGTCGAACATGCTGGAGGCGAACCCGGGCGTTGACCCGTATCTGCCGAAAGCGGGTACCGTACTCAACATTCCACAGCAGCTGATCCTGCCGGATACCGTGCACGAAGGTATCGTGATTAACAGCGCCGAAATGCGTCTGTATTACTACCCGAAAGGCACCAACACCGTGATTGTGCTGCCTATCGGTATCGGTCAGCTGGGTAAAGACACCCCGCTGAACTGGACCACCAAAGTGGAGCGTAAGAAAGCGGGCCCAACCTGGACGCCGACCGCCAAAATGCACGCTGAGTACATTGCTGCCGGCGAACCGCTGCCAGCCGTTGTGCCTGCCGGCCCGGATAACCCGATGGGTCTGTACGCGCTGTACATTGGACGTCTGTATGCCATCCACGGTACTAACGCCAACTTCGGTATCGGCCTGCGCGTAAGCCACGGCTGCGTGCGTCTGCGTAATGAAGACATCAAATTCCTGTTCGATAACGTGCCGGTCGGTACGCGCGTGCAGTTCATTAACGAACCGGTGAAAGCGACGTCAGAGCCGGACGGCAGCCGCTACATTGAAGTGCATAACCCGCTGTCCACCAGCGAAGATCAGATCAACAACAACGAAATCGTACCGATTAAGCTGACCAGCGCGGTACAGTCCGTCACCTCTCAGGCGGATGTTGACACAACCATTGTTGACCAGGCGATTCAGAACCGTTCCGGTATGCCGGTGCGTCTGAACTAATCGTGAGAATTAAAAAAGCGGGCCGCGGGGCCCGCTTTTTTTTATCCGTTATTCACGATAACGATGCCGCCATGGTCATAGCGATAGTGACAATGGGCGTACTCCAGCGGCGTACCATCTTCAAGATAGATCACCTGCTCTACCTCCAGCACCGGATCGGTCTGTTCACAGATTAAGTGCTGCATATCCAGCGCATTTGGCTTCAGCGCCCGCACCACCCGATACGATCCCATGATCTTCAGCCCCAGCGTCTCCTGTACATACCGGAATACCGAACTTTCAAGATGGGTTTTGTTCAGACCGGGCACCAGATTGAGCGGCATTACCGTGGAGTCCAGAGACATCGGCTCACCGTTCAGTAAACGCAGACGGATAAAGTCATAGATCGGCGTATCCGGATTTATCATCAGCGATGCCTGCTCTTTCTCGTTCGGGAAGCGCAGTTCGAAGTGCACCACCTGGCTCGTCACCGTGCCTAAATGTTCCCAGGTTTTGGTCGCCCCGAAGTAGTCGCTGCCGGAGAGATCCCACTGGGAAAGCTGGAGGAAATTTTTGCGGATGAACGTGCCCTGCCCCTGTCGGGTATAGACCAGCCCTTCTACGATCAGCTGACGCATCGCCTGCTGAATGGTCATCCGGCTGGTGCTGAACTCCGCCGCCAGCGCGAACTGGTCCGGCAGAGGTTCATTGGCGGCGTACTGCTGGGTGATAATGCGTTTCTTAATTTCCCGCGCTATGGTGATGTACTTCGCCGCCATCGTCCTTCCTTAAATTAGTGTTCTGTCCCGCTGTTTTTCAACGCCACTCGCTCGGCAACTTTGAGGAAAGGCAGGTAGAAGAATACACCAAATACGATGATTGCCAACTGCACCACCACCGCCCGCCAGTCCCCCGCCGTCGCCAGCCAGGCGCTGAGGATCGGCGGGGTCGTCCACGGGATCATCACCACGCAGCGCGACATGAGCCCCAGCGTGGTACAGAGCCACGCAAAGTAAATCCCGATAGCGGGCAGCAGCACAAACGGGATCATCAGCGGCAGGTTAAAGACTATCGGCAGGCCGAAAATCACCGGCTCGTTGATGTTAAACAGACCCGGCGCCAGCGACAGACGCGCCACCTGCTTCGCTGATTTCTGTCTTGAGAAGATGAAGATAGCAATCAGCAATGAGATTGTGCTGCCCGTCCCGCCCACCATGCCAAAGGTCGGCACAAAGATGTTGTTGATGATGTGCGGGATCGGCTGGCCGTTGGCAAAGGCCAGCATATTCTCATTGGTATTGATCAGCAGGAATGGCTCCAGCACCACGCTGTTGACCACCGACTGATGAATACCGAGCGTGAACAGGAAGTTACCGAAGCTGTAAATGAAGATCGTCCCGGGCAGACTGGTGTTGATCAGCCGCAGCGGCTGCTGAATAAATGTCGTAATGAGATGGATCAGATCCGTGTGCAGCACGTTCGCCAGTATGGCCGCCAGCACCGCAAACAGGGAGAGCGTGAGGATCGTCGGGATCAGCGCGGTAAAGGATTTGCTCACCGCTGGCGGTACGTTCTCCCCCAGCGAAATGTGCAGCGCCTTCAGCCGTGAAATGGCGATAAACAGCTCGGTTGAGAGCAGCCCAATCAGCACCCCGGCGAAAATCCCGGTGGAGCCGATATTGGCGAACGTCAGCACCTGGGTAACGTTTACCGTGGCGTCGCTGCCGACGGGGGTAATCTGTAAGCGCATCGGCATCATGATGATGAAACTGCTGACGGCGATAACCACTGCCGAGACCGGATTGTCGAAATCTTTGTTGCGCGCTAGCGACCAGGCGATCATCGGCGCCAGCAGCAGCGCGGCGATGTTCAGCGTGCCGTTGATGATCGCCTCGCCCCACACCTTAAACTGCGTAAGCGTGTCGCCCGCAAAAATCCACGGGAACACCACGTTATTCACCAGCACCGCCAGACCGGCAAGGATGAAAATCGGCATTACCGTGGCGAAGGCATCGCGCAGGGAGCGAAGATGCACCTGGTTTGCCAGGCGCGCTGAGAACTCAACAAATTTATCGACAAAAGACTGCATGTGCGGTGTTATTTTTGTTTCAGACATAGCGGATAGTTCCCATCAATCAGTCACAAAAACGGCCCGGCAGCGTACGGCTTACATCTCGCGTCCGTTGGTATGGATAACCTGTTTTAACCACGCATAGCTCTTCTTCGGCACGCGCTTCAGGTCTTTCAGGTCGTGATTTTCACGGTTGACGTAGACCACGCCGTAGCGCTTGCGCATGTCACCCTGCGAGCTAAGAATGTCAATCAACCCCCAGCCGAGATAGCCCAATACCTCTGCCCCGTCCTCGAACATCGCCTCTTTCATGGCCTCGATATGCGCCCGGTGGTAGTCGATGCGGTAGGTATCCTCTATGGGGTTTACGCCATCCCAGGACTCAATCACCCCAATGCCGTTCTCAATCGGGAATACTGGCATCCGCCAGTCGTTGGCATAGCGGGTGATGATGGTGCGAAAGCCCAGCGGGTCGATCTGCCAGTTCCACTCGGTGGCCTTCAGGTACGGATTGTTTTTCTCGCCGTGCAGCAGGTAATAGTTCACCGGCGTGCCTTCCGGGATGGCATCGCTGTCCAGCGTTTTGCTGGCGTAGTAGCTGAAGGCCATAAAGTCGTTCTTCGTGCGCGCAAACAGCGCGAGATCGTCTGCGCGGTAGATATCGCCGAAGCCTTCCTGCTCCACCACCGCCATCACCGCCGGGCTGTAGCCCTGGCCCGCGAAGACGCGCAGCAGGTTCTGGTTGAGGAATTCGTCGTACTGCTGGGCGCAGAAGATGTCACGTGGTTTGCAGGTGGCCGGATAAATCAGCTGGTGCGCCAGCATGCCGCCCATCAGCTTGCCCGGCTTAGTCTGGTGCAGGTACTCGGTCAGCGCCATGTGCGCCACCATGGTGTGATGCTGCACTTCGTACAGATCGCGCAGGGTTTCCTCCCCCTTCATATAGCCGGAGATGCGAAAGGCTATCGGCATGTGGAAAATATTCTGCTCGTTAAAGGTCAGCCAGTACTTCACCCGGTCACCGTAGCAGTCGATCATCTTTTTGCCGTAGCGGATAAACGCCTCCACCACGCGACGATCGTTAAATCCGTTGTACTCCTGCGCCAGCGCCAGCGGCATATCGAAGTGGTAGAGGCAGACCATCGGCTCGATACCGCGGGCGATCAGATCGTCGATAAAACGGTCATAAAACGCGATGCCTTCGGCGTTGAACTCGCCGTCACCCTGCGGGCAGACGCGGCTCCAGGAGATCTGGAAGCGGTAGCAGTTCATGCCCAGATCCTGCATCAGGTCGAAATCTTCCCGGTAGCGGTGGTAGGAGTCGGTGGCCACTTTCCAGTCAGAGATATTTTCACCGGCTTCGCGAATGTCATACACCGACATCCCCTTTCCGCCCTCATTCCAGGCCCCTTCCGTCTGCATGCTCGACACCGAGTTGCCCCATAAGAAGTTGGCTGGCAGTGATTGATTCATGGTTGCCTCCTATATGACTAGTCATTTAAATGATATGACTAGTCATATAGCCGGAGATGAAATTTCGATCAAAGGGGAGGAACGATTTTTGTGAGATGGGTTTGAATAATGACGAGGGATGTCTTGCGAACTGCGCCCTGGCAGCAAGTCATATTGCTGCCAGACGTAAATGAGTCTGCGCAATTCAGGGGAAAGATACCGAACCGCCGAACTCCATATAGATTTTTGCCAGATTATTTAACTGGTTAAAGCGATTTTCATACAGTGCCAGTTCGGCCTGACGGCGTTTCTCCTGAGCATCAAGCCAGAAAGAAATTCGCACCGCGCCCTGGCGATAGCGAACTTCGTTTAACCTCTCTGATTTTTTCGCCAGTTCCAGGCCTTCACGTAGAAGCGTCTCCTGTTCCAGGAGTTGATGACGCAAAGCAAGCGCATCTTCTATGCTACTCATCGCCTTGTAAAGTTCCTGTTTAAACTCCAGAACCCGTTGCTCGTAGTCGTTGCGGGCAATCTTCACGTCCATGCCCCTTTCTCTCCATTCCAGGAACGGCAGGGTCAGGTTTGCTCCAACAGAGCCTACAGGATTTTCCAGGAAGGCCATAAGGCTGCTGCTGCTGGTGCCAAGCGAGCCGGTCAGACTAAACGCTGGATAAAATGCAGTACGCTGGACATCAACGGTGGCCAATGCTTCCCGTACCCGCCACTCTTTAGCGCTGATATCGGGTCGATGCCGCAGCACGTTGACCGGGATCTTTCCACTGACCTGCGGCAGTGGTCCCATTGGTAACGTTTTCGGTTCGACTATCGCGCTGCCCGGCGCGGTTCCAAGCAAAACGGCTTGCTGATTGAGCGCCTGTAAACGTTCATTCTTCAACGCCGCCAGCCTGTTTTCCTGCGAAAGCACGCCCTGCTGAGCATCCACAACATCCAGAGAGGAGGCACCGCCCGCGGCATAACGCGCGTTAGCCAGGCGCAGCGTCTCTTTTGCATAGTCGATGCTTTGTTGCAGGACAGACAGCTGCTGGTTAATAAAGCCTAAGCGCCAGTAATTATTACTGGCATTTGAAAGCAGCGTCAGGCGTGCAGAACGCAGATCCTCTTCCGAGGCAAAACGTGCCCACGCCTTCGCATCGCGCTGCCGCGCTATTTTGCCCCACAGATCCAGCTCATAGCTGGTATTAATACTGGCAACGCTGCCCCTGCTCCAGTGGGCTGAGCTGTTCAGCTGTTTTTTACCGTCAAGCGCGAGCGAACCTTTTAGTCCCGGATCGTTTGTGATGCCAATCCGCTCTTCTTCCAGGCGGGCGCGATAAACACGCAATACTGCTCCAGCGACATCGTTATTGCGCACCATCACCTGCCGCAGCCAGCCGTCGAGGTCTGGATCGTTAAAGGCCTGCCAGTCGAACGGCATCCTCTCCTCCGCAGCATCCGCCTGATACCAGTTGGCAGGGTATTTCACCTCAGGAGGCTGATAGTCGCTCTTCAGAGAGTCGGCGCAGCCAGCACTAAGCAGGACAGCAAGGCATACCGTTAAAGGGGATAATATTTTCATGGGTTACTCGCTGGCCAGTGAAACGACCGGATCCATCCTTGCTGCCTTGCGGGCAGGGAGATAACCAAAGATCATGCCGATTAAAGTTGAGCAGAAGAATGCGGCAGCAGCGGCCTGCCACGAATAAATGGCGGTGAAAATGCCCCCTGCCAGCGCGGTGAACAACGCTCCGGCGGCATACGACAGTGCAATACCTAACACTCCGCCTATTAGACATACCAGCACAGCCTCAATCATAAACTGCTGCATGATATCGCCCTGACGCGCACCGACCGCCATTCGTACGCCAATCTCATGGGTCCGTTCCGTAACCGACACCAGCATGATATTCATCACCCCAATGCTGCCGATCATCAGCGAGATGCAGGCCACCATCAGAATCAGGATGCTAAAGGTCATTGAGGTCCGTTCTATTGATTGTCGAATCTGCTCGAAATTATAAAGCTGGAAGTCTTTCACGCCGTGGCGTTGAGTGAGAAGCTGAGAAATAGCGCTGACCGCTGCCTCGTTGGCAACATCATCCTTAAGCCTTACGCTGATGCTGGTCAACACCGGTTTTCCTGTCATTCGATACATCACCGTGCTGTAAGGCATCCAGACGTTAATGCGATTAGGCGCATAGCTTCGGCTGTTCCCTTTGGCGATGCCGACAACCCGTGCAGGCACGGAACCCAGAAAAACGATTTGCCCAAGTGCCTTGAGTCCCGCATCGTCAAATAACGCCTTGCGGGCGTTTTCATCAATGATGACTTCCTGCGAGGCATTTCGATCGTCCTGGAAAGTTGATCCCTGCAACAGTTCAATACCGTTTACGCGAAAATGATCGCGCCCAACGCCATTGATCGTGGCGGTAGCGGATTTACCCAGAAAGCGAATGTTGTCGGAAGCGTTAACTTCGGGGCTGACGCTGTCAACAAACCCCTGCTTTGCTAATGCTTCGGCGTCTGCCGGGACGAGTGTACGAATGGCTTCAGTGCTGTCGTCAAAGAAATCCCTTCCCGGGTAGATGCTCACCACGTTGGTTCCAAGCTCCTTGATATTATCAAGGGTTCGCTGTTTCGCGCCTTCACCCAGTGCCACCACCGTAACAACCGCGGCGATACCAAAAATAATGCCCGTCATGGTTAACGTCGTGCGCAGGCGATGCGCATTCATCGCTTTTAACGCCATGTGCAGGGATTCACGGGTGCGGTCAACAATACTTTGCCACCAGCTTTGCTGAACGCTGTCAGGTCGTTTAAGGGCAACCCCGGAGGTAACACGACTGCCGGTATCAGAAATAATTTCACCGTCACGCAGCTCAATAATACGGTTAGCATGCTGCGCTACCTTCATATCATGTGTCACCATAACCACGGTATGGCCACGCTGATTCAGTTCACTGAGTATTGACAGTACCTCCTGACCGGACTGCGTATCCAGCGCGCCGGTGGGTTCATCCGCCAGAATGATTTCACCGCCGTTAATCAGCGAGCGGGCAATACTCACACGCTGCTGCTGGCCGCCTGAAAGCTCTCCCGGCTTATGATGTTCACGACCTTCCAGCCCGAGTCTTCCAAGCAATGTCGCCGCGCGCAGACGGCGCTTTTCGCGCTCACTATTGGCATAAATCGCCGGAATTTCAACGTTACTTAACGCGCTCAGGTCGGGCATTAAATGATAACGCTGGAAGATAAAACCGATGTGCTCACGGCGGATCCTTGCCAGATCGTCAGGTGAAAGCTGGGCGGCATTTTGACCGCTGATATAGTAATCGCCACAATCAGGGACATCGAGACAGCCCATAATATTCATCAGGGTTGACTTACCGGAACCGGAGGCGCCGATGATCGCGACCATCTCCCCAGCAGCGATAGTCAAATCAATCCCTTTAAGCACGGTGAGATCCTGTCCACCGTTCCTGTAGGTGCGGCTGATGCCCTTGAGTTCTATGATATTACTCAAGATACAAACCCTTCCCCGGGCGCTTTTTCACCCGGCTGCGATAACACAACATGTTCCCCGACTTTTACACCGTCCAGGATCTGGATATCCACACTGTTAGTAATGCCGGTTTTGACCTCACGGGTTTCCAGCCGCTTATCACTGGTCAATATCTGCACCTGCTGCTTGTTGCCACTCACCTTGTGCACAGCCTGAATCGGCACCAGTAACGTATTTTTAGCTTCTCCAGCCAGCAAGGTCACCTGTGCTGTCATGGCAATTCGCAGCCGATTTTCTGGATTGGGGACATCCAGCAGCGCGTTGTAGTACACCGAAGCATTTGACGTGCCTGACCCTGAGGCTGAGCTACTGCTGGCAAGGCTATCATCTTTCATAACCGACTCAGGTGCCAGTTCAACGGTACGTAACGTGGCGTCATAATGCTTATCCGGCTCAGAGAAAATGGTGAATCTGGCTTTCTGTCCCGGTGAAATTCGCGTGATATCCGCCTCAGAGATCTGGGCTTTAATTGTCATCACGTCCAGACGCGCGAGTTTGATAATGGTCGGCGCACTTTGGCTGGAGTTAACCGTTTGGCCCTGTTGGGTGACAACGGCAATAACAATGCCGTCCATGGGAGCAACAACTTTTGTATAACCCAAATCGACCTTTTTCTTGTCGACATCAATTTGCGCCTGGACGAGTTTGGCATTCAGTGCCGATAGCTCAGCGCGGGTACTGGCCAGCGTGGTTTCAGCCGTTTCGAAATCTTCTCTCGAGCTGGCATCCTCATTTAACATCTGGCGCTGGCGCTTAAAACGCAATGAGGCTTGCTTCAACTGCGCCTGCTTAGCCTGAAGGTCCGCTTTTACCACGTTGAGAGCAGCTTCTGCGTTGCGTAAATCATTCCGCTGCGGCACGTCATCAATTTCAGCGATGAGCTGCCCTTTAGTGACACGATCGCCTAACTTCACCTTCAGCGACTTAACCTGGCCAGAAACCTGTGCCCCAACGTTGACCCGCTCAATCGCATCAATTCGACCGGTAGCAAGTACGGCGTTTTCAATATCGCCGATGCGTACTGGAGCGGTAACATACTCAGGAACCTCGGGGCTTCTCAGGAAGAAAAACAAGGCGATGCTAAAAATAATTAGCAGAGCCGCAGCACAGGTCATTACGCGTCGGGGAGGGAATTTTGTTAACATTACGCAGGTTTTCCATAACGATAAACAGCAGTGAATCAGGCATCATAGTAACATCGCCAGTATTTACGGGAGGTAAACCCGCGCTATTTGGTGAAGTAGCGTCATCGTAGACCCCCGCCATCAATTACACAGAATCACCAGGTCCGCCTGTAAACCGCCGCAAGCGTGGGATTTTGTGCCTAAATCCACAGAGTCCCCTTTTGCTGAGCCCCACCTGCGATTTTTCCCATAATCGATTCATTGTGCATTAAGTGCTTAATTATAGTTGCAACTCACATATGATAATAGTAATTATTATCATTAGCATTTGCACTGATGGTTTATCTGGCAAGGTATACAGAGGTATCAGGAAACAAGCCTCTCCAGGTTTGTTGAACGGTCTCACACTCAACAAATGCATCTGAACACCGCGGCGTGGCAGCACGACGCCTGGGCTGTTCAAAAGGACAACGGCGCGTAAGCGTTAATGGAAGCCGGGACAAGGAATTCCCGATTCACCAGCCTACGTCACGGAATAGTCAGCGACAGGACCGTTCGTAAGGCTGGTGAAACTCAAAAAGGACGCGGCGTCTGTCAAAGCAGGCTTAACGAAAATTAACGTCCTGCTGCTGGCATATGACTGCGTCGACTTCCTGATTTAGTTCGTCAAGCGGAGAGGGATTTTCTCATGCGTATTTTGTTTGTAGGCCCGCCTCTCTATGGGCTGCTGTATCCTGTGCTGTCTCTGGCACAGGCGTTTCGCGTTAACGGCCATGAAGTGCTGATCGCCAGCGGAGGAAAATTCGCCCAAAAAGCGGCAGAAGCAGGGCTGGTGGTATTTGACGCCGCACCCGGTTTTGATTCTGAAGCTGACTATCGCCGCCGCGAGGCACAGCGAAAAGAAAGCAACATCGGCACAAAAATGGGCAACTTCTCATTCTTCAGCGAAGAGATGGCCGACCACCTGGTGGAGTTTGCCGGACACTGGCGGCCCGATCTCATCATCTACCCGCCGCTCGGCGTCATCGGGCCTCTGATTGCCGCCAAATACGATATACCGGTCGTAATGCAAACCGTCGGCTTCGGCCATACGCCCTGGCATATCAAAGGCGTAACGCGTTCGCTCGCGGACGCCTATCATCGCCACGGCGTTGGGGCCGCACCGCGCGATATGGCCTGGATCGACGTAACACCACCGAGCATGAGCATTCTTGAAAACGACGGAGAACCCATTATTCCCATGCAGTACGTCCCGTACAACGGCGGCGCGGTGTGGGAACCGTGGTGGGAGAGGACGCCCGACCGTAAACGTCTTCTGGTGAGTCTCGGTACCGTCAAACCGATGGTCGACGGCCTTGACCTGATCGCCTGGGTGATGGATTCCGCCAGTGAAGTCGATGCCGAGATCATCCTGCATCTTTCGGCCAATGCGCGGTCGGATCTGCGCTCACTGCCCTCAAATGTTCGCCTGGTCGACTGGATACCCATGGGAGCCTTCCTGAACGGCGCAGATGGCTTCATTCATCATGGTGGCGCGGGCAATACCCTGACGGCGCTGCACGCCGGTATTCCACAGATCGTCTTCGGCCAGGGTGCCGATCGCCCGGTAAATGCCCGCGCTGTTGTCGAACGCGGCTGCGGGATCATCCCCGGCGACGACGGCCTGTCGAGCAGCATGATCAATGCTTTCCTCGACAATCGCGCGCTTCGCGACGCCTCTGAAGAGGTAGCGGCGGAAATGGCAGCGCAACCCTGTCCCAGCGAGGTGGCGAAAAGCCTGATCGCGAGGGTACAGAAAGGGTAGCCACTACGCCGTCATGACGATCATACGCCAGCACGCATCCAGGAGATACGCCCGTAACAATGCGGGACCGGATCGGGCTGGCGCTTTTTTTTGCACAGCGATCCGACTTGGATCCTATTGTTTACAGACGGAGGAGGCTTAATGCCTGCGACTCACTCTCCCACTCCTGCGCGGTCCTGGATAGTTCGCCTGGCACGCGTGTGCTGGGAACGTAAGAAACTTAGCATCATCGTAGTGGTAGCGTCGGTCTCGACCATTCTGCTGGCCGCGCTGACGCCGTTGCTGACAAGGCAAGCGGTGAACGACGCGCTGGCGGGCAATCCGACTCGTCTGCCGTGGCTGGCCTGCGGGCTATTGCTGATTGCCTTTTTTGATTTCATCGGTAACTACGTGCGCCGCGGTTATGCCGGGGAGCTCTCGCTCTGGGTGCAGCACACCCTGCGAGGACGGGCATTCGACAGTATTCAAAAACTTGACGGCGCAGGCCAGGACGCACTGCGCACCGGGCAGGTGATTTCACGGACCAACAGCGATCTGCAGCAGGTGCATACCCTGCTGCAGATGTGCCCGGTGCCGCTGGCGGTGTTCACTTATTACATTGCCGGCATTGCCGTGATGCTGTGGATGTCACCCGCCATGACGCTCATCGTCGTGTGCGTACTGGCGTGCCTGGCGATCACTGCGCTGCGCGCGCGTCGCCGGGTCTTCGCGCAAACCGGGCTGGCCTCGGACCGACTGGCAAATCTCACCGAACATATGCGCGAAGTGCTGGCGCAGATCTCAGTGGTAAAATCCTGCGTGGCGGAGCTGCGTGAAACACGCTGGCTGGATCGCCAGTCGCGGCAGATGGTGCGGGTACGCATCGGCGCGGCCATCTCGCAGGCGATGCCAGGTGCCACCATGCTGGCGCTACCGGTGCTCGGGCAAATCGTCCTGCTGTGCTACGGCGGCTGGTCGGTTATGCACGGGCGCATCGATCTCGGCACCTTCGTGGCGTTTGCCAGCTTCCTCGCGATGCTGACCGGGCCAACCCGTGTACTGGCATCGTTTCTGGTTATCGCCCAGCGCACCCAGGCGTCCGTGGAGCGCGTGTTTGCTCTGATCGACACCCGTTCGCAGATGGAAGACGGGACGGAGGCGGTTAACGGTCAGGTTATCGGGCTGCAACTGGAGAATATGAGCTTCGAGTACCGTGGCGGCAGACGCATCCTCAGCGATGTCTCCTTTTCCCTGCACGCCGGTGAAACCGTGGCGGTAGTGGGCGCATCGGGTTCCGGGAAATCCACGCTGCTGATGCTGCTGGCGCGTTTTTACGATCCCAGCGCCGGAGAGATATGGCTCAACACCAGCGCAGGCCGACAGAACCTCCGCGATCTCAGGCTGGAGGCGCTTCGTCGTCGGGTAGGCGTTGTGTTTGAGGATGCTTTTCTGTTTGCCGGTACGGTGGCGGAAAATATCGCCTACGGGCACCCTCAGGCAACGGCGGACGACATTCGCCTCGCGGCGAGGGCAGCAGGAGCCAGCGATTTTATCAACGCCCTGCCGAAAGGTTTCGATACCCAATTAACCGAACGCGGTACAAATCTTTCCGGCGGACAGAGGCAGCGAATCGCGCTGGCACGGGCGCTCATTACCGCGCCGGAAGTGTTGATCCTCGATGACACCACCTCGGCGGTCGATGCCGGTACTGAAGCGGAGATCAACACCGCGCTGAGTCGCTATGCTGACGAAAAGCATATGCTGCTGGTGATTGCCCGACGCCGTTCGACGCTTCAGTTAGCCAGCCGGATTGTGGTGCTGGATAAGGGCCGGGTGGTGGACACCGGAACCCAGGCAGAACTTGAAGCGCGCTGTCCGGCGTTCCGCGCGCTGATGACCGGTGACGGCGATTTCCTCGCGCCTTCCCACAGTGGGCCTAACGGATTGTGGCCGGCCGTACCAGCGCCACAAGACGATGCGGCGCAGACGGGGGATAAAGGCTTTGTCGCCCGTATGACGCGCGTGCCGGAAAATGCAGTACAGCAGGCGCTGGCCGGTAAAGGCCGCAAAGTCACGTCGCTGCTGAAGCCCGTGGCGTGGATGTTCGTCATCGCCGCCCTGCTGATCGCCCTCGATTCGGCGGCAGGCGTCGGGGTACTTATACTGCTGCAGCGCGGCATTGACTCCGGCGTTGCCACAGGCGATATGTCGACTATCGGCCTCTGTGCCCTATTCGCCCTGTGCCTGGTGGCCGTGAGCTGGTGCTGTTATTCACTACAGACTGTCTTCGCCGCCAGAGCGGCAGAGTCAGTCCAGCATACGGTGCGCTTGCGCAGCTTCGGCCATATGCTGCGTCTTGGTCTCCCCTGGCATGAAAAGCATGTCGATTCGCGTCTGACCCGCATGACCGTAGATGTGGACTCTCTCGCCCGCTTTCTGCAAAACGGCCTTGCCGGTGCAGCCACCAGCCTGGTGACAATGTTCGCCATCGCCGCCGCCATGTTCTGGCTCGACCCGCTCCTGGCGCTGACGGCATTAAGCGCGGTGCCAGTGGTCGCACTGGCAACCTGGATTTATCGCCGCCTCAGCTCCCCTGCTTATGCGCAGGCGCGGCTGGAAATAGGCAAAGTCAACAGCACCCTGCAGGAGAAAGTCTCCGGCTTGCGCGTTGTGCAATCGCATGGCCAGCAGGAACAGGAAGCCGCCCGGCTGCGCGCGTTATCGGATCGGTTCCGTGCGACCCGCGTACGTGCGCAAAAATACCTTGCCGTCTATTTCCCGTTCCTGACCTTCTGCACCGAGGCCTCCTATGCCGCCGTTCTTCTGGTGGGTGCATCGCGAGTCGCCGAAGGCGAAATGACCGCCGGGGTGCTGGCGGCTTTCTTCCTGCTGCTGGGGCAATTCTATGGGCCAGTGCAGCAGTTATCAGGAATTGTCGACGCCTGGCAGCAGGCGACGGCCAGCGGCAAACATATCAATGAACTGCTGGCGACCGAAGGCACAGAGAACATCGAGCCCTCTTCCGCACCGCCCGCCACCGGCGCGCTGCATCTTGATGAGGTCACGTTCAGTTATCCCGACAGCCCTGAACCCGCGCTGAACAAACTTACCCTGACAATCCCTGAGGGAAGGGTCGTCGCGGTCGTTGGTCGCAGCGGTGCGGGTAAGTCAACGCTGATTAAGCTGATCGCCGGATTGTATTCCCCCACCCACGGCAGGATCAGCATTGGCGATCGGATAATTGATGATGCCTCGCTTGCCGATTACCGTCGCCAGATTGGGCTGGTCGATCAGGATGTGGCGTTGTTTAGTGGTGATATCGCGGAAAACATTCGTTATTCACGGCCATCCAGTACCAATGACGACATTGAGATTGCCTCTCAACAGGCAGGGCTGTATGAGACGGTGCGCAATCTGCCGCAGGGATTCCGCACACCGGTGAATAACGGCGGTGCCGATCTGTCCGCAGGTCAGCGCCAGCTGATTGCGCTGGCCCGCGCACAACTGGCGAATGCTCACATCCTGCTGCTCGATGAAGCCACGTCACGCCTGGATCGCACATCCGAAGAGCGATTGATGTCATCGTTAACAGACGTCGCGCACGCCGGGAAGCACCTGGCGCTGATTGTGGCGCACCGTCTGACCACCGCGCAGCGCTGCGATCTGATTGCCGTTATCGATAAGGGGCAGCTTGCGGAATACGGCACCCACGAACAGCTGTTAGCGGCCGGCGGCCTCTACACCCGCTTGTGGCATGACAGCGTCGGCAGCTCTGTTCCCCATCGCCACCACGACATCACGGGGGAAATCGTGGAAGAGTAATTGCGCACGTAAGACATTACAAAACACGCGCTAAAGCGGCTGTTCCCGGAATAGCCGCTTTAGCTATTTATACTGACACCCTTCATATTCAAAGAGAGTGAATGCTGAACATGCAACAACATCCCTCTGCTATCGCCAGGCTGCGCAGCCAGCTGGCAGCAGGCCACATTGCTAACCTTTCTGACTTCTGGCGAGACGCTGAGTCGCTAAATGTACCGCTGGTGACGCCAGTCGACGGAGCGAAAGACGAGCGTGATGTGACATTTCTGTGGCGCGCCAGGCACCCTCTACAGGGCGTTTATCTGCGTCTGAATCGGGTGACGGATAAAGAGCACGTGGCGAAAGGGATGATGACCGCCCTTCCCGCGACGGATATCTGGACTCTGACACTGCGTTTACCCGCAAGCTACTGCGGCTCCTATTCGCTGGTGGAAATCCCCCCCGGCACCCCGGCCGAGACGATTGCACAGTCCGGAGGCCGCTTTGCTACCCTCGTCGGGCACGCCGATCCGCTAAACAAAACGCCGGGGATCAACGTTCGGGGAAGCACACAGGAGTCGGTGCTGGCGCTTGATAAAGCCCCCGCCCAGTCCGAATGGCGCGGCGGGTCACCCAGCGGACAATTGCTTACCTCGGCGCGCACTCTCGCCGGGGAATCGCGCCGGGTTCGGCTCTATCTGCCGGACGTTGATGTTTCGCAGCCCCTCGGCCTGGTGGTACTGCCCGATGGTGAAACCTGGTTCGATCACCTTGGCGTATGCGCGGCAATTGACGCCGCCATAAACAACGGACGCATCGTGCCTGTGGCTGTACTTGGCATCGACAATATCGATGAACACGAGCGAACTGCGATACTCGGCGGGCGCAGCGAGCTGATAAAGGATATCGCCGGCCAGTTGTTGCCGACGATCCGCGCCGAACACCCACAGCGGCGATGGGCAGACCGTTCGCGCACCGTGCTGGCCGGACAGAGCCTCGGCGGGGTCAGCGCGCTCATGGCCGCTCGTTACGCACCGGAAACGTTCGGGCTGGCGCTCAGCCACTCCCCTTCGATGTGGTGGACGCCAGAGGGTGCCAGCCGGCCAAACGTGTTCAGCGAAACCGATACGTCATGGGTGAGCGAACATCTGCTTTCTGCCCCGCCGCAGGGCGTGCGCATCCGCCTGTGCGTGGGATCGCTGGAAGGTTCGACGGTACCCCACGTTCAGCGGCTGCATCAGCAGTTGCTTACCGCTGGCGTCGACAGCCATTGCGCAATGTATACCGGGGGGCACGATTACGCATGGTGGCGCGGCGCACTGATTGACGGGCTTGGTTTACTCCAGGGTTGACTTGACCCGCGAACACTTTCAGGCAACTGTACAGGCTTCCTGAATAAAGAAAATGTCACCTGCGGAAAAGGAATAAACATCAGATGTATGCCCGCGAGTATCGCCCAACACGCTCACGCAAGGCGCTTGTCACTCTTCTTTCTGGTCTCACCCTTATCTGGAATGCGCACGCTTTCGCAAAGCCGGATATGCAGCCACTGGGGCCGAATATCGCCGATAAAGGCTCTGCGTTTTACCATTTCAGCGTCAACTCGTTCGACTCCGCCGATGGCAGCCGCCATTATCGGGTATGGACGGCCGTGCCAAATAAAGCCGCACCGGCGTCGGGCTACCCGATTTTATATATGCTCGACGGCAACGCAGTTATGGACCGCCTGAACGACGACCTGCTCAAACAGCTGGCAGAAAAATCACCGCCGGTGATTGTGGCTGTCGGGTATCAGACCAACCTCCCCTTCGATCTCAACGGCAGGGCCTACGACTATACGCCAGCAGCAGAAAGCGGCAAAACGGATACCCGCAACGGGCGTTTTAACCGTAAGAGTGGGGGTAGCAACGACTTCCGCCAGTTACTGGAAACGCGTATAGCGCCAAAGGTGGAACAGGGATTGAATATCGATCGGCAGCGTCGCGGCCTGTGGGGGCACTCCTACGGCGGCCTGTTCGTGCTGGATGCATGGCTGTCTTCCCCTTATTTCCGGACGTATTACAGCGCCAGCCCGTCGTTGGGCAGAGGCCATGATGCGCTACTGAGCCGCATCACGGCGGTTGAGCCGTCGCAATACTGCGCCAGGCGCCTGATGATAATGGAAGGTTCGGCGACACCGGGCGATAACCGGGAAACGCATGCTGCCGGAGTGCTGACGAAAATTCATGCCACCCTCGCCACGCTGGAAGATAAAGGCGTCAATGCCGCCTTTTGGGATTTCCCAAACCTGGGACACGGGCCGATGTTCAACGCCTCCTTCCGCGGAGCGCTGTTAGATATCAGTGGTGAAAACGCAGGTAACACAGCAGGCTGTCATTCATTAAGCCGCTAAACACTGCCCGCCTTGACGCGGGCAGTACACCTGTAACACTACGATCAGAATGACGCGGTAACACCGGCATAATAAGCCCGGCCAGGCTCGTTATAGGTATTCGCCCCTTCGGAAGATCGGTAGATCTGTTTATCTAAGATATTGCTGACACCAACGTTAAGACGCAGATTTTTATTAATATCGTAATTGAAGTTCGTCCCCACCAGCGAATAAGCGCCCAGCTCTTTACCTGACAGACCGCCAGTATCTTCACTACGAGTTTCCGAATGAGTACGCGGTTTTTGTCTGCCGTATAACGTCCAGTTGACGCTGGCAGAGAACGCCTGGGTGATGGTCCAGTCAAGCGAGTTATTAATGGTGTATTTGGGGATGATCGACAGCGGGTTACCGGTGTCTTTTTGCTCCGAGGTGATCATCCAGGTGGCATTGGTATTCCAGTTCAGACGATCTTTCACCAGCGGGAACGCCATGCTGGCTTCGATACCGTCCACCAGCGCTTTCCCGCCGTTCTGCCACTGGAGAATATATGCGCCGGAAGCGGTTTGCCCGATAACATTATCGCCGGCCACAATCTTATTCTGGTAGTCATTGCGGAAGTAGGTCACGCTGGCATGGTAATCTTCCCAGGCGAACTCCAGCCCAATTTCTTTATTGATGCTGATTTCCGGATCGAGATCTTTATTACCGATCAGGTAGCAGCCGCCCGATGTAATATCTTTTGGACAACCGTTGCCTTTCGAGTAGAGCAGATAACCTTCGCTGGATTGATACAGGTTTGGTGCTTTAAAGGTTCGGGCAATCCCCGCTTTGACTTTGAAGTAATCCCCCAATTCCTGCGAGAGGTTCAGGCTGGGGCTGAAGTTACCGCCGGACTCGTTGAGATAATCAAAGCGCAGGCCGGGAATGATATTCGTGCCGGGAACCGGCTCAATATTATCTTCAATATACAGCGCACTGATTTGGGAATGGTTTTTACTGCTGCGATCCGCAGCCGAGCCAGAAATGCCGCCGATATCACTGTCATCCACGGTCAGGCTGGTAGAGGAAGGATCGTCGAGCTCATCGCGGCTCCACTCCGCACCCACGGTCAGCGTTTGATCGACCAGCGCATTCAGCGGAATATTAAGCTCGCCGCTGGTTCGCCAGGAGCTCAGGCGATTGGTCGTGAACTTTTCATCCGCTGAAATACGCCCTTCACCGCCACCGGATAATCCTTCATTCATGCGGGTGTTATTGGTTTTCTCGTAATAGACACCAAAACGGCTTTGACCCCAGTCCCAGATACCATTATGTGTAACGCCATAATTCTGCCGGTACAGGCGGTTCGTCTCTTCGCCGGATTTCGCCAGGCTTTCAGTGACGGCACTGGAAGAACTATTTTGCGTATCGCCCGCATAGATATTCCCCTGACGGCTATATCCGGCTTCGAAATCGATAATTTGCTGCGGATTTAATTTCCACGAGACAACGCCGTTAATATCTTTGTTGCGCACCCCTTCATGCCCGGCCGCGTTTTTCGTACCGGCCGAGGAGTTAATATCCCAGCTGTCGGCATCGGTTTTATTCAGGTTTCCGTACAGGCGCATGGTCAGCGCATCGCCAGCCAGCGGCCCGCTAAGGCTGAAGTTGGCGCGACGCGTAGCGCCTTCGTCGCTGCTTTCCGGCTGGTTGGTGTATAACGACAGCGAACCGTGCCAGTCGTTAGTAGGGCGTTTGGTAATGATGTTCACCACCCCGCCCGCTGCGCCCGAACCGTAGCGTGCCGCCGCAGGGCCGCGGATCACTTCAATACGCTCAACCTGTTCCGGTGGCACCCAGTTGGTGTCGCCGCGGGTATCACGCTCTCCACGCCAGCTATAACGCACGGCGTTGCGCGACGTCACCGGTACACCATCAATTAAAATTAAGGTGTTCTCCGGCCCCATGCCGCGAATGTCGATCTGGCGGTTATTACCACGTGTACCCGAGGCGCTGTTGCCGGTCAGATTGACACCGGGCATTTTGCGAATAATATCGGAGAGATCATTGACCGGAGGGTTCTTTTTAATATCTTCGCTGGTAATAATCGACACGCCCGGCTGCTGTTTGAGTACCTGCTCAGCGGTGGCTTCCACCACCAGGGTCTCGTCGTTATCATCGGAGGATTTTGCCAGTGATACCTGACTGTTCAACCCTGCCAGGAGCGCAGTGAGCGGCCAGAAGATCTTGATAATTCTCATACCCATTCCCTAATACATGCCTAACGCAAAAGTGATCGATCGTTAAGCTCACATCCTTGCCAGATATTTTAAACTGCCATTATTTTTATAATAAGAATGATAATTAATATCATTTGAGGAGGATTAAGGCAATCCTTAATACACGGATGCGCGCATTAATGAAACGCACGCATTGGCCCGGAGTGATTCTTCCCGGGTACCGCCCTGTGCGTTCGTAAAGCTGGCATACTGAAACTGCGGAAGAAGAGAACAGCCCATTGGTATTTCGTGTAGTGACATAACGTTAATATGTCATTACAAGGGAACGCAGCCCCGGTAAGCGCAAGCGCCACCGGGGAAAGAAAGGTTATTGTTGCGCTAACTGATTGCGACGGTACTCGCCCTGGCGCTCCAGCATCCAGCCAGGATACTCGCGCGGCAGCGCGCTGACCGCATCCAGCTGTTTCAGCTCATCATCGCTTAGCTGAACGCCGGTTGCGGCAATGTTGTCATCCAACTGATCGACGCGTTTCGCACCAATAATGACGCTGGTCACCGCTTTCTGGTGCAGCAGCCACGCCAGCGCGATTTGCGCCACGGAAACGCCTTTACTTTCGGCGATGGTACGCATCACGTCCACGCAGTCGAAGGCGCGATCTTTATTCACTGGCGGGAAGTCGAACGCCAGGCGACGACTACCGGCCGCGCTCTGCCCGTCGCGATCGTATTTTCCGCTTAGCAGACCACCCGCCAGCGGGCTCCATACCATCAACCCGACGCCTTCGCTCTGCATCATCGGCACCAGTTCGCGCTCAAGGTCGCGCCCGGCGATGGTGTAGTACGCCTGCAATGAGGCAAAACGCGCCAGCCCCAGACGCTCAGAGATGCCGAGCGCTTTGGCAATCTGCCATGCCGCCCAGTTCGAGACGCCGATATAGCGCACGTGACCGTGCTGCACAAGATTATCCAGCGCGTAAAGCGTCTCCTCGATGGGGGTCGCGGGGTCGAAACCGTGCAGCTGATAGAGATCGATATGATCCAGCTGCAAGCGACGCAGGCTCTCCTTCACGCCGCTGATGATGTGATAGCGCGAGCTACCGCGCGAGTTCACCCCCCGCTGTGCCGGTTTCACCGAACACCTTGGTGGCAACGACCACGTTTTCGCGCGGAATTTTCAGGTTCTTCAGCGCCTGCCCGGTGATCTCCTCTGAACGCCCTTCCGAGTAGACATCTGCCGTGTCGATAAAATTGATCCCGGCGTCCAGCGCGCGGCCCACCAGCTGCTCGGCGTCGCTTTGCTGAAGCTGACCAATTTTGCCCCACATGCCGCCTTCACCGCCGAAGGTCATGGTGCCGAGGCAGAGTTCAGAAACAAACAGTCCGGTATTGCCCAGTTTTTGATAACGCATAACGCTTTCCTCGCATGTCGATTGGATGTCTGTTAGTTATACCCGCCCCCCAGCCATCGCGAATGTGGCGTTCCTGTCCGTTTCTTGCCCAATCCTCTGAATCTATCCGCGCGGGGCGTCGCCAAAGACGCTGTAGTCTGGCAACCGCACCTGCTGATATGGCTCCCAGCCGCCGCCGAGGGCTTTGTAGAGCGCCACCAGATCAAGCGCGCTCTGCACCTGCGCCTGCGCCCGCTGCTGTTCGGCCTGAGCGAGCTGACGCTGGGCGTCCAGCACGTCAATAAAGCTGGCGATCCCCTGCCGGTAGCTGTCGCTGGCGAGATCAAAGGCGTTTTGCAGCGCGTCGATGGTTTTCGCCAGGCCCGCTTCACGCTGCTGGTCGGTGCGATAGCTCACCAGCGCGTTTTCAACGTCGCCGAGCGCCGTCAGTACCGTCTGGCGATAGTCCAGCACTGCCGCCCCCTGCTGCGCGCGCGCCACCTTGACGCTGGAGACCAGCCGACCGCCCTGGAAAATCGGTATGGAAACCTGCGGGCCAAAGCTGTAGAAGTGGCTGCTCCAGTCGGTCAGCCAGTTAGATTCACTGTTGCGCAGGCCAAACTGTCCGGAGAGGGTAAAGCTCGGGAACAGCTCTGCCACCGAGACGCCAATCTGCGCCGTGGCGGCATGGAGATTCGCCTCGGCTTCGCGCACGTCCGGGCGACGGCGGGCCAGCGTCGACGGAATACCGGTCTGCACAATATCTGGCAGGGCAGGCATCGGCTGCACGGATTGCAGTTCGGCATCCAGCGCGCCCGGCGGTTTGCCGAGCAGGATCGCCAGCCCGTTCATCGCCTGGCGTTCCTGCGCCTGATACTGCGGCAGCTGCGCTTCAAGATTGCCCAGCTGCGCCCGGGCATTTTCCACGTCCATCTGCGGCGACAGCCCGCCCCGCTGGCGGCTTTCGGTCAGATCCAGCGTCTGCTGTGCGCTTTCAATTTGCGTATTAAGCGTGGCAATGATGCTCTGCGCCCCACGCAGCTGTAGCCACGCCCGCGCCACTTCGGCTTCCAGCGAGACCAGCGCATCGTTACGCTGCTCGATCGCCGCCCGCTGCTGCGCCTCAGCCGCTTCTACCTGACGGCGCACCTTGCCCCACAGGTCGATTTCCCACTGGGCGTCGAAGCTGCCCTGATAGAGGTTTATCGGCTGCGTCAGCGGGCCTAACGCGCCCCGCAGTTCAGGATCGACATTATTCAACTGGTCATACACGCCGTGGGATTTCAGCTCCCCTTCCAGCCCAAGCTGCTGGCGCGTCGCCTGCACATTGCCATTCACCGACGGGAAAAACGCCCCGCCGGCCTGGTTAATCTGTTCGCGCGCGCCGGCAATGCGTAATACCGTTTGCTGTAGCGTCAGATTCCCGGCGATGGCGCGTTCAATCAGGCTGTCGAGCTGCGGCGAGCCGAAGGTTGTCCACCAGCGCGGTTTAGTGGCCGCGGAGGAAGTTTGCGATTTCACCGCGCTGTCGCCCTTATCGTTCCAGTGCGTGGTGGCGGGCGGTGCAGGCTGTTGGTAGTCCGGCCCGACGGCGCAGCCCACCAGCAGCATCATTATCATCAGGGGGTGTAAACGTCTGTGTATCATCAGTGTGCTCCTGCACTCCCCTCGCTCTTAACCGGCGAGAGCAACAAACAAAACGGAATCAGTAATAGGGCCACCGCGCTCAGAATGGTGAATACGTCGATGTAGGCCAGAAAGCGCGACTGCTCGATCATCGTCTGGTACATCCGCCCGGTGGCAATGCCGGTCGGATCGCCCACCTGAGTGGTGAAGTTCTGGATCGCCTGGGCGCTTTCGCGAATCGCCAGCTGGAACTGCTCGTTAAACGGCGAAGCGTGGTAAGCCAGATGCGCGCTGTGCGCCTGCGAGCGCTCGGTGATCGCCGCCGTCGAGAGCGAAATCCCAATCGAGCCGGCCACGTTGCGGAACATGGTAAACAGCGCCGCCGCGTCGGCGTTAAGCCGCCTCGGGATCGAGATAAAGGCGATGGTGGTGAGGGGCACAAACAGGAATCCCAGTCCAATCGACTGAGCGCTGCGGAACAGCACCAGCGTTTCGAAATCGATATCCGGCGTCAGCGTGCGGGACCAGAAGAACGACACCGCCAGGCAGGTAAAGCCGAACGCGATGATCCAGCGCGTCTGCACCACCGGCATCAGCTTCAGCACCAGCGGGATGGTCAGCACAATCAGCACCGCGCCGGGCGAGAGCACCAGCCCGGACCAGGTGGCGGTATAGCCCAAATCCTGCTGCGCCAGCTGCGGAATAACCACCGAACTGCCGTACAGGATCATCGCCATCCCCGCCATCAGCAGGCTGGAGATCGCAAAGTTGCGGTCCTTCATACAGTGCAGATCCACCACCGGCTTTCTGGCATACATCAGCCAGTAGATCGCGCCGATAATGCCGACCAGCGTCAGTACTGCGAAGGTGCGGATAAAGTTCGAATAGAACCAGTCATCATCTTCGCCCCGGTCGAGCATCACCTGCAAACAGCCAAGACCGAGGGCGATCAGGCCGATCCCCGTCCAGTCGACGGTGAGCTTCTCTTCCGACTTTTTCTCCCACGGCGGATCTTCCAGCAGCTGATAGATGGCCAGCACCGTCACAATCCCTACCGGGATATTGATAAAGAACACCCAGCGCCAGGAGTAGTTATCGGTGATCCAGCCCCCCAGCGTGGGACCGAGTACCGGCGCGACGATAATGGCAATGGATGAAAGGCCAAAGGCTTTGCCCCTGTCCTCCGGCTTGAAGTAGTCGAGTAGCACCGACTGCTGGGTAGGCTGCAATCCGCCGCCAAAGAACCCCTGCATCACGCGGAACAGGATGATTTGCCATAGCTCGGTGGCGATGCCGCACAGGAACGAGCAGATGGTGAACATCACAATGCAGATCAGAAAGAACTGCTTGCGACCAAACAGGCGGCTCAGAAAGGCCGAAATCGGCAGCACGATGCCGTTCGCCACCAGATAGCTGGTGAGCACCCAGGTGGATTCGTCATAGCTGGCCGAGAGCGATCCCGCGACGTGGGGCAGCGCCACGTTGACGATGGTGGTGTCCAGAATTTCCATAAACACCGCCAGGGTGACCACAATCGCCACCGCCCACGGGTTACTGGCGGGCTTCCAGTTATCGTGGCTGTGATCCGTCATTCCACGGTGACCTTCGGTTCAACCGACAGCCCCAACGGCAGCGGCTTGTTCGGATCCAGACCTTTATCAATGACGATTTTCACCGGCACGCGCTGAACGATCTTCACAAAGTTACCGGTGGCGTTTTCCGACGGGAAGGCGGAGAAGCGCGAGCCGCTGCCCTGCTGGATGCTGTCGATATGGCCTTCCAGCTCCATATCCGGCCAGGCATCGACGGACACGGTCACTTTGTCGCCCGGCTTCATGCGCTCAAGCTGCGACTCCTTGAAGTTCGCCACCACCCACACGTTCGGGGAAACCAGCGAGAACAGCGCCGTACCTGCCTGCACCAGCGTACCGGGCTGGACGTTGCGTTTGGTGACAAAACCGTCGAACGGGGCGCGGACTTCGGTATAAGAGAGGTTCAGGTTGGCGGTTTCCAGCTGCGCTCTGGCCTGATCGACCTGCCGTTCGCGGGCTTCGACGTTGGTCTCCTGCTGGCGGATTTGCAGCTGAACCTGCTCCGCCACTTCCAGCTGCGCCTGCGCGCTGGCCAGACCCGCCTGGGCACTCCGCAGTTGAGCGTTCGCGGCATCGATACTTTGTTGCGTGGTCGCGCGCGGGTCAACGCCGCGCTGACGGCGGTACTCCGCCTGCGCGTTGGCCATATCCGCCTGGGCTTTCAGTACCTGGGCTTTGGCTTCATCGCGCTGAGCGGGATATTGCACCTTCGAGAGCGCCAGCTGCGCCTGCGCCTGATGCAACTGCGCAATCGCCAGCCCAAGCTGGGCCTGGGCCTGATCGCGCTGGGCGGTGGTATCACGCGGATCGATCACCACCAGCACATCCCCTTTCTTCACGCGCTGGTTATCCCGCACGCGAAGTTCGGTAACGTAGCCTGCCGTTTTTGGGGCAATGGTTACAACGTCGCCGTCGGTGAAGGCGTCGTCGGTGGTCTCTTCGTTACGGGTTAAAAACCACCAGACCAGCGCCACAATCACCATCACGATGACCACGATGCCAAGGATAATTAACGGTTTTTTCCCCGGGCGCTTGCGCTCGTTATTGTTTTGATCCTGCTCGTCAGCAGGTGGGTTTTGATCTTCTGCCATAGTTCAGCAACGGTCCTGTCAGTGAGCGGCATCACACTATGCCGTTCACTAAAGCTAGGACGTTGCTATACATTTGCCAGGAAAAACTGACAAATTGCGCACTATATGAGAAGGAATAGTCCGAAACCGACCGCCGCTGACCAGAGCAGCATCGGGATTGACCATAAATGGAAGCGCCACCAGATGCGGCGATCGTTGGCCATCCGCAGGGCGATGAGGTTAGCCAGCGAGCCAGGCAGCAGCCCAAAGCCGCCGACGTTGACCGCCCACGCCAGCAGTACCGTTGGGGGAACATAGTTAAGCAGCAAAATGGTGGACGGCACGTTACTGATCACCTGCGAGAGACCAATCGCCGTCAGCCATAATCCCGGCTGTGACAGACCGCTGACGCTATGGAGAACGTTCTGCAATACCGGAAGCTGGATCAGGAGATGGACGTCAATAAACATCGCCATAAACACCAGCAGCAGCGTCCAGTCAACGCTCACCAGCACCCGCCGGGCGAGGAACAGGAAGCCGCACGCCACCAGCAGCGCGCCCGCCAGCGCCTGGTTTAACTCCAGCGCGATAAGGAAAACGATATACAGCCCCAGGCAGCTCCAGACGAGACGCGGCTGCCAATGGGGGCCGGTTGTACCGCTGTGATACTGCAACGATTTATTCGGGAAAGCAAACCAGCTCACCGCCAGCAGCGTCGCCACGATCGCCAGCGCCAGCGGCGCCATCTGCCCGGTAAACGCGGTAAACGACAGGCCGGAGCGTCCCCACAGCAGAATGTTCTGCGGGTTACCGATCGGCGTGAGCAGCGAGCCCGCATTGACGGCCAGCGCTTCAAAGATAATCAGACGGGTAACCGGTATTTCGCATAGTTTACGCAGCGTTAGCGTAAGCGGCACCACGATAAAAAGCGCCACGTCATTAGTGAGAAACGTCGACAACAGCGCCGCCGAAAAGACCATGAACAGGGCCAGTTTGCGCTCGGTGGCGAAGCGGCGCACCATTTTGCGCCCCAGCACGTCAAAATAGCCGCTCAGCTCCACGCCTTTGGTGAGCATCATCAAACCGCTCAGAGTAATAATGGTGCGCCAGTCTATGGCCGCCGGCCAGGTGTGCGGCGTGAAGGGCACAAAGACGCTGAGCCCAACGCCAGTGATAAGTAAAAGATGGAAAAAGCGATCGCGTTTCAGGGCCTGCAAGCCGGGGATGTTCATTCAGCGGAGGGACCGTATTTGAGCGTAAACTCGCGGAACTTCAACAGCGTCTCTTCGCTGACGTGGTGTTCCATACCTTCGGCATCCCGACGGGCAATTTCCGGGCTGACGCCCAGCACCAGTAAAAAATTCTCGACGATCTGGTGTCGCTCGCGGCTCTCCTGCGCCAGCTTTTCGCCCTCAGCGGTGAGAAACACCCCGCGCCAGGGGATCATTTCGATCAGCCCGACCGACGCCAGACGTTTTAACATTTTGGCAACGGTTGGCTGCGACACCCCAAGGCGTGCGGCCATATCCACCTGGCGCGCTTCTCCAACCTCACGGATCAGATCAGAGATCAGTTCGACATAATCATCAATCAGCTCCCGGCGGTGCGCCTCACGCACCTGGCGGAAGCCTTCCACATGCTCTTCAACGTTCACCAGTTGCGTCGTTTTTTTTGTTGTTGGCTTACCTGCGCGACGGTTCATTGTGCTTCCTCAATGGGGTTGACGCTTCCAGCGCCCTGTAACGGAGCGCACATTGTAAACCATAGCTCTACAAGCACAAAAAATTAACGAATTAGCCATAGCTATACAATATAGCCTGTGCTATATCTGTATGTAATGCAGTCACCCTTCACGGATCGAAGGGATCATGAATCAGGAGGTCTTATGAATGAATTCAAGAGGTGTATGAACGTGTTTACCCACTCTCCTTTTAAAGTGCGCCTGATGCTGTTGAACATGCTGTGCGATATGTTTAACGCCAAACCGCAGCAGGACGACAATTCTTCCCACTAAGCGGCGTCGCGGTACGCCGCTTCATTTTCCCGTCACACTTACGTTGTAAACTGGCCTGTTCCCGATTATTTTTGCGGATTTGCAGCCCCCTTCGCAAAACATCTGTTTAGCAACTGTTGACCTTAATTCACGCTCGCACTATCTTCTTGCAGCCCTGCACAATTTGCGGCTCGCTGAAGCGGACCTCTCATTCCCTTTCCACGCACTGTCCGGCAGGCTTTGACCCTTGACGCCAGGGTGAGCACATGGCGTTTTCGTGATAGTGATCTATGAACGTAACCCTGATTGATACACTTGTTACCCGCAGCCGGGCCTTAAGCCCGTGGACGGGATTCTATTTTTTGCAATCGCTGTTGATTAACTTTGCTCTTGGCTACCCCTTTAGCCTGCTTTATGCCGTCGGGTTCACCTGTATTCTTCACCTGCTCTGGCGAAGCGCACCGCGCGTGCAGAAAGTGCTTATCGGGATCTGTTCTCTGATTGCTGCCGCCTATTTCCCGTTTGGCCAGGCCTATGGCGCGCCGAACTTTAATACCCTGCTGGCGCTCCACTCCACCAATATGGAAGAGTCCACAGAGATCCTGACGATCTTCCCGTGGTACAACTACGTGGTTGGCCTTTTCATTTTTGCCCTCGGCGTGATTGCGGTTCGCCGTAAGCCCGTCGGGAAAAAGGCATGGGGTAAAATTGAAAGCCTGTGCCTGGCCTTAAGCGTGGTGACGTTTTTTGTTGCACCGGTACAAAATCTGGCCTGGGGCGGCGTGTTTAAGCTTAAAGATACCGGGTATCCGGTGTTTCGCTTCGTCAAAGACGTGGTGGTGAATAACGAGGAAGTGCTCGACGAGCAGGCGCGTATGGCCGAGCTTTCCACCATGAAAGACACCTGGAACGTGCTGGCGGTGAAACCGAAGTATCACACCTACGTGGTGGTGATCGGTGAAAGCGCGCGTCGCGATGCGCTCGGCGCGTTTGGCGGTCACTGGGATAACACGCCGTTTGCCAGCTCCGTTAACGGTACGCTGTTTACCGACTACGTGGCGGCCAGCGGCTCGACGCAGAAATCACTCGGTCTGACGCTCAACCGCGTGGTGGATGGAAAACCGCAGTTTCAGGATAATTTTGTCACCCTGGCCAACCGGGCAGGTTTTCAGACATGGTGGTTCTCTAACCAGGGACAGATCGGCGAGTATGATACCGCCATCGCCAGCATCGCGAAGCGTGCCGACGAGGTACAGTTCCTGAAAAGCGGTGATTTCGAAGCCGATAAAAACACAAAAGATGAAGCGTTGCTAAAAATGACGGCGCAGGTCTTTGCTACTCAGCGCACCCAGCCGCAGCTGATTGTCCTGCACCTTATGGGGTCACACCCGCAGGCATGCGATCGTACCGGGGGAAAATATGCGGAGTTTGTGCAATCCAAAGAGACCTCGTGTTATCTCTACACCATGACGCAAACCGACGATCTGCTCAGCAAGCTGTACGCACAGCTGCGCAACAGCGGCGACAGCTTCTCGATGGTCTATTTCTCTGACCACGGTCTGGCATTTAAGGAGCGCGGTAAACAGGTGCAGTATCTGGCACACGATGACAAGTTCCAGCAAAACTTCCAGGTACCGTTTATGGTGCTGTCGAGTGATGACAAAACGCATCGCATCATCAAAGCGCGCCGTTCCGCGAACGATTTCCTGAAATTCTTCTCACAATGGACGGGGATTAAGGCGAAAGAGATAAAAAATGATTACCCGTTTATCTCCGGGAAGAAGGGCCCGCCAGTTTACATTACCAACTTTAAGTTACAGAAAGTCGACTATAACCATCTTGGGACGGATATTTTCGATATTAAGAGTAAGTAATTTCTGCCGTTTTGTGCGGGCTGATGCCCTCACCCTGGCCCTCTCCCACAGGAAGAGGGTACAAACAAAAAAAATCCGCCACATTGGGCGGATTTTTTACTGGCTCACCGAAGTGATTAGAAGCGGTAACCTACGCCCGCGATCCAGGTGCCAACGTCTACGTTGCGGATACGGCTCTGCTCATAGGAGAAGTCCAGAGCAACGTTTTCGATTGGGTTGAACTGCATACCTGCGCCATAGGAGAAACCATAGTCGCTGTTGCTTGCAGTACGGTTCAGACCCTGGTTTTCGGTCTGCTGGAATTTACCGTAGCCAACACCTACAACACCGTAGATGCTTGCCCAGTCATTCAGGCGGTAAGCAGGACCCGCGGTGATGCCGTAGTACTGACCTTTATTGTAAGAGCCATTTTCAGTACGATCTTTCTCGGTGTAAGTGAAAGAACCGATCACACCCAGCGGGTTGTTGTCTTGCTCGTAACGGTACTTCAGGTTGAAACCGTTGGTTTTGTTCATCACGCCCTGCATATCGCTCTGAGCGTAACCACCGGTTACAGTAGAAGTTGCCGCTACAGCGGTACCTGCGGAAACAGCCAGAACAGCTGCCAGTGCTGAAAGACATGCAATTTTTTTCATAACCACCTCAAATGTGCTTCAAGTAAGTCCGTAAGTTTTAAATATATCAAAAAATTCTGTGAAACTCTTTGTCATTCACGATGTCTAATGCGACCTTTCCTGTAACAGAACATTTCCAGCACCAGCTATCTCGTTCAAATAACTCCAGATTTTCACCTGTAAATGCTAATAGTGCGCGTCATCGCCATTTAGTTCATCCAGATTATTCCTAATCTTTCAGGCGATAAAATCATCAACGTTTTCTCATTTTACGGATTTTCCCTGGATTTTTTTCAACAGTAGCTCAACCGTTGCAGCTTATTTCCATTACACTGCGACTTTTACCTCATTTGACATAAATTGACAGGAGAAAGGATGCCAGGTTTACCTCGTAAATCGTCGGTCTGGATGCCGGTGGCAGTCATACTTATCGCGATGATGTCCATACAAAGCGGCGCGTCGCTGGCAAAATCGCTGTTTCCGCTGGTTGGTGCGCCCGGCGTCACGGCGCTGCGTATCGCATTAGGCACCCTGATCCTCGTGGTTGTCTTTAAACCCTGGCGGCTACGGTTTAAAAAGGAGCAGCGACTGCCTCTGCTTTTTTATGGGCTGGCGCTGGGAGGGATGAACTACATGTTCTATCTCTCTATTCAGACGATCCCGCTGGGGATCGCGGTCGCGCTTGAATTTACCGGCCCGCTGGCGGTTGCCCTCTTCTCTTCTCGTCGTCCGGTAGACTTTATCTGGGTCGTACTGGCCGTGCTGGGGCTATGGTTCCTGCTGCCGCTCGGGCAAAGCGTTTCACAAATCGATCTGACAGGGGCAGCTCTGGCGCTGGGCGCGGGGGCGTGCTGGGCGGTGTATATTCTCACTGGCCAGCGTGCGGGCGAAGAGCACGGCCCCGCGACGGTCGCCTTAGGCTCGCTGATTGCCGCCGTTATCTTTGTCCCGATAGGAATGGCACAAGCGACAGACTCAATATGGCAATGGTCAATCCTGCCGGTTGGGCTGGCGGTTGCCATTCTCTCCACGGCGCTGCCCTACTCTCTGGAGATGATCGCCCTGACGCGCCTGCCCACGCGCATTTTTGGTACGCTCATGAGCATGGAGCCCGCGCTGGCCGCCATCTCAGGAATGATTTTCCTCGGTGAAACCCTGACCCTGGTACAAACGCTGGCGCTCTGTTCCATTATCGCGGCGTCAATGGGCTCCACCCTGACCATGCGTCCGGAACCTAAAGTGGAAAAAATAGACCTCAACTAAGCCTTAAATTCTGCATGGCTAACCCGCCATGCAGAATATACGCCACGTCAGTAGCTCAAATAATTTCTTACAAACTCTCTCATATTGCCAAAATATTTCACCTGCTCGCCTTCCTGGAGAGTGGATTAAGATTGATCTGTATCAATTTAAATAAACTACTTATTTTTCAAATAGTTGATAATACAACCTTCCTTTCGCTATTAAACCGATAGGCAGAGCCAAACCGCAGAGAAAAAATCCGGTGCTATACTTAGTCCCGTAATTACCTGGGACACAAACATCAAGAGGATATGAGATTATGAGTACCGCTAAACTGGTGAAAACGAAAGCGTCTAATCTGCTTTATACCCGTAACGATGTATCGGATAGCGATAAAAAAGCGACCATCGAGTTGCTGAATCGCCAGGTGGTCCAGTTCATCGATCTTTCGCTGATCACCAAACAGGCCCACTGGAATATGCGCGGTGCAAACTTTATTGCCGTTCATGAAATGCTGGATGGCTTCCGCACAGCACTGGTGACTCACCTGGATACCATGGCCGAACGTGCCGTACAGCTGGGTGGCGTGGCACTGGGTACCACACAGGTGATCAACAGCAAAACGCCATTGAAAAGCTATCCGCTGGATATCCATACCGTTCAGGATCACCTGAAAGAGCTGGCGGATCGTTATGCGATTGTGGCGAATGATGTTCGTAAAGCGATTGGCGAAGCCAAAGATGAAGATACCGCTGATATCTTCACTGCCGCATCACGCGACCTGGATCAGTTCCTGTGGTTCATTGAGTCCAACATCGAATAATCCCTGCGGATTGTCCGAATAACCCTCGCCCCTGGCGGGGGTTTTGCACATTTATGGTGCGCACTTTTGCCCGCGACGGCCGCAAAAGTGAATAAAATGTAATAATCACCTCACACAACCGTTAACGGAAGATTGTTTTTTCGTCAGATTCTGCGCTAAATATCCCCCTGTCAGAAGACCTTAACGAAGCGCACCAAAACGGTGCTCCATTCTGGTGCAACCTGGCAGAATTGCCACGCTTTTTGTGCAATGCGTGACATCATCCCCTTTGCAAAACAACAGCTTGTAAAATTGGCACGATTTTTTCATTGTGCCTGAGGTTCTCGCAGGGGATCGCCCCGTGGATATAAAAGGAAATGCTATGAAGTCTGTATTAAAAGTTTCACTGGCTGCACTTACCCTGGCGTTTGCGGTGTCCTCGCAGGCTGCCGACAAACTGGTTGTGGCGACTGACACGGCGTTCGTCCCGTTTGAATTCAAACAGGGTGATAAATACGTTGGTTTTGACGTGGATCTGTGGGCCGCTGTCGCAAAAGAACTCAAACTGGATTACACCCTGAAGCCAATGGATTTCAGCGGCATTATCCCGGCACTGCAAACCAAAAACGTTGACCTGGCGCTGGCAGGCATCACCATTACCGAAGAGCGTAAAAAAGCCATCGACTTCTCTGACGGCTATTACAAAAGCGGCCTGCTGGTGATGGTGAAAGCGGATAACAACGACGTGAAAAGCGTGAAAGATCTCGACGGTAAAGTGGTCGCCGTGAAGAGCGGAACCGGCTCCGTTGATTACGCGAAAGCCAACATCAAAACCAAAGACCTGCGTCAGTTCCCGAACATCGACAACGCTTACATGGAACTGGGCACCAACCGCGCTGACGCGGTGCTGCACGACACGCCTAACATCCTTTACTTCATCAAAACCGCCGGTAATGGCAAGTTCAAAGCGGTAGGTGATTCCCTGGAAGCTCAGCAGTACGGTATTGCGTTCCCGAAAGGCAGCGACGACCTGCGTAACAAAGTTAACGGCGCGCTGAAAACCCTGAAAGAGAACGGCACCTATAACGAAATCTACAAAAAATGGTTCGGTACCGAGCCTAAATAATTTCACCTGACTTCAGGTTTGTAACGCCCGGTGGCGCTTCCGCTTACCGGGCCTACGTTTTTTGTTTTTCACCACGGTATACAGGAATACATCATGCAGTTTGACTGGAGCGCCATCTGGCCTGCCATTCCTCTCTTGCTTGAAGGCGCTAAAATGACCCTGTGGATTTCGGTCCTCGGTCTGGTTGGCGGGTTGATTATCGGTCTGGTGGCCGGTTTCGCCCGCACCTACGGCGGCTGGATTGCAAACCACATCGCACTGGTTTTCATCGAAGTGATCCGCGGCACCCCCATTGTGGTGCAGGTCATGTTCATCTACTTCGCCCTGCCGATGGCCTTCACCGACCTGCGCATCGACCCGTTCAGCGCCGCCGTTGTCACCATCATGATCAACTCCGGCGCCTACATTGCGGAAATTACCCGCGGTGCGGTGCTGTCGATTCATAAAGGCTTCAGCGAAGCCGGCCTGGCGTTAGGTCTTTCCCGTCGCGAAACCATTCGTCACGTGATCCTGCCGCTGGCGCTGCGCCGCATGCTGCCGCCGCTGGGTAACCAGTGGATCATCAGCATTAAAGACACCTCGCTGTTTATTGTTATCGGCGTGGCCGAGCTGACCCGTCAGGGCCAGGAGATCATCGCGGGTAACTTCCGCGCTCTGGAAATCTGGAGTGCGGTCGCCGTTGTCTATCTGATTATCACGCTTGTCCTGAGCTTTGTTCTGCGTCGTCTTGAAAGAAGGATGAAAATCCTGTGATTGAATTTAAAAACGTTTCCAAGCACTTTGGTCCAACCCAGGTGCTGCACAATATCGATTTGAACATCAGGCAGGGCGAAGTGGTGGTGATCATCGGGCCGTCCGGTTCCGGTAAATCCACCCTGCTGCGCTGCATTAACAAGCTTGAGGAGATCACCAGCGGCGATTTGATCGTCGATGGTCTGAAGGTTAACGATCCGAAAGTGGACGAGCGCCTGATCCGCCAGGAAGCGGGCATGGTGTTCCAGCAGTTCTACCTGTTCCCGCACCTCACGGCGCTGGAAAACGTGATGTTCGGTCCTCTGCGCGTGCGCGGGGCCAGCAAAGCGGCAGCGGAAGCGCTGGCAAAAGATCTGCTGGCGAAGGTTGGTCTGGCGGAGCGTGCCCACCACTATCCTTCCGAGCTGTCCGGCGGCCAGCAGCAGCGCGTGGCCATTGCCCGTGCGCTGGCGGTGAAGCCAAAGATGATGCTGTTTGATGAGCCAACGTCGGCACTCGACCCGGAGCTGCGTCACGAAGTGCTGAAAGTTATGCAGGATCTGGCGGAAGAAGGCATGACGATGGTGATCGTTACCCACGAAATCGGCTTTGCCGAAAAGGTGGCGTCCCGTCTGATCTTCATTGATAAGGGCCGTATCGCGGAGGACGGGAATCCGCAGGCGCTGATTGCGAACCCACCAAGCCAGCGCCTCCAGGAGTTCCTGCAACACGTCTCCTGATAGCCACACCCAGAGCCGGGCATGCCCGGCTTTTTTACGCCGGATTGTTCCCAAAAACTCCCCTCCGCTCCCCGCGCTCTATACTTATCATTTTGCACGATATTTTTGTCGGAGGACGCCGTGCCGTGGATCCTGTTGCTACTGTTTAGCCTGTTTAGCGCGCCATCACTTGCTGTAACCCTTCCCGGCGTTACCACCGGAGCCACCGCCACCCAGCAAAATGCGCCGCCAGAGCCAGACGCTGAAAAGAAAAAAGCCGCCTACGGCGCGCTGGCCGACGTGCTTGAGAACGACACGTCCCGACAGGAGTTGATCGATCAGCTGAGGAAGGTGGCCGCCACGCCGCCTCAGGATCCGGTTCCTGCTATTGCGCCGCCGGAAGCCGAAGAAGAAAAAACGGTGCTGGAAAACGTCACCGACATCAGTCGCCGCTACGGGGAAGCCCTGTCGTCGCGTTTTGCCCAGCTCTATCGCAACCTGGTTGGCACCTCACATAAGCCTTTTAATCCTCACACCTTTTCCGCAGCCGCCACCCAGTTTGCTATTATGGCTGGCGCCGTCTTCATTTTTTACTGGCTGTTGCGCCTGTCTGTCTGGCCGCTTTACCGGAAAATGGGCCAGTGGGGGCGCAAAAAGAATCAGCATAAAAGCAGCTGGCTGCATCTTCCGGCAATGATTACCGGGGCGTTTGTCATCGATTTACTGCTGCTGGCCCTGACGCTGTTTGTCGGCCAGATGCTGGCCGACCGTCTTAATACCGGAAACAAAACCATCGCGTTTCAGCAGGGACTGTTCCTCAATGCGTTTGCCCTGATTGAGTTCTTTAAAGCCCTCCTGCGGTTGATCTTCTGCCCGCGCGTGCCGGACCTTCGCCCCTTCGCCATTTCGGATCAGAGCGCCAAATACTGGGCGGTGCGGCTCAGCGTGCTGAGCGGGTTGATCGGTTATGGCCTGCTGGTTGCCGTGCCGATTATTTCCAATCAGGTTAACGTGCAGTTCGGGGCGCTGGCGAACGTGCTGATCATGCTGTGCATTACCGTCTGGGCGCTGTACCTCATCTTCCACAATAAAAAAGCGATCACCGACAGCCTGCTGCACCTGGCCGATCGCTCCCTCTCCTTTTTCAGCCTCTTTATTCGCGCCTTTGCGCTGGTGTGGCACTGGCTGGCCAGCGCCTATTTTATTGTGCTCTGTTTCTTCTCCCTGTTCGATCCGGGCAATAGCCTGAAATTTATGATGGGGGCGACGTTCAAAAGCCTGGCGATTATCGGCATCGCGGCCTTTGTCTCTGGCCTGCTTTCCCGCTGGCTGTCGAAAACGATCACCCTGTCGCCGCAGGTTCAGCGTAACTACCCGGAACTGCAAAAGCGGGTAAATGGCTGGATGACGGTATCCCTGAAGGTGGCGCGTATTCTGACGGTCTGCGTGGCAATTATGCTGCTGCTGAACGCGTGGGGGCTGTTTGATTTCTGGAACTGGCTGCATAACGGCGCGGGGGAAAAGACCGTTGATATTCTTATTCGTATCGCGCTGATCCTGTTCTTCTCCGCCGTCGGCTGGACGCTGCTGGCAAGCCTTATCGAAAACCGTCTGGTGTCGGATGTCCACGGCAGGCCGCTGCCGAGCGCCCGCGCCCGCACGCTGCTGACTCTGTGCCGCAACGCGCTGGCGGTGATCATCAGCACCATCACCATCATGATTGTGCTGTCGGAAATCGGCGTGAATATCGCCCCGCTGCTGGCGGGTGCCGGTGCGCTTGGGCTGGCGATCTCCTTTGGTTCGCAGACGCTGGTGAAGGATATTATCACCGGCGTTTTTATCCAGTTCGAGAACGGGATGAACACCGGGGATCTGGTGACCATCGGACCGCTCACCGGCACGGTGGAGAGGATGTCCATTCGCTCCGTCGGCGTACGTCAGGATACCGGCGCGTACCACATTATTCCGTGGTCATCGATTACCACCTTTGCCAACTTTGTGCGCGGCATTGGTTCGGTGGTGGCGAATTATGATGTCGATCGTCATGAGGATGCAGATAAGGCGAAGCAGGCGCTGCGGGATGCGGTGAGCGAACTGATGGAGATGGAGGATATTCGCGGGCTGGTGATTGGTGAACCGTCGTTCGCGGGCATCGTCGGGCTAACGAACACTGCCTTTACCCTGCGCGTGTCGTTCACCACCCAGCCGCTGAAGCAGTGGACGGTGCGCTTCGCCCTCGACAGCATGGTGAAAAAACACTTCGATCTGGCGAACGTGAGAGCGCCGGTGCAGACGTATCAGGTATTATCGCCGCCCGCTTCGCCGCTCCCTCCGCAAGAGCCGACGCTGTAACCGAGCCGGGTGGCGGCTTCGCCTTACCCGGCCTGCGATGGGGGGCTATTTGCGGCGTTTATTATCGTCCATAAAGGTCCAGGCGATAAAGCGGCTCTGCTTCTGGCCCTGCGCCATCTCTTTTTTGACCACTTTCACCGCGCCGACGTCGGTCAGCGCGCGGTAAAGCGGCGGCAGGTTATCGCCGCGGGAGACCAGCGTGGTAAACCATTTCACCTGACGACCGAAGCCCTTACTCTCGGCAATCATGCGCAGAATAAATGCCACTTCCCCGCCCTCGCACCATAGCTCCTGCTGCTGGCCGCCAAAGTTCAGCGCGCCGTCTTCAGCCTGGCCCAGGTTACGCCGCTTGCGTTCACTTCCCGCACGTGCGGAGGCGGCGGAGTCGTGGAAGGGCGGGTTGCACAGGGTGGCATCATATTGTTCGTTCTTGTGAATAATGCCGTTGAAAATAGCAGCGGGATCCTTTTGACGACGCAAACGAACGGCCCGGCTTAACCCTGGGTTAGCGTTGATAATGGCCTGTGCGCTGGCAAAGGCCTCGGCATCGATCTCGCTGCCGGTAAACCGCCACTGGTACTCATGTGCGCCTATCAGGGGGTAGATCAGGTTCGCGCCCGTACCGATATCAAGCACGGTGGCCTGTTTCGGCACCACGCCGCCATTATCATCTGCCAGCAGATCGGCAAGATGATGGACATAATCCGCACGTCCTGGCACCGGTGGGCAGAGAAAGCCATCCGGGATGTCCCAGTGCGTAACGCCATAAAAATGGGCCAGCAGCGCTTTGTTCAGCGTCTTAACCGCCAGCGGATCGGCAAAGTTTACCGACGGTTCACCGGCTGGTGTCTGAACGATAAAATCCTGCAATTCCGGGCAGCTCAGGCACAGGGCTTTCATGTCGTAGCGGCTACGGTGGCGGTTACGCGGGTGCAATCCCGGCTTTTGGGAAGTCATGGCATTCTCCTTTAGACAGCCGCGTAAGATACCCTGTGACGGCGCGGGGGTAAATATCTGTCTGCGCTGCACAAAAAACCGACGAAAATCAGCAACCTGTATGTCTATGATCTGTCAGCAAATTGTCAGAATTTATCGTTCAAAAAATAAGCAGATCATCATCAAATTTTTGCGCTAAATCACGCGCGTCAGGCTTCTAAACTTAAGAGGAATCACCTGTTGTTTCCCCTGAGGATGTGATTATGAAAAAGTATCTGACCTTTATTATTGCGGGTGCGCTGGCAGGCGCATCGTTCTCAGCCTGGTCCGTTCAACCTCTGACCGACAGCAACGACACCAGCCAGCTACGTGCGGCCGGGACGGTCTCTGTCAGCCGGGCAAGCAACCTTGATGACCTTCAGGACAAGCTGGCCGAAAAAGCGCGTCAGGAAGGGGCTAAAGGCTTCGTGGTGAACGCCGCCGGTGGTGATAACCATATGTACGGCACCGCGACTATCTATAAATAACGCCCTCTTTTCCCACACTGCATCTGCAAGGCAGATGCAGTTCTCATTTCCTTCCTTCGCCTTGACTGTGCGTTTTTTAACCCCATATTAAGATGAATGGCTTAAACAGATCAGGAGAACATGATGGCTTCCGGCTGGGCGAATGACGACGCCGTTAACGAACAGATCAACAGTACCATTGAAGATGCGGTCGCGCGTGCTCGCGGTGAAATTCCGCGCGGCGAAAGTTTGACGGAATGCGAAGAGTGCGGGGATCCGATTCCTGAAGCACGGCGTAAAGCCATTCCTGGCGTACGGCTATGCATTGCCTGTCAGCAGGAGAAAGATTCAAAAAATGCGACACATTCAGGATATAATCGTAGAGGATCGAAAGACAGCCAGTTACGTTGACTTTCCTTTACCGAAGTTAACCGCGCCAGCCGTTTACTTTACGCTCACGACTTTTAGCGAAACGCGTAGCAAAACGTGCCCTTCCGATGGCTTCTGTAAAGCGCATCCCCAAGAAATGTCAATTGCGCTTCTGAATTTATTAATAATCAATAAGTTATTTGTCATTCAATTTTTTTGAGTAACCACGTCAATTCTCTTCGATTTTATCTTCCACTAAAAACCGTGATACTTATCACATCGACGGAACATCGTCCCCTTAACAGAATAACCTGCGAGAATTGACCTATGAAAACCATCAAATATGCTGTTGCCGCTGTTGCCCTGTCCGCTCTGTCTTTCGGCGCTTTCGCCGTAGAGCCAGTCTCCTCTACTCAGGCACAGGATCTGAACAAAATCGGGGTGGTGAGTGCTGAAGGCGCGACCACGCTGGACGGTCTGGAAGCCAAACTGGCGGAAAAAGCTGCCGCTGCCGGCGCAAGTGGATACACCATCACCTCCACTAACGGTAATAACAAACTGAACGGTACCGCGGTTATCTACAAGTAATCGAACGAATTATGCTCCACCCTCACCCTACCCTCTGGTGAGATGCTCCAACCCTCATTGACCCTGTTGTTGTTACCCTTGTTTGCCCGTCCGCCACTGGACGGGCTTTTTTTGCTTAAAAAGACTGCGCCACGCGCTGCAACCCGGCGTCCACGGACGCCACTTCCCCTGCCGCCAGCAGACAGCAGGCCATTTGCAGCTTGATAGACTGCGGAACCGGCACCTTTCCGGCCAGACACTGTACGATCCAGTGCGCGGTGACTTGCGGATCTTTCGACTCAGGCAGGATCACATCGCTGTTCTCTTCCCCACGTTCGAGCACGACCCGCGTCCCGGCAGGCTCAATCAGCATCAGCTGTGGACAACGCTGCGGGTTGGCGTAAACCTCCCCTTCAGTCCCGTGCATCAGCAGCGCTCGCCCGCCGATTTCGGCAAAGAATTGACCGACCCGCGTCACGTACTCCGGATGGGAGACGCTGGAAAGACGCAGCGCGGCGTCTTCGGCAAACGGCATCGCCAGCTTCGCCAGGGTGTGGGCGCTGTTACGTACCCCCATGCGCCAGCGCATGTCCAGCTGCTTTTCCAGCGGCGGGCAGAGCGCGCGCACGGGAATATAGACCGGCTGGTTCCCCTCCAGCTTTGCCTGCGCCTGGCCAGCATGGAGAGTGGGTTCGATGCCTAATAATTCCAGAATGGTTTCTGTCAGCACGCGCGTCGGATCTTCGCTCACGCCATGCACCACCACCGGGAAACCGAGTTTCTGCAACAGAATAGCCAGCAGCGGCGTGAGGTTTGCCTGCTTACGCGCACCATTGTAGGTCGGGATCACAATCGGCATCGGCTTCGTGACGGGCGGGGTTAAACGCATCGTCTGCGACTGCATGGCCTCATAAAAACCGCGCATCTCCGCCTCACCTTCCCCTTTGATGCGCAGCGCAATCAGAATGCCGCCCATTTCCAGATCCGGCACGTCGCCATTCAGCATATGCGTGTACAACGCACGGGCCGTTTCCTGATCCAGATCGCGAGCATGGTTTTTCCCACGCCCTACCTCTTTGATAATTTTGCGGTAATCCACGACATTTCTCCTGACAGCATCATCTTGTTAACAATATAGCCCGATGAACACGCACCCGATAGTGTTTTGTGATCATTATCAACCTGCTGTTTTCAGGTAAAAAAATAAACTCAAGCACTATTTGCATTATTTGTGATTGGAACAAAAGATTCGTACCTGCCCTTTTTTTGATTAAATAAACATCGGAAAGTTATTAAGGGTCAACGGTAAAAACGTCCAGGCAACGTTTTTACCAGAAACACATCGGGATTTACTATGAACAAGGTTGCATTAGGGTTGTTTATCGCCGCAACGGTGGGATGTTCTGCATCCGCATTTGCGGCAACCAACGGTGAAGGGCAGATTAATTTCACCGGAGAAATTATCGATTCTGCTTGCCAGGTCGTGAATGGATTAAGTAATCCATTAGATGTTCAGTTAGGAAAAGTATCTAAAACGGTATTTACCGGCGCAGGCTCTACCAGCACACTCACGAAATTTGATATTAAGTTAACCAATTGTCCGGAAACCGTAACCTCGGCTACGATTAACTTCGGTGGTACCCCGGATGCGGATAATAATGCCACGCTGGCATTAACGCCCGATACCGATGCGGCTACTGGTGTGGCTATTCAGCTAATGGATGCTTCCGGGCAGCCTGTCACTCTGTATACCCCTTCGAAGCAATATCCTTTAGCCTCCGGAACGGAGGTTAACGACCTGGAGTTCGGTGCGCGTTATATTCAAACTCAGGCCGCCATTACCGCAGGCCCTGCCAACTCCGTATCGACCTTCACCGTTATTTATAACTGATCTTATCAATCCTGAGATATTAATGCTCTTGCGGGCATTAATATCTCTTCTATTTATTGAGAAATTTTTATGCGCCACGGTTATTTACTGAGCACTCTTTTACTGGTAGCGGCCTCGGCACAGGCGGGTGTCGTGATCAATGGCACCCGTCTGGTCTATCAGGGCGATAAAAAGGAATCATCTCTTGGTCTTTCAAATCCAGATACCACAGATTATCTGGTGCAGTCCTGGGTCGATTCCGGCGGTAAAAACCTGGCCAAAGCCCCGTTCCTGATCACCCCGCCGCTTTTCCGACTGGATGCGAAAGAGGATAACGTCCTGCGCGTGGTGCGTACGGGAGGAAATTTACCGGAAGACAGGGAATCTCTGTACTGGCTGAATATTAAAGCGATCCCTTCCTCAAAGCATGTTGAAGGCGTAAATACGCTGCAAATTGCCATTAACACCCGAATTAAATTGCTCTATCGCCCGTCAGCGGTAAAAGGCAAACCAGAAGATATGGCCGATAAACTTGAATGGCATCGCGAAGGGAATGATTTAGTGGTGAACAATCCCACGCCTTTCTATATGAATTTTCAGGCCGTCACCCTGAATGGTCAGAAAATTACGAAAGCCACCTGGGCTGTGCCGAAAACTGAAACGCATTTTGCTTTACCTGGCAATGTCGGAGGCTCGACCGTCGCGTATTCCATTATTACGGATTACGGCAGCATCAGCCAGACATGGTCTAAACCCGTTCATTAATAATATTGCCCGGTAATAAAATCATCATGTACAGCCATAAAAAGCCGTTCACCTGCCGATTTTCGTCATTGCTGATGACTTTTTGTTGCCTGGCAATGGCGATCTTTGCGCAGCAGGTTTTGGCTGATGATTATTTTAACCCTGCTCTGCTGGACATTGATAACCCGCAGCAGGAAAAGACCGATCTGTCTGTCTATGAAAAAGGTCCCGGTCAGGCGCCTGGTAAATATCAGGCCGCGGTATTTATCAATAACAATAAAATTGATACCCGTGACGTGACCTTTAACGTAGTTAACGATCGGCAGGGAACCAGCACGCTTCAGCCCTGTTTTACACTGGACGAATTAAAGAGCCTCGGGATCAAAACGCAAAAATATCCGCAGCTGAGGGCAGAAGGTCAGTGCGCCGATCTACACGCCATCCCTTCGGCATCCGCGACCTTTCGCGTGCGCAATCAGCAGCTGCTGCTGAGCATTCCGCAAAAGGCGCTCGGACAGGTGCCACGCGGTTACATCGACCCGAAAGAGTTTGACGAAGGGATCAACGCGGGCCTGCTTAATTACAGCGTCAACGCCAGCCAGAGCCATGCGCGCCAGCAGGGTGAAGAGGATAGCAGCAGCCAGTACGTTAACCTGCGTCCCGGCTTCAACCTCGGGGCATGGCGCGTTCGTAACTACTCCACCTGGAATCGCAGCACCACGGGTAACGAGGAGGAACAGAAATTTACCTCCGTTTATACCTATGCGCAACGCGATATTGTGGCGATGAAAAGTGACGTGACGGTGGGGCAAAGCACTTCACCTTCCGACGTTTTTGACAGCGTCCCCTACACCGGCGTGGAGCTGAAATCCGACAACGACATGCTGCCGGACAGCGAAAAAGGCTATGCCCCTATTATTCGCGGCACCGCCCACAGTAACGCGCTGGTGATGGTCCGCCAGAACGGGTACGTGATTTATCAGAACACGGTCGCGCCGGGCGCATTCGAAATTAACGACCTCTACCCCACCGGCAGCAGCGGCGACCTCCAGGTCACGGTGAAAGAAACTGACGGCAGCGAAAGTCATTTCGTCGTGCCGTTTGCCTCCGTGCCGGTATTGCAGCGTGAAAAAAACCTGCGCTACAGCGTAACCGCCGGACGTTATCGCTCTTATGACAAAGACGTTGAAAAGACCCCGTTTGCCCAGGGAAGCGCCATCTACGGTTTACCTCACGGCTTCACGGCCTACGGTGGCGTGCAGCAGAGCAGCCATTATCAGTCACAGGCGATAGGCGCCGGGAAAAACATGGGCGATTTGGGGGCGTTCTCCATTGACGTGACGCGCGCCAGAGCCCTGCTGAATAAACAGCAGTCCAGCAAGGGCCAGTCGTGGCGCGTACGCTACAGCAAAGATTTCGCCGGTTCAGGCACCAACTTTTCGCTTGCGGGCTATCGCTATAACAGCAAGGGGTTTTACACCCTGGACGACACCATGGAGTCGTATACCCGCGCCGACGACTGGTCTGCTCCCCAGCAGCGCCGCGCCCGTACAGAAGCCACCGTTGACCAGATGCTGCCAGAAGGCTGGGGGTCGGTCACGCTGAGCATGGTGAAGGAAACTTACTGGAGCCAGAGCCAGAACATGACCTCCCTGAGCGTCAGCTACAACAACAGCTGGCACGGCGTGAGCTACAGCCTCAGCTACAGCATGAACAAAAACACCCACGACAGCGATGAAGACGGTAATGAGGTAACAAACGACAACCAGTTCTCGCTGAGCGTTTCGGTTCCGCTGGATCGCTGGATGCATAATACCTGGGCCACGTACAACCTGAACAACACCAAAGACGGCACCACGCAGAACATCGGCCTGAACGGTACGGCGCTGAAAGATGACAACCTGAACTGGAATATCCAGGAAGGGCTCAGCAGTACCGGCAGCGGTAACTCCACCAGCATCAACGCCGATTACAAAGCGACATACGGCGAAGTGAGCGCAGGCGTCAGTCAGGATAAGTATCAGCAGACCCTGAACGTTGGTTTGCAGGGCGGCGCGGTTGCCCATGCTAACGGGATAACCCTGAGCCAGCCACTCGGTGAAACCATCGCACTGGTGAAGGCGCCAGGTACGCACGGCACCCATATCATCAACCAGACAGGCGTGGAGACTGACTTCCGCGGCTATACCGTCGTGCCGTTCGTGACCGCGTATCGCCATAACACCATCGCACTGGATACCGAAACGCTGCCGGAGGATGCCGATGTCACCCACGCGGCGCAAATTGAGACGCCAACCCGCGGGGCCGTGGTGCGCGCCAGCTTTACTACCCGCGTGGGTAACCGGGTCCTGATGACGCTTACACAAAATGGTAAACCGCTGCCCTTCGGCGCAACGGTCACCACCGGGGATAAGGACAGCGAATTTATTGTCGGAAATGACGGCCAGACTTACCTCTCGGGTCTGCCACAGCAAGGGCATCTCAACGTTTCCTGGGGACAGGAGGCGAGCGAGCACTGCGTCGCTGACTATGCGCTAACGGATGAGAAAGAGAAAACCAGCATCATTAACGCTGCCGCGCAGTGTCATTGATTACCGTTCAGGCTAACGATTATGCAAATGATTAAACAGTGCTTTTTATTACTGGTTTTGGGGACCGCCGCGTTATTTATGCCGCATGCGAAGGCGACCTGCACCACGCCGGATCTGCCCAAAATGATTAACGTGGCCTCCATCTCTGTCCCGACGACGCTGGCCGTTGGCGCAACTATCCCGGGTACAGAGCAAAGCGTTCATGTTGCCGGGCACTGCGATCAGGGTATCGACAGCGGTCTGGAAATTGTTTCCTGCTACTACGGCACCGGAGCGGAAATTCCTGGGCTCAGGGGCGTTTATGATTCCGGCGTACCGGGGATTGGGGTCGCACTAATGAACGATCAGGGTCAGCGAATCAGCGGAGCAGGCGGAGTACAGTGCGATTCACGCGGAACGCCTGTTGCCTATGTTTCTACCGATGGCACACAGTCGTTTAACTTTGACGTCACGCTTGAACTGGTGAAAACAAGCGACGCCGTGACATCCGGCACGCTGATCCAGTCTCAGACCGAATTCGGCATTGGCGTTTTTGGCCATGAAGGGATCGGCAGCCCTAACCATATTGCGTATGCAGGTAACGTCATTTTGCATCAGGTCACCTGCTCTGTTTCGCCAAAAAATCTCACCGTTAATTTGGGCGATTTTCCCGTTAGTGATTTTATGAGCGTGGGTTTTTTATCCAGCCCCGCTCAGACGTTTAATATCACCGTTAACTGTGACACAACCGTTCAGCCTGAGCTAAAAATCACCAGTGCTAACGGGTACGAAACGGCATTTGAGGGAGTGATCAAACTGACGAAGCAGACGGGCATGGCAACGGGCGTCGGGGTAAGAATGCTGTTTGATGACCATATCGCGACCTTTGACACCTACGTCAACACCCAAAGCCAGGCCGTTGCCAATGAAACGCTGGATATCCCCTTTCAGGTTCGCTACGAGCAGACCAGCGATGTGGTGACGCCCGGCCCCGCCAACACCGTAGCAACCATCACTCTCGCCTATAAGTAACCGACATGAAAAAGACAATCGCGTTTCTGGCGGTGGGCTTACTGGCCCAGGCCCAGGCAGACGACATTCAGATCCAGATGACGGGAAATATTTACGCCAATACCTGCGTCATTGACAGCGCCAGCCGCAACCTGACGGTGGACTTAGGCCAGGCGGTATCGGGCAGTTTTAAAGACGTGGGGGATACCGGCGAGTGGAAAGACTTTTCCCTGTCAGTATCGCACTGCCCAGCCACGCTAGCACTTGCCACGGCCTTTTTCTATGGCCAGGCAGACAGCGTGCATCCGACCAAATTTGCCAATATCGGTAGCGCAAAGGGACTGGCGCTGGAGCTGGCAGACCGACAGGACAAAATACTGATTGCCCCGCAGGCCGCCTTTAACGCCGCCATCAATCCGAGCGACCACACGGCAACCTTTCCTCTGTCCGCACGTTACTACGCCACCTCAATGCCCGTCACTGCCGGCACGTTCAGCAGCGTGATTCAGGTGACATTCACTTACCAGTAGGACCGCGCCTCTTTGCACGGATGCTTTTTGTACGCCCGGCAGAAGGTTTTGCCGGGCGTTTTTTTACCTCCGGCACTTCTGGCTGCTCAATCGGGAAGATCGGCAGCGCATTCAGCAGCCGCTGGCCGTAGTTTTTGGTGAGCAGACGTTTGTCATAAATCACCACCTCGCCCCAGCAGGCGTGGCTACGGATCAAGCGCCCGACCTGCTGGATCAAGTTAAACGACGCCGCAGGCAGGCTTTGCACTTCAAACGGATAACGGTTAAGGCTTTTCAGCCATTCGCCTTCGGTGATCACCACCGGGCTGTCGATGGGCGGAAAAGCGATTTTATGGATATGCACCTGCGTCAGGTAGTCGCCTTTTAAATCCAGCCCTTCCGCAAAGGACTGTAACCCCACCAGCACGCTGCGCTCGCCGTTATCAATGCGTTTACGGTGGGTTTCCACCAGCCGATAGCGCGGCTGATCGCCCTGCACCAGCAGGAGTAAGCGCAGATCGGTGACGTGCTCCAGGAAGCGTTGCATCGCGCGGCCGCTGGCAAACAGCACCAGCATGCCGGGGTATTTTTTACTCTCAACCTGCTCGCGGAAGTAGGCCGCCATTTCCGCAATATGCTGCTCTTCGTTATCGATAAGCGGCTCATAGTTCATGCGCGGGATCACCAGCTTGCCCTGCTCACAGTGGTTGAACGGCGAGTCCAGGGCCACAAAACGGTCCCCCGCTTTCTCTTTCAGGCCGCTCATTTCCTGCAACCTTGAGAAGCTGTTCAGGGAACGCAGGGTCGCCGACGTCACTACCACGTGCGGCACGCTGCGCCAGATCAGCTTTTCCAGCTGATCGGCCACGCGGATGCCCACGCAGTGGAAGAACAGATGTACCTGCCCGTCTCGCACTTCGCGGGTGGCCCACTTTGTCACTGGCGCCCCGGATGCCTGCGCCATCGAGGCCAGCCGCCAGAGTTTGCTCTGCGCCTCAAACATGCCCAGCGCACGGTTCATTTGCAGCAGAATGCGGTGCAAACGCACCACGTCATGGGTACCGGTCTTCTCGCTTAGATCGTTCAGGAACATCTCCGCCAGCCCGCGCAGCTTTTCAAGGTGCTTCGCCAGCTGCTGGCAAATCTCCATCACTTCCTGCGGCAACTCCCCCATCGCAAAGCGGTGTTCCGCTTCCTGGGTGGCGGGAAGATACAGGTTAAGGATGTTATTCAGCGAGGAGATGAGGCCGTACACCTCTTCACAGTGCTCGCTCAACCGCTCCGGGACCGCCAGCGGCGGCGTGGTTTTCGGGCGGAACTGCTCCATGCAGGTTGCCACCAGCTTGCAGAACAGATCGAGTTGCAGGCGAAACCACGGGGCGGTAATTTCCGCGCTCATCTCCAGCGCATCCCGCGCCACGTCGGGCAGATGATGACCTTCATCCAGCACCAGCAGCAGGTTTTTGGGCTCCGGCAGGACCGCTTCACTCTCCAGGGCAGCCATCACCAGCGCATGGTTGGCGACAACCACCTCCGCTTCCTGAATCTCACGCCGGGCGACAAAGAACGGGCACTCGCGATAGTAGTGACAGTTGCGGTTCAGGCAGCTCGCTTTATCGGTGCTGAGCCTGCGCCACAGGTCGTCGCCGATCGCCTGGCTGGTGTGATCCCGCAGGCCGTCCCACCTGTAGCCGTCGAGATCGGCCTTTAGCTTTGCGCACTGCTCCTGCTCCGCCTTGTTGTTTGGCGTCAGCTCGTCATCAAGAAACGCGAGCAGATCCTGCTGGGAGGGTTCACTGCTGGCCAGCGCCGCCAGATTGCGCGGGCAGACGTAGCGCCCGCGACCAAAGGCGGCGGTGAACCGTAAATCGGGGATAATTTTGCGCAGCAGCGGCAAATCTTTGCTGAAGATCTGATCCTGCAAGGCCACGTTAGCGGTACTGACCACCAGCGTTTTGTCTTCTTCCCGCGCGATGGCAATGCCGGGAATGAGATACGACAGGGTTTTCCCGACGCCGGTCGGGGCTTCAATCGCCAGATGTCGCCCGTCGTCCCCGGCGAGCGTTTTCGCCACGTCGGCAATCATCTGCCGCTGCGGGGCTCGGGGGATAAAATCGGGGATCTGCTGTTGTAGCGCCTTATACCATGCGCCAATTTGCGCCTTGAGCGCAGCGGTTAAAGCCATCGGAAAACCTGAAATACTGTATAAACAGCCACTATTGTGGCACTTTCTCTCCGCTGCCGCAAAAAGAAAAGCCCGGCTTTACGACCGGGCTTCCAGATTACTGCGGGTTAGCAGGTTTACGCGGGCGGCGTCGGCGCTGCCCCTCGCCTGCCGGTTTCCCTTCGCCGCTACGCCACGGGTTTTCACCGGCTGGTTTGCTGTCGTTATTACGACGCGGCGGTTTGCCCGAAGATTTCGGCGCGCCACCTTCGGCACGACGCGGCTGCTGACCGCGACCACCGCCGCCCTGACCGCGACCGCCGCCCTGACGACCGTTCTGAATTGGCTCAGCTTTGATCGACGGGTCCACTTCATAACCCGGGGTCTCAATGCGCGGGATCTCTTTCTTCAGCAGGCGTTCGATGTCGCGCAGCAGCTTGTGTTCATCCACGCAGACCAGAGAGAGCGCTTCCCCGGTTGCCGCCGCACGGCCGGTACGGCCGATACGGTGCACGTAGTCTTCCGGCACGTTTGGCAGCTCATAGTTCACCACGTGCGGCAGCTCTTCAATGTCCAGGCCACGGGCGGCGATGTCGGTTGCCACCAGCACACGTATGTCGCCGGATTTAAAATCAGCCAGCGCGCGGGTACGCGCACCCTGACTCTTGTTGCCGTGGATCGCCGCGCTGCGAATACCGTCTTTATTCAGCTGTTCCGCCAGGTGGTTAGCGCCGTGCTTGGTGCGGGTAAAGACCAGTACCTGCTGCCAGTTGCCCTGGCCGATCATCTGGGAGAGCAGTTCCCGCTTGCGCTTCTTATCCACAAAGTGCACGTGCTGCGTCACCTGCTCGGAGGCGGTATTGCGGCGCGCGACTTCCACTTCCAGCGGGTTATGCAGCAGCTTTTCCGCCAGTGCCTTGATCTCGTCGGAGAAGGTTGCCGAGAAGAGCAGGTTCTGACGACGCGTCGGCAGCTTCGCCAGCACGCGGCGAATATCGTGGATGAAGCCCATATCCAGCATACGGTCGGCTTCGTCCAGCACCAGAATTTCGATGTTATCGAGCTTCACCGCGTTCTGGTGTTCCAGATCCAGCAGACGCCCCGGCGTTGCCACCAGCACGTCCACGCCGCCGCGCAGCTTCATCATCTGCGGGTTAATGCTTACCCCGCCGAAAACCACCAGCGAACGAATGTTGAGGTAGCGGCTGTATTCACGCACGTTCTCGCCAATCTGGGCCGCCAGTTCGCGGGTTGGGGTGAGGATCAGCGCACGCACCGGACGACGGCCTTTGGCGTGCGGCTGGTTTTTTACCAACAGCTCCAGCAGCGGCAGGGTAAAGCCTGCGGTCTTACCGGTACCGGTCTGCGCGCTTGCCATCAGGTCACGGCCCTGCAAAACGGCCGGAATGGCCTGCTGCTGGATAGGGGTTGGCTCAACGTAGCCCTGCTCTGCGATGGCGCGCAGAATTTCCGGGTTCAGACCAAGGGAATCAAAAGACATAAAAACTCCGAACCGCCCCGACCATCACAGGTGTAGTTTTCAGGGAGATATAACGAATAGAAGGACAAAAACCACAATGTCGCGAAGGAGCGGAGTGTAGCAGCTTTTGTGACGTGGCGCATAAAATATCCCCGGCGATGACTCGACGTTTGCGCAAATCAGGCATAATCTTAATCAATCGATTGATTAATTTTTAATGCTGCTATGAATACAACCCCAACGACAACCAAAGGCGAACAGGCGAAAAGTCAGCTTATCGCCGCCGCGCTGGCGCAGTTTGGCGAGTATGGTCTGCATGCCACCACGCGGGATATCGCCGCTCAGGCCGGGCAGAATATTGCGGCCATCACCTACTATTTTGGCTCAAAAGAGGATTTATACCTCGCCTGCGCCCAGTGGATCGCGGATTTTATCGGCGCCAGCTTTCGCCCACACGTGGAAGAAGCCACCGCGCTGTTCAGCCAGCCAGAGCCTGACCGGGCTGCCATCCGCCAGCTGATCCTTAACGCCTGTCACAACATGATCCGCCTGCTGACGCACGACGATACGCTGAACCTGAGCAAATTTATCTCCCGCGAGCAGCTCTCCCCCACTGCCGCGTACCAGCTGGTGCACGATCAGGTGATCGCCCCGATGCACAGCCATCTGACCCGGCTGATCGCCGCCTATACCGGACGGGACGCCAGCGATACCGACACCATTTTGCATACCCACGCCCTGCTGGGCGAAGTGCTCGCCTTCCGTCTGGGGCGTGAGACCATCCTGTTACGTACGGGCTGGACACAATTCGATGAGGATAAAGCCGCGCAAATTAGCCAGGTCATTACCTGTCACGTTGATCTGATCCTGCAAGGCTTAACGCAAAGGAGCCAGAAGTCATGAAAAAACCTGTCGCCATCATTCTGGTGGTTGTTGTGTTACTTGCTGCGGGAATCGGTGGCTGGCTGTGGTATCAGAGCCAGCAGGATCGTGGCCTGACGCTGTACGGCAACGTGGATATCCGCACCGTGAACATGAGCTTCCGCGTCGGCGGACGGCTGGCCTCGCTGAACGTTGACGAAGGCGATGCCATCAAAGCCGGGCAGACGCTGGGAATGCTGGACAAAGCCCCGTTTGAGAACGCGCTGATGCAGGCAAAAGCAGGCGTCGCCGTCGCACAGGCGCAATACGACCTGATGCTGGCGGGCTACCGTGACGAAGAGATCTCCCAGGCGGCCGCTGCCGTTAAGCAGGCAAAAGCCGCCTATGACTATGCGCAGAATTTCTATAACCGTCAGCAAGGCTTATGGAAAAGCCGTACTATTTCCGCCAACGACCTGGAAAACGCGCGCTCATCCCGCGACCAGGCACAGGCGACGCTGAAATCTGCCCAGGATAAGCTAAGCCAGTACCGCACCGGTAACCGTGCGCAGGACATTGCCCAGGCGAAGGCCAGCCTTGAGCAGGCGCAGGCGCAGTTAGCCCAGGCGGAGCTGGATCTGCACGACACCACGTTAATCGCCCCGTCTGACGGCACGCTGATGACCCGCGCCGTGGAGCCGGGCAGCATGCTCAGCGCGGGCAGCACCGTGTTAACGCTCTCCTTAACCCGTCCGGTGTGGGTGCGCGCTTACATTGATGAGCCAAATCTTGGCCAGATGCAGCCGGGCCGCGAACTGCTGCTCTATACCGACGGTCGCCCGGACAAGCCGTATCACGGCAAAGTGGGCTTCGTCTCCCCTACCGCCGAGTTCACGCCAAAAACCGTTGAAACCCCGGACCTGCGTACCGACCTGGTGTATCGCTTGCGCATCATCGTCACCGATGCGGACGACGCGCTACGTCAGGGCATGCCTGTTACCGTGACCTTAAACGACGGGGAACGACATGAATGATGCGGTTATCCAGCTCAACAATCTGGTCAAACGCTTCCCGGGAATGGCCAAACCGGCGGTCGCACCGCTGAATTGTACGATTCAGAAAGGCTATGTGACCGGGCTGGTGGGGCCGGACGGCGCGGGTAAAACCACGCTGATGCGGATGCTGGCGGGATTGCTGAAGCCGGATGAAGGCAGTGCCAGCGTGCTTGGCCTCGATCCGATCAAAGACGACGCGGCGCTCCACGGCATGCTCGGCTATATGCCGCAGAAGTTTGGTCTGTACGAAGATCTGACGGTAATGGAAAACCTCAATCTGTATGCCGATCTGCGCAGCGTTACCGGCGAAACCCGGCAGAAAACCTTCCAGCGTCTGCTGGCGTTTACCTCCCTCGGCCCGTTCACCGACCGGCTGGCGGGCAAACTTTCCGGCGGGATGAAGCAGAAGCTAGGGCTGGCCTGCACGCTGGTGGGCGAACCGAAGGTGCTATTGCTGGATGAACCCGGCGTGGGCGTGGACCCGATTTCCCGCCGCGAGCTGTGGCAGATGGTGCACGAGCTGGCGGGTGACGGCATGCTGATCCTCTGGAGTACCTCTTACCTTGATGAAGCAGAGCAGTGCCGCGACGTGCTGCTGATGAATGAAGGCGAACTGCTCTATCAGGGCGAACCCACCGAGCTGACGCAAACCATGGCCGGGCGCAGTTTTCTGCTGCACAGCGCGCAGGAGTCCAACCGCAAGCTGCTGCAACGGGTACTGAAGCTGCCGCAGGTGAGCGACGGGATGATTCAGGGCCGTTCGGTGCGCGTGATCCTCAAAAAAGAGACTACCGCCGACGATATCCGCCGTGCGCAGGGTATGCCTGAGATCGACATGACAGAGACCGCGCCGCGCTTTGAAGATGCGTTTATCGATCTGCTGGGCGGGGCGGGAACCTCAGAATCACCGCTTGGCGCCATCCTGCACACGGTGGAAGGCACGCCGGGCGAAACGGTCATTGAAGCGAAATCGCTCACCAAAAAATTCGGCGATTTCGCCGCCACCGATAACGTCAATTTTGCCGTGAAGCGCGGCGAGATATTTGGCCTGCTCGGGCCGAACGGCGCGGGGAAATCCACCACCTTTAAAATGATGTGCGGCCTGCTGGTACCGACCTCCGGCAAAGCGCTGGTGCTGAACATGGATCTCAAAGTCAGCTCCGGCAAGGCGCGCCAGCACCTGGGCTATATGGCGCAGAAGTTTTCGCTCTACGGCAACCTAACGGTGGAGCAAAATCTGCGATTTTTCTCCGGCGTCTATGGCCTGCGGGGACGGGCACAGAATGAGAAGATCGGTCGCATGTGCGACGCCTTCGGCCTGACCGATATCGCCTCACACGCTACAGACGCTCTGCCTCTTGGCTTCAAACAGCGGCTGGCGCTGGCCTGCTCACTGATGCACGAGCCGGATATCCTGTTTCTTGATGAACCTACGTCAGGCGTGGATCCCCTCACCCGCCGCGAATTCTGGTTGCATATCAATAGCATGGTGGAAAAAGGCGTGACCGTGATGGTCACCACCCACTTTATGGACGAGGCAGAGTATTGCGACCGCATCGGGCTGGTCTATCGCGGCAAGCTGATTGCCCACGGCACGCCGGATGACCTGAAAGCGCAGGCCGCCGACGAAGAACAGCCGGACCCGACCATGGAGCAGGCGTTTATCACCCTCATCCACGACTGGGATAAGGAGAATACTCATGCGCAGTAACGCCCTTTCCTGGCGCCGGGTGCGCGCCCTGTGCGTCAAAGAGACGCGGCAGATTGTGCGTGACCCCAGCAGCTGGCTGATTGCGGTGGTGATCCCCCTGCTGCTGCTGTTTATTTTCGGCTACGGGATTAACCTCGACTCCAGCAAGCTGCGGGTCGGGATTTTGCTGGAGCAGCAGAGCGAAGAGGCGCTGGACTTCACCCACGCCATGACCGGCTCGCCCTACATCGATGCCACCATCAGCGACAACCGGCAGGAACTGATCCAGAAAATGCAGGCCGGAAAAATTCGCGGTCTGATCGTCATTCCGGTCGATTTTGCCGCCAATATGGCACGCCCGGGCGCCGATGCGCCAATTCAGGTGATCACCGACGGCAGCGAGCCGAACACCGCCAACTTCGTGCAGGGCTACGCGGAGGGTATCTGGCAGCTCTGGCAGATGCAGCGCGCCGAAGACCGGGGGGAGGAGTTTGAACCGCTGATTGACGTGCAGACGCGCTACTGGTTTAACCCCGCCGCCATCAGCCAGCATTTTATTATTCCGGGGGCGGTGACGATTATCATGACGGTGATTGGCGCGATCCTCACCTCGCTGGTGATCGCCCGCGAATGGGAGCGCGGCACCATGGAGGCGCTGCTCTCGACCGAAGTGACGCGCGTCGAGCTGCTGCTCTGCAAGCTGATCCCCTACTACTTCCTCGGCATGCTGGCGATGCTGCTGTGTATGCTGGTCTCGGTATTTATTCTTGGCGTGCCGTACCGCGGCTCGCTGGTGCTGCTGTTCTTTATTACCAGCCTGTTTTTGCTCAGCACGCTGGGGATGGGACTGTTAATTTCCACCATCACCCGCAACCAGTTTAACGCCGCGCAGGTGGCGCTTAATGCCGCCTTCCTGCCGTCGATTATGCTCTCCGGCTTTATCTTCCAGATAGACAGTATGCCGGCGGTGATCCGCGCCGTGACGTACATCATTCCGGCGCGCTACTTTGTGAGCACCCTGCAAAGCCTGTTCCTGGCGGGAAATATTCCGGTGGTGCTGATTATCAACACCCTGTTTTTGCTGGCGTCGGCGGTGATGTTTATCGGGCTGACGTGGATGAAAACGAAAAGAAGATTAGATTAGCCATCGGATTTTGTAGGTCGGGTAAGCGCAAGCGCCACCCGACAGGAGGACGACGCGATGTTTCACCGTTTATGGACATTGATCCGCAAAGAGCTGCAATCCTTGCTGCGCGAGCCGCAGACCCGTGCCATTCTGGTGCTGCCGGTGCTACTTCAGGTTGTACTGTTTCCGTTTGCCGCCACGCTGGAGGTCACCAACGCCACCATCGCCGTTTACAACGAAGACAACGGCAAGCATTCCGTCGAGTTGACGCAGCGTTTCGCCCGCGCCAAAGCCTTTACCCATGTCCTGCTTCTGGAAAGCCCGCAGGCGATCCAGCCCACCATCGACACGCAGAAAGCATTATTGCTGGTGCGCTTCCCGGCGGACTTCTCCCGCAACCTGGACACATTCCAGACCGCGCCGATGCAGCTGATCCTCGACGGACGTAACTCCAACAGCGCCCAGATTGCGGCGAACTATTTGCAACAGGTGGTGAAGGATTACCAGCAGGAGCTGATGGCGGGCAAACCCAAACCCAACAACAGCGAGCTGGTAGTGCGCAACTGGTACAACCCGAACCTGGACTATAAATGGTTTGTGGTGCCGTCATTAATCGCCATGATCACCACCATTGGCGTGATGATTGTCACCTCGCTGTCCGTGGCGCGCGAACGTGAGCAAGGTACGCTGGATCAGCTGCTGGTCTCACCGCTCGCCACCTGGCAGATATTTGTCGGCAAGGCGGTGCCGGCACTGATTGTCGCGACGTTCCAGGCCACCATCGTGCTGGGGGTGGGAATATGGGCGTACCAGATCCCGTTTGCCGGATCGCTGGCGCTGTTTTACTTCACGATGGTAATTTACGGCCTGTCGCTGGTGGGGTTTGGGCTGCTGATTTCCGCACTCTGCTCAACGCAGCAGCAGGCGTTTATCGGGGTGTTTGTCTTTATGATGCCGGCGATTTTGCTTTCAGGGTATGTTTCGCCAGTGGAGAACATGCCGATGTGGTTACAGGATTTGACGTGGATAAACCCGATTCGTCACTTCACGGATATCACCAAGCAAATCTATCTGAAGGATGCGAGTCTGGATATTGTGTGGGGAAGTTTGTGGCCGCTACTGGTCATCGCGGCCACAACGGGCTCAGTGGCCTATGCGATGTTTAGACGAAACATCGCGTAGCTTTTTCTCTTTGGTGAGCAACGACACCACCGCAGGCCCTGCGAGGATAGCCAGACCCGCCAGGGCCAGCAGCAGGTTGTTTTGCAACACGCGTGACAACAGCCACAGGACGATCATTGCCGCACCAAAATACCAGGTGGTGGTGAGCTCTTCGAGCACATCACCCACTTCACGCCAGCGCGCGTCGTGGTGACGCTGTAAAAACAGCATCGACAGCACGGTCACGCCGTAAACCACGCATAACCCTAAGCCGACACGCACCAGCGTGCCGCTCATCCAGCCCATCACCAGTACGGCCACGACCAGTAAATGCAACATTATCTGCCAGCAACTCAAACCGGTTGCGACACGAACGCGTTGTTGCCACTTCATGGCTTCTCTCCTGAAGGATTTTTCTCTGCTAATTCAGACTACCGCACTTTACGGAAAATTCCGTAACGCCGCATCTTTTTGTGACGCCTACTACACTTTATTTTCATCGGGATAGTCACCCAGGAAGGTGTTTATGAGCAAAAAAACGCAGCATTTCTCGCTTAAGGTGCTGACGATAAACATTCATAAGGGCTTCACAGCATTTAACCGCCGCTTCATTTTACCGGAGCTGCGCGACGCGGTACGCACCGTCAGCGCCGATATTGTTTGCCTCCAGGAGGTCATGGGCGCGCACGAAGTGCACCCTATGCATTTCGAAAACTGGCCCGACACGCCCCACTACGAGTTTCTGGCGGATACCATGTGGAGCGATTACGCCTATGGGCGCAATGCGGTCTACCCGGAGGGGCATCACGGTAACGCGGTGCTGTCGCGTTTTCCTATCGAGCATTATGAGAACCGCGACGTCTCCGTTGGCGAGAGCGAAAAACGCGGGCTGTTATACTGTCGTATCACCCCCCCGGCGCTCGATTTTCCCATTCATGTGGGCTGTGTTCATCTTGGCCTGCGTGAAGCCCACCGTCAGGCCCAGCTACAGATGCTGGCAGACTGGACCAATGCGCTGCCGGAGGGCGAGCCCGTAGTGGTGGCCGGTGATTTCAACGACTGGCGACAGCGGGCCAACCATCCGCTTAAGGTGAAGGCGGGGCTGGAGGAGATCTTTACCCGCTCACGCGGTCGTCCCGCGCGGACGTTTCCGGTGCGCTTCCCCCTGCTGCGCCTTGACCGTATCTACGTAAAAAATGCCCACGCCAGCAGCCCGACGGCGCTGGCTTTACTCAACTGGCGACATCTCTCCGACCATGCCCCACTCAGCGCGGAGATCCACTTATGAAATGCACATGGCAGGAAGGTAACCGTATTACGCTGCTGGAAAATGGCGATAACTTTTATCCGGCGGTTTTTGAGGCGATTAGCCACGCACAGCAGAAAGTCTTTCTCGAAACGTTTATCTGGTTTGAAGACGACGTGGGCAGGCAGTTGCACAGCGCACTGCTGCATGCCGCCCGTCGCGGTGTAAAAATCGAGGTTCTGCTCGACGGATATGGTTCGCCGGATCTCAGCGACGAATTTGTTAACGAGCTCACCGCCGCAGGGGTGGTGTTCCGCTATTACGATCCCGGCCCGCGTCTGTTCGGCATGCGCACCAACCTGTTCCGCCGAATGCACCGCAAAATTGTGGTGGTGGATGAAACGGTGGCCTTCGTTGGCGGCATTAACTACTCCGCCGAGCATATGTCGGATTACGGTCCCGAAGCTAAACAGGACTACGCGATCCGTATCGAAGGACCGGTGGTTCAGGACATCCAGCTGTTCGTGCTGGAAAACTTACCCGGCAAAGAGGCCGCACGCCGCTGGTGGCGACGCCGCCATCGCCCGGAAGAGAACCGCAAGCCCGGCGAGGCGCAGGCGCTGTTCGTCTGGCGGGATAACGAGGAGCACCGGGACGATATCGAGCGTCATTACCTGAAGATGCTGGCGAACGCGAAGCGCGAGGTGATTATCGCCAACGCCTATTTCTTCCCCGGTTACCGGATTTTGCACGCCATGCGCAACGCGGCCCGACGCGGCGTGAGCGTAAAGCTTATCGTGCAGGGTGAGCCCGATATGCCGATTGTGAAGGTCGGCGCGCGTCTGCTCTATCGCTATCTGGTCAAAAGCGGCGTGCAGATCTATGAATATCGCCGCCGCCCGCTGCACGGCAAAGTCGCCGTGATGGATGACCACTGGGCGACCGTTGGCTCCAGCAACCTCGATCCGCTGAGCTTATCGCTCAATCTGGAAGCGAACCTGATCATCCACGATCGCCAGTTTAATCAGACCCTGCGCGATAACCTTCAGGGTCTTATCAATAAAGACTGCGTGCGTGTGGATGAGTCCATGGTGCCGAAACGGAGCTGGTGGAACGTGGGCATCGGCGTGGTGGTGTTCCACTTCCTGCGCCACTTCCCGGCCATGGTGGGCTGGCTGCCCGCGCATACGCCGAAACTGGCGCTGGTGGATCCGCCTGTGCAACCCGAAATGGAAACCCAGGACCGCGTAGAGGCGGAAGATGGAGGGAAAACCTGATGTCGAAATCTCATCCTCGCTGGCGGCTGGCGAAAAAAATCCTGACCTGGCTGTTCTTCATTGCCGTCGCGGTCCTGCTGGTGGTGTATGCCCAGAAGGTGGACTGGGAAGAGGTGTGGAAAGTGATTCGCAACTACAACCGGACAGTCCTGCTGGGGGCCGTTGGGCTGGTGATTGTGAGCTACCTGATGTACGGCTGCTATGACCTGTTAGGACGCGCCTACTGCGGGCATAAGCTTGCCAAACGGCAGGTTATGCTGGTGTCATTCATCTGCTACGCCTTTAACCTGACGCTGAGCACCTGGGTGGGCGGGATTGGTATGCGCTATCGCCTGTACTCCCGCCTTGGCTTACCCGGCGGCACCATCACGCGTATTTTCTCCTTAAGCATCACCACCAACTGGCTGGGGTATATCCTGCTGGGCGGGGTGATTTTCACCATAGGCGTGGTGCAACTGCCTGCGCACTGGTACATCGATGAGGCTACCCTGCGCATTCTGGGCATCGTACTGCTGCTGATCATCGCCGCCTACCTGTGGGCCTGCGCCTTTGCCAAACGTCGTCACATGACCATTAAAGGCCAGAAGCTGGTGCTGCCGTCATGGAAGTTTGCCGTCCTGCAAATGGTGGTTTCCAGCGCCAACTGGATGGCGATGGGGGCCATTATCTGGCTGTTGATTGGCGAAGATGTGAACTACTTCTTCGTGCTGGGCGTGCTGCTGGTAAGCAGTATTGCCGGGGTGATTGTGCATATTCCGGCGGGTATTGGCGTACTGGAGGCGGTGTTTATCGCGCTGCTTGCGGGGGAGCATGTGTCTCACGGGACGATTATCGCCGCCCTGCTCGCGTACCGCATGATCTACTACTTCCTGCCGCTGGCGCTGGCAACGGTCTGTTATCTGGTGCTGGAGAGTCGGGCGAAGAAGCTGCGCGCGAAGAACGAGAGGATGTTGGCGAAGTGAGTTGTGTCGGGTAGCGCTGCGGTCTGATGCCCTCACCCCGGCCCTCTCCCACGGGGAGAGGGAGAAAAGCCCGCACCGTGCAATCCCCTCTCCCTGAGGGAGAGGGTTAGGGTGAGGGGGAAATAACTAGCGACGGTTGCCGAAGATACGCAGCAGCATCAGGAACAGGTTGATGAAGTCCAGATAAAGCGTCAGCGCGCCCAGAATCGAGTATTTGCGCAGGTTTGAACTGTCGCGAACATCAATTTGTTCACCGATGTTTTTCAGCTTCTGGGTGTCGTAAGCGGTTAAGCCCACGAAGATCACCACCCCGATATAGGTCACCGCCCACATCAGCGCGTCACTCTTCAGCCACAGGTTAACCAGCGACGCCAGCACAATCCCAATCAGCCCCATAAACAGCATGTTGCCGAAGCCGCTCAGGTCACGTTTGGTGGTGTAACCGTACAGGCTCATCACACCGAACATCCCGCCGGTCACCACAAACGTGCTGGCGATGGAAGAGTAGGTGTAAACGATGAAAATACTGGAAAGCGTCAGCCCGGTCAGCGCCGAATAGAGCATAAACAGCGTGGTCGCCATACCCGCACTGAGCTTGTGCACCAGCCCGGAGAGCACGAACACCAGCGCCAGTTGCGCAATAATCAGCCCAAAGAAGGTGATTTTGCTTGAGAAGATAAACATCATCAGTTCAGGCGTGTTTGCCGCATACCACGCGATAAACGCGGTAAGCAGCAGGCCAACCGTCATCCAGCCATACACCTGAGCCATGTAGGTTTGCAGCCCGCTACGGGTCTGCTGAACTATCGAATCGGAACGCGGAAATCGGTCCATGATTCACTCCTGATTAAGTAAACACACACGTTAAGAGTAACACATCCGCGTAAACCAACTACCAACGGCTGGCGGCATGTTTATCGCTGTCGCGCGATTCCACCCAGCGCTCACCTTCCGGCGTCGCTTCACGCTTCCAGAACGGCGCTTTGGTTTTAAGGTAATCCATGATGAACTCCCCCGCCGCAAAAGCGCTCCCGCGGTGGGCGCTGGTGACGCCGACAAACACTATCTCTTCGCCGGGCCACATTTCGCCGATGCGATGGATAACCGTAACGCGCCCCAGCGGCCAGCGGCCTCGCGCCTCTTCCACAATGGCCGCCAGCGATTTTTCGGTCATTCCCGGATAGTGCTCCAGCGTCAGCGCTTTTACGCTGTCGCCGAGATTATGATTACGCACTTTCCCGGTAAACGTCACGACCGCGCCGTCTTCGTCGCGCCCGGCCAGCCAGTCATATTCCGTGCCCACGTTAAAACGCTCATGGCCGACCAGAATTCGGGTTTCCGTCATCTTAACCCCCTGTGACCGGCGGGAAGAAGGCCACTTCGTCCCCATCGGCCAGCGGGTGGGTCAACTCCACCAGCGTCTGATTCACGGCGGCCAGCAGTTTGCCTTCGTCCAGCGCCAGCGCCCAGCGGTCGCCTTGCGCCGCCAGATGCGCACGCAGGGCGGCGACGTTTTCGAAAGCGCCGTCCAGCGTCAGGCTGTCGGTATTGACCAGCTCACGGACCTGAGCAAAAAAGAGCACCTTAATCATGGCTTTCCACCTTAAAATCACCGGATTTGCCGCCGCTTTTTGCCAGCAGACGCACCGGGCCAATCACCATATCTTTCTGTACCGCTTTACACATGTCGTAGATGGTCAGCGCCGCCACGGAGGCCGCCGTCAACGCCTCCATCTCCACGCCGGTTTTCCCGGTTAAGCGGCACAGGGACTCGATACGCACGCGGTTATGCTCCGGCTGTGCCTGCAAATTTACCTCCACTTTGCTGAGCATCAGCGGATGGCAGAGCGGGATGAGGTCCCAGGTACGTTTAGCGGCCTGAATACCGGCGATGCGGGCGGTGGCAAACACATCACCCTTGTGATGGCTACCGTCGATAATCATCGCCAGCGTCTCCGGCAGCATGGTGACGAACGCTTCAGCACGCGCCTCGCGCACCGTTTCGGCTTTGGCGGAGACATCCACCATATGCGCTTCGCCAGCGGCGTTAATGTGGGTCAGTTGTGACATAGCTTATTTCTTTAAATGGGGATGGAAATTACATGGACGGGTACGGGCATCCAGCTGCGGGGCAATAATGTTTTCCCACGCGGTGCGGCAGGCTTTGGTCGACCCCGGCATGGCGAAGATCAGCGTCTTATTCGCCACCCCCGCGACGGCACGGGACTGAAGCGTAGAGGTGCCAATCTCTTCAAAGGAGAGCATGCGGAACACTTCGCCGAAGCCTTCCACTTCGCGATCGAACAGCGGGAGCAGCGCTTCCGGCGCCTGGTCGCCTGCGGTAAAGCCGGTGCCGCCAGTGATCAGCACAACCTGGACGTCATCGCTCGCAATCCACTGTGAGACCTGAGCGCGAATGGCGTAACGGTTTTCTTTGACGATCGCTTTATCAACAATCTGGTGTCCGGCTTCGTGTGCCGCCTCGCGCAGCCAGTGGCCAGAGGTATCATCCTCTTCACCACGACGTTCGGAAACGGTAAGAATAGCAATGCGTGTCGGGATAAATTCCGCGCTTACCTGACTCATCTTCTGGTTCCTTCTAAAGCCTGATTACCCGCCGATATAGGACAGGTTCTGAGTAATGCCGGTGTTGCCCTGATGCAGGAAATGGGTCTGCTTTTTGTGCGTCAGCGCCTCGGAAATACGTGCTTCAAGCGCGTCCTGCTGGGCGTCATCTTCCAGCAAATCGCGCAGATCGACGCCGCCATCCCCGAACAGGCAAAGATGGAGCTTGCCGACGGAGGAGACGCGCAGGCGGTTGCAGCTGGCACAGAAGTCTTTTTCATAGGGCATGATCAGGCCGATTTCGCCTTCATAATCCGGATGACAAAAGACCTGCGCCGGGCCATCGCTGCGCTGGCGGATCTGGTGGATCCAGCCGCGTTTCAGCAGTTCGTCGCGCAGAACCATGCCGGAGATATGATGGCGACGGAACAGCTCGCTGCCCTCCCCGGTCTCCATCAGCTCAATAAAACGCAGTTGAATGCGGCGCGGTTTGATCCACGCCAGGAAAGTGTCCAGCTGATGGTGGTTCACATCACGCATCAACACGGTATTGACTTTGACCTTGTCGAAACCGGCGGTGAACGCGGCATCGATACCGTCCATCACCTGCTGGAACTTATCCTGGCCGGTAATGGCGTGGAACTGACGAGCGTCCAGGCTATCGACGCTGACGTTGATCGCCGTCAGCCCCGCATCGCGCCAGTTCGCCACGTCACGCGCCATGCGGTAACCGTTGGTAGTCACCGCGATCTGGCGGATACGTTCGTTTTCACGCACGGCGGCAATGATGTCAGGGAAATCACGGCGCAGGGAGGGCTCTCCCCCGGTAAGACGCACTTTTTCCGTGCCAAGTTCAGAGAACGCGCGCGTGACGCGGCGTACTTCATCCACGGAGAGAAAGCCATTATTGGTGACGCTGCCCGGCTTGTAGCCATCGGGCAGGCAGTAGGTGCAACGGAAGTTACACACGTCGGTAATCGACAAACGTAAGTAGAAAAACTTACGCGCGAAAGCATCAGTAAGTTGTGAAGCCATGTACACCTTTCCAGATCGGGAGGCACAGTCATTTCTTTCTGTACCCTGGTGGCAAATCCGCCACGGCCAGGGCGCCATATCTCTCGACACAGGCGCCAGGGCTAGAGTGTATGTTTTCAGTTTTGAAAACGTGGTTATGGCGATAGTAGCGTGGAAATCGCCACTTCGCCATTGTCGCTTTTCGCTATATAAATTTATATATAACGATGTTATCGTGCATTTTCACTACAGAATACGCAAAAACAGCGCTTTCGCATTGATATACGTCATTATGGTTTGTGAGAGGCATCGTCTTTTAGGAGTAGTTGCGTTACTGTGACGCAAGCTTAACAGGATAAGGAATAGGTATGCGCAATCGCACTTTTGCGGATCTGGACCGTGTGGTCGCTCTTGGCGGAGGTCACGGTCTGGGACGAGTGATGTCGTCGTTATCGTCACTGGGCTCGCGCCTGACGGGCATCGTGACAACAACGGACAACGGCGGCTCAACCGGGCGGATCCGACGTGCTGAAGGCGGGATTGCCTGGGGTGACATGCGCAATTGCCTCAACCAGCTTATCACGGAGCCAAGCGTGGCCTCGGCGATGTTTGAGTACCGTTTTGGCGGAAATGGTGAACTTTCAGGCCATAACCTTGGAAATCTGATGTTAAAGGCGCTGGATCACCTGAGCGTGCGCCCTCTGGAAGCGATCAATTTAATTCGTAACCTGTTAAAGGTGGATGCATTCCTGATCCCGATGTCTGAACAGCCGGTGGATTTAATGGCGATCGATGCCGACGATCACGAAGTGTATGGTGAAGTGAATATCGACCAGCTTCTTCTTCCGCCAAAAGAGCTGATGACCTACCCCAGCGTACCCGCAACGCGTGAAGCGGTAGAAGCGATTGCCGAGGCCGATCTGATCCTGATTGGGCCGGGAAGTTTTTATACCAGCCTGATGCCGATCCTGCTGGTGAAAGAGCTGGCGCAGGCGCTCCGCAGAACGCCTGCGCCCATGGTCTATATCGGTAATTTAGGCCGCGAACTCAGCCCGGCGGCGGCAAGCCTGTCGCTGGCGGATAAGCTGGACCTGATGGAACAGTACGTTGGTAAGAAAATTATCGATGGTGTCGTGGTCGGGCCGAAAGTGGATGTATCGGGGATTGGCGATCGCGTGGTGGTGCAGGAGCCGCTGGAAGCCAGCGATATTAAATATCGCCACGACCGCCATTTGCTGCGCGAGGCGCTGGAGAAGGCGATTCAGGCATTAGGTTAGGTTCGTTTTGTGCGGCCTGATGCCCTCACCCCGGCCCTCTCCCACAGGGCTGAGGGTTCCCCACAAAATAATGCCTGCACAGACGGCCCCCTCTCCCTTAAGGGAGAGGGCTGGGGTGA
>NZ_JADBRE010000010.1:121430-156339 GCF_014930525.1 Enterobacter cloacae complex sp. S1
GCCAGGGTGGCTCAGTCGCCGCCACCCTGGCGACCCGGGCTTCCGGCGGAAAATCGCCGCTTCGCGGTGCCTTCGGCTTATTCCTTCCGGCTTATCGGGGACGGGCGGAGGTAACATCCCTGTAAAGCCCGCCCTCTCGGCGCATCCCTGCGCCTCGCCCCGGCCTACAGGAAACGCCTCAGCGATTTACAGCCGGACCGAGGCATCGCTAAAAGCCCTCAGTTTTTCTGAGGCAACGTTATCGCTTTTGCTTTCAAATTACTGGGGAACCCTCTCCCACAGGGAGAGGGAGAAAACGCCACCGGGCAAAAAACTACGATGCCGCAATAAACAGATCCCGCAGCTGATGCAGCTGATCGCGGATTTGTGCGGCCTCTTCGAACTCCAGGTTCTGCGCATGCTGCATCATCTGCCCTTCCAGCTCGTGGATCTTCTGCTGCAACGCTTTCGGCGTCAGCGCGACGGTATCCTCTTCCACCACTGAACGGGCCTTGCCGCGACCTTTCGCTTTGGTCTTCGCAATGTTCTGACCCAGCGCCAGGATATCCACCACCTTCTTGTTCAGCCCCTGCGGCGTGATGCCGTGCTCTTCGTTGTAGCGCTGCTGCTTCTCGCGACGACGTTCCGTTTCGCCAATCGCTTTGGCCATCGACGGGGTGATTTTATCCCCGTACAGGATCGCCTTCCCGTTGACGTTACGCGCGGCGCGGCCAATGGTCTGGATCAGCGAGCGCTCGGAACGCAGGAAGCCCTCTTTGTCCGCGTCCAGAATCGCCACCAGCGACACCTCAGGCATATCCAGCCCTTCTCGCAGAAGGTTAATACCGACCAGCACGTCGAACTCGCCCAGACGCAGATCGCGGATGATCTCCATACGCTCCACGGTATCGATATCCGAGTGCAGATACCGCACCTTCTCGCCGTGTTCTTCCAGATACTCCGTCAAATCTTCCGCCATACGTTTGGTGAGCGTGGTAACCAGCACGCGCTCGTTGATGACGGAGCGGGCACGTATTTCCGAGAGCAGATCGTCCACCTGCGTCGCCACCGGACGCACCTCGATAATCGGATCCAGCAGCCCGGTCGGACGCACCACCTGGTCCACCACGTCATCACCGGATTTTTCCAGCTCGTAGTTGCCCGGCGTCGCCGATACGTAGATGGTCTGCGGAGCAAGCGCCTCAAATTCTTCAAACTTCATCGGACGGTTGTCCAGCGCTGACGGCAGTCGGAACCCGTACTCCACCAGCGTCTCTTTACGCGCGCGGTCACCGCGGTACATCCCGCCGATCTGGGGGATCGTAACGTGGGATTCGTCGATCACCAGCAGGCCGTCCGCCGGAAGGTAGTCAAACAGCGTCGGCGGCGCTTCGCCCGGCCCGCGCCCGGAGAGGTAGCGCGAGTAGTTTTCGATGCCGGAGCAGTAGCCCAACTCGTTCATCATCTCCAGATCGAACTGGGTACGCTGGCTCAGGCGCTGCTCTTCCAGCAGCTTATTGTTCGCCAGCAGCACCTTACGGCGGTCCGCCAGCTCGGTTTTGATCTCTTCCATCGCCTGCACAATACGCTCGCGCGGCGTTACATAGTGCGTTTTCGGGTAGATGGTGAAGCGCTGGATCACCGACTCGACGTGACCGGTCAACGGATCGAACAGCGACAGACGTTCAACCTCTTCGTCGAACAGCTCTACGCGCAGCGCCATATCGTCCGACTCCGCCGGGAAGATATCAATCACCTCGCCGCGCACGCGGAAGGTCCCGCGCTGGAACGCCTGATCGTTACGGGTGTACTGCAACTCCGCCAGACGGCGCAAAATCGCACGCTGATCGATGATCATCCCCTGCGTCAGGTGCAGCATCATCTTGAGATAGAGATCCGGATCGCCCAGGCCGTAGATCGCCGACACCGAGGCCACCACCACCACATCACGACGCTCCAGCAGCGCCTTGGTCGCCGACAAACGCATCTGCTCGATATGTTCGTTCACCGAGGCATCTTTCTCGATAAACGTGTCGGAGCTGGGAACGTAGGCTTCCGGCTGGTAGTAGTCGTAGTAGGAGACGAAATACTCCACCGCGTTTTCCGGGAAGAACTCTTTCATCTCACCATACAGCTGCGCCGCCAGCGTTTTGTTCGGCGCGAGAACCATCGTCGGACGCTGGAGATCGGCAATGACGTTGGCAATGGTGAAGGTTTTGCCCGAACCGGTAACTCCCAGCAGGGTCTGGTGCGCCAGCCCGTCCTCCAGCCCCTCTTCCAGGCGACGAATAGCCTCGGGCTGATCCCCGGAAGGACGGAAAGCAGAATTCAGTTTAAACGGTTTACTCATGGGCGACGACCTGATGACAGAATAAGCGGCAGGTGAGTAATTTTACTCGTTGTAGCCAGGATTGCCAGTAAAAAACACTGGATGAAAAACCAGTAGCGTGTCAGGATATTTAGCGTAGCGCAGAGAGGATTAGTGCGTTCGCGAGCCAAATTTCGACTGTGACAAAATAAAACACCAGCCTCAGGGGGTTATCCCCAGAACTATTACTTTTTTAACATTTGTCAAGGGCGGTTATGAAAGTTTTATGGCAACAGGTCTCGCTGGCGTTGAGGGAATTGCTTTTATCTAATTCGTTAAAAAATAAAGACTAATTTATTAAGCCGCGTTTCGCATCAATTTGGTTGTAACCCGCGTATTCTCTCGCTTATCGCGGGTTTTCTAACTCTAATGCACAAGGTTATCCACAGGAATAGTGGATAACTGCTTCCAGCCCGTACAGCATGCACTCCAGCAAATTCCCGGTTTTTCCCACGAAGCGGCAGTAAAAAATTTTTATCACTCTTTTTTGCCTGGAAAACGTTCATTTTTTCATAAGCGACTGGCGAGATCTTAATCACAATTCTGTCATTTCTCCTGCACCACAATTCGACATACGCAGCACCGGGAGTGTGCAATTCGTATAAACGTTCAGCTTTTGATAGTGAGTTATTCCTAAAAATGGCCTTTTTTTAATCATTATGAAGTTCCTGGCAGGCGTTTTGCAGACATCACTCTGTGCATCACCCCACACATTTTTAAGGAGAGAAAGATGTTGAGTCTGCGTGCTGTAAATCAGTTTTACGGAAGCCAACATACGCTATGGAACGTGAATATCGATTTCCCGCAAGGCATCTGTACGGGCATTGTTGGCCTGCCTGGCATGGGCAAATCCACGCTTATGAACTGCATTACCGGAAAGGTGCCCGTCGAGAGCGGCACCATCATCTGGCATGAGGCTGGCGCGCCGCCGCATAACTTGCTCAGCCCTGCGTCAGCATTCCCGGCGCCGCCGACGATAGGCTACGTCCCGCAGGATCGGCGAATATTTTCCCAGCTGACCGTCGATGAAAATCTGCATATCGCTATGCGGGCGACGGGGAAACCCGACCCGGCATCAAAAAGTGACGTGTATGCCCTGTTTCCGGAGCTCTATCCGCTGCGACAGAGCCGTGCCTCTGCGCTGTCCCCTGACGACCAGTATCAGCTGGCCCTCGCCAGTGCGCTGGTTAATCGTCCGCGCGTGTTGATTCTGGATGAGCCCATGCATGGCGCGGGGCACGGTTTCGCGCGCAGGCTGGGGCAGTTGCTGGTGCGGTTGAATCGGGAGCTGGGAATGACGGTGCTGTTAGCGGAGCAACAGCTGTCGTTTATCCGCCGGGTAGCGGATCGTTTCTGCATGCTCTATCGCGGACGTAACGTGGCACAGGGCCACGTTAACGAGCTGGATGACGACCTTATTGCGCACTGGATGGCGCGGGACATAAGGCGCTGAGGTCGAGATAGCGTCCGGTTTCCGCCTGCTCTGCGCCGTCGGCAAGCCACGGGATCTCGCCGAGAAACGGCGCAGGCAGCACCCGCTTCAGCGTCGCCAGATACTCAGCATGACGTTTACCCGGCGCTACCACGTCATTGGCAATCCACCCTGCCAGACGCAACCCGGCCTGCTGCACGGCCTGGGCGGTCAGCATGGCGTGATTGATACAGCCAAGCTTCACGCCAACCACCAGAATGACCGGAAGCTGCTCGGCCTGCACCCAGTCAGCAAATGTCTGCTCGTCGGACAGCGGGGTAAACCAGCCGCCAGCCCCCTCCACCAGCACCCAGTTGGCCTGCGTTTCCAGGACGCGTAACCCGGAAGAGAGCACCGAAAAATCAATCGGACGATCTTCATCGACGCTGACGATGTGCGGCGAGGTGGGTTCAGCAAAGGTATAGGGGTTCACCGCAGAATAGGCCAGCGTAAGGCTGCTGTTACGCTGTAGCGCCAGCGCATCGGTATTACGTAAGCCTTCCGGCGTCATCTCGCTGCCGGAGGCTACGGGCTTATACCCGGCCGTAGTTTTCCCCAGCAGACGCGCCGCCTGCAACAGCGCGGCGCTGGCAACCGTTTTACCGACTTCAGTGTCCGTGCCGGTAACAAAATAACGTTCAGTCACGTTCAATAATCCCATGAAAAAGATGATAAGAGAGCGGGAACCGGCCCCGCTCCTGCGGCCAGGCCAGCTCGAGACGCTGGAGTTGGCCGCGGGTAAGGGGTTTCTTCTCCCGTCCGGCGTGCAGGTGCGTCGCGCCTATGCCCTTAAGCGATCGCATGGCGCTTAACGCATCGCTAAATTCGAGGGTGACGGTCTGGACCATGCAGCGATAGCGCCAGCCTGCCAGCGCCTGAGTGACCTGTTGGTGCGAGAGAAACCGGTTGGCGTGCGGCTGCGCATCCACTGCCCTCCACGCCTGATTCAGCTCTGGCAACGAACTTTCCAACAGGGTGGTAAAGGCCACCGCTCCGCCGGGCCGCGCCACGCGGTATAGCTCGCGTAGGGCCTGCGGCAGGCTGGCGCACCACTGCACCGCCAGATGGCTCCAGACGAGGTCAAACAGCGCATCCTCCAGCGGGATGGCCTCGATATCGGCCACCAGATAACGGTCTGCTGACTGCTGCTGGCGGGCCTCATCCAGCATCTGCGCGGATAAATCCAGCGCCGTGACGTGGCTACCCGTTGCGCGCCAGTAGCGGCTATTGCCGCCAGGCCCGCAGCCAGCGTCGAGCACCTGCGCAAAACGCCCCTCACCAAGCGCGGCCAGCAGCCCGCGGGCGCTCAGGCGTTGCAGCTCATCGTGCTGTGAATAGCTTTGCGCTGCCCGGCCAAACGCGGCGGCAACGGCCTGTTTATTGACAGGAGACATACAGTGCCTCCAGAAGCGTATCGATATCCTGCGGCTCGTGCGCTGCCGTGAGCGTCAGACGCAAGCGCGCGGTGCCTGGCGGCACGGTGGGTGGGCGGATCGCCGTGACCCACTGCCCGCGCTCTCGTAGCGCCTGTGCCAGCATCAGCGCCCGAGGGTTTTCACCCACAATCACGGGCTGAATGGCGCTGTGCGAGTCGGTAAGCCGGTAAGGCAGTGCGCTTACCCCCCGGCGAAAACGCTGAATATGGTCGGCCAGGCGCGCCCGGCGTTCAGCGCCGTCTTCGCCGCGGATCACCGCAAGCGACGCAGAGAGCGCCACGGCCTGCGCCGGGGGCATGCTGGTGCTGTAGATCAGGTGCCGGGCGAACTGCACCAGGTAATCGGCCACCGGCTCGCTGCACAACACCGCGGCGCCGCTGACGCCAAAGCCTTTGCCGAAGGTGACCACCAGCAGTTCCGGCCTGACGCGTTGCTGGTGCGCGCTTCCGCGCCCCTCCTCGCCGGTGACGCCAATGCCGTGGGCATCGTCGACCAGCAGCCAGGCGTTCTGCTGTTTTGCGACGTCATGCAAGGTGGCAAGGGGCGCGCTGTCGCCGTCCATGCTGAATACCCCTTCCGTCACCGCCAGCTGAAGCCCTGAACAGGGTTTACCCAGCAGGACGTTCAGCTGAGAGGCATCGTTATGGGCAAAACGCCGCAGCTGCGCCGGGCTGAGACTGGCCGCTTCAAGCAGGGACGCGTGGCTCAGGCGGTCCGCGATGATGCGGTCGTCTTTGCCCATCAGGGCGGCAATCACCGCCTGATTCGCGGCAAAACCGGAGATAAACAGCAGCGCCCGCGGGTAGCCCAGCCAGTCGGCCAGCTCTTCCTCCAGCGCCTGATGCGCCGTGGTGTAGCCGCTGACGTGCCCGGAGCCACCGCTGCCCACGCCGTAACGATCCGCGCCCTGCTGCCAGGCGCGAACGATCTGCGGGTGCTGGCTCAGGCCCAGATAATCGTTGCTGGAGAAATTACAGAACCGCTCTCCTTCCCGGGAGAGAAAACGGCCTGCACCGTTTTCCACTACCCTGCGCACCCGAAACGCATCCGCCGCCCGCCGCTCGTCGAGCGCGGTCCTGATACGTGCCTGCCAGGTCATACGGCTGCCGCGTTGTAGAACTGGTCGGTGTCGGCGTTAAAAATCTGCTGCTCCAGCTGCTGCTGTTGCTCGTTATCCCCCGCCTGTACCTCGGTCTGGTGTGGGTTCAGCCCCAGCTTGCGGAACAGCTGGACATCTTTGTCCTCTTCCGGGTTTGGCGTGGTCAGCAGTTTGCAGCCGTAGAAGATGGAGTTGGCCCCGGCCATGAAGCACATCGCCTGGGTCTGCTCGCTCATCTGCTCGCGACCGGCAGAGAGGCGAACGTAAGAGGTCGGCATCATGATGCGCGCCACCGCGATGGTGCGGATGAAATCGAAGGCATCCACGTCCTCGTTATCCGCCAGCGGCGTCCCTTTTACCTTCACCAGCATGTTGATGGGCACGCTTTCCGGCGGGGTCGGCAGGTTTGCCAGCTGTAACAGCAGGCCGGCACGATCTTTTACCGTCTCGCCCAGTCCCACGATCCCGCCGGAACAGACCTTGATCCCCGCATCACGCACTTTATCCAGCGTGTCCAGACGCTCCTGATAGGTGCGCGTGGTGATGATGTTGCCGTAGAACTCCGGCGAAGTATCGAGGTTGTGGTTGTAGTAATCCAGCCCCGCCGCCGAGAGACGCTGCGCCTGCTCCTCGTTCAGCGTGCCCAGGGTCATGCAGGCTTCAAGCCCCATCTCCTTCACCCCCTTCACCATCTGCTCCAGATAGGGCATGTCACGGTCATGCGGATTTTTCCACGCCGCGCCCATGCAGAAGCGGGTCGAGCCAGCGTTTTTGGCCTTGCGCGCGGAGTCGAGCACCTGCTCGACTTCCATCAGGCGCTCGGATTCGAGACCGGTTTTATAGCGCGCGCTTTGCGGGCAATATTTGCAGTCTTCCGGGCAAGCCCCGGTTTTGATCGACAGCAACGTGCTGACCTGAACATGACGCGGATCGAAGTGCTGGCGGTGCACCTGTTGCGCCTCAAACATCAGCTCCAGGAAAGGTTTATTGAATAATTCAGTGACTTGCGACATCGTCCAGCGTGCGTGGTGAGCCATCGGGCTTCTCCAAAGGGTTTTGTTAATTGTCGGTTCGGTTTATACTTGTAAACCTAAAACTTTTCAAAATGGTTTACAAGTCGATTATGACCCAGGACGATCTCGCCTTCGACAAGCAGCATATCTGGCACCCTTACACCTCCACGACCCGCCCCCTTCCCGTCTATCCGGTAGCCTCTGCCCACGGCTGCGAGCTGCATCTTGCCAGTGGCGAGCGGCTTGTTGACGGGATGTCCTCCTGGTGGGCGGCGATCCATGGCTACAACCACCCGCGACTAAACGCGGCGATGAAAGCGCAGATTGACCAGATGTCACACGTGATGTTTGGCGGGATCACGCATCAGCCCGCGGTGGATTTATGCCGTCGCCTGGTAGCGATGACGCCTGAATCGCTGGAGTGTGTTTTCCTGGCCGACTCCGGCTCGGTGGCCGTGGAAGTGGCGATGAAAATGGCGTTGCAGTACTGGCATGCGAAGGGCGAAACGCGCCAGCGGTTCCTTACCTTCCGCAACGGCTATCACGGCGACACTTTCGGCGCGATGTCGGTATGTGATCCGGACAACTCCATGCACAGCCTGTGGAAAGGCTATCTGCCGGAAAACCTGTTTGCGCCAGCCCCGCAGAGCCGCTTCGACGGCGAATGGGACGAGATGGACATGGTGGGCTTCGCGCGGCTGATGGCGGCCCATCGCCACGAGATTGCCGCCGTTATTCTCGAACCGATTGTGCAGGGCGCGGGCGGAATGCGGATGTACCATCCCGAGTGGCTGAGGCGCATTCGGAAGATGTGCGACCGCGAAGGGATCCTGCTGATTGCCGATGAGATCGCCACCGGCTTTGGCCGCACCGGGAAATTGTTCGCCTGCGAGCATGCGGGGATCGCGCCGGATATTCTGTGCCTGGGGAAAGCGCTCACCGGCGGCACCATGACGCTCTCCGCCACGCTTACCACCCGCCAGGTTGCCGATACCATCAGCGACGGCGACGCGGGCTGCTTTATGCACGGCCCGACGTTTATGGGCAACCCGCTGGCCTGCGCCGTGGCAAGCGAAAGCCTCGCCATTCTGGAAAGCGGCGCATGGCAGACGCAGGTGGTGGCGATTGAGGCGCAGCTGAAGCAGCAGTTAAGCGCGGCGGCGGAGGCGGAATACGTCGCGGACGTCCGCGTACTGGGCGCCATCGGGGTAATCGAGACAACGCATCCGGTGAACATGGCCGCGTTGCAGCGCTTCTTCGTTGACCAGGGCGTGTGGGTGCGACCTTTCGGTAAGCTGATTTACCTCATGCCGCCGTACAGCATTTCTGCGGATCAGCTCCGCAAGCTGACCGGGGCAGTGGTTGAAGCCGTTAACACTTCAGCGCATTTCGCGATTTAACCCCATGCGTTACACTTTCTGAATGAGTGAGTAACGAGGGAAATCGGATGAAAATCATCAGTAAAGATTTGCGCGACGGCGAAAAGCTGCCGGAACGTCACGTGTTTAACGGGATGGGTTATCAGGGGGATAATATCTCTCCCCATCTGGCGTGGGACGATGTGCCAGCGGGAACCAAAAGTTTTGTCGTGACCTGCTACGATCCGGATGCGCCAACCGGGTCGGGCTGGTGGCACTGGATCGTGGCAAACCTGCCCGCCGACACGCGCGTGCTGCCGCAGGGCTCCGGTTCCGATCTGGTTGCTCTGCCTGACGGCGCGATTCAGACGCGCACTGACTTTGGCAAAGCGGGCTACGGCGGCGCGGCGCCGCCAAAAGGGGAAACGCACCGCTATATCTTCACCGTGCACGCGCTGGATGTGGACAAGATTGAGGTCGACGAAGGGGCGAGCGGCGCGATGGTAGGCTTTAACGTGCATTTCCATTCGCTGGGCAGCGCGTCGATTACGGCGATGTATTCGTAATCGTGCGGGCTGATGCCCTCACCCCGGCCCTCTCCCACAGGGAGAGGGAGAAAACCTAACAATTCCCTCTCCCTGTGGGAGATGGTTAGGGTGAGGGTAAAAATCACAGCACCGAAGGTAACAGCCCCACCAGCCGCCCTTCTTCCAGAAGCTGCATCGCCTTATCAATATCCGGCGCAAAGAAGCGGTCGTCATCGTAGTGCGTAACGTGCTCGCGCAGTTCCTGCCGCGCCTGCTCCAGCAGCGGGCTGGATTTTAGCCCTTCGCGCAAATCAATACCCTGACACGCCGCCAGCCACTCCACCGCCAGCACGCCGCGGGTGTTAGAGGCCATCTCCCACAGACGACGCCCGGCAGCCGGGGCCATCGAAACGTGATCTTCCTGGTTGGCTGAGGTTGGCAGGCTGTCCACGCTGTGCGGATGCGACAGGGCTTTGTTCTCGCTTGCCAGTGCCGCGGCGGTGACCTGGGCGATCATGAAGCCCGAGTTCACGCCGCCGTTGCGCACCAGGAATGGCGGCAGCTGGGACATGTGCTTATCCATCATCAGCGCGATTCGACGCTCAGACAACGCCCCGATTTCGGCAATCGCCAGGGCGATATTATCTGCGGCCATCGCCACCGGCTCGGCGTGGAAGTTACCACCAGAAACCACCTCGTTTTCCTGAGCAAATACCAGTGGGTTATCGGACACCGCATTGGCCTCCACCAGCAGCACTTCTGCCGCCTGGCGCAGCTGCGTCAGGCATGCGCCCATCACCTGCGGCTGGCAGCGCAGGGAATACGGATCCTGCACCTTCTCACAGTTGTGATGCGAATCGGCAATGTCGCTGGTATCGGTAAGTACGTGGCGGTACATGGCAGCGGCATCAATCTGCCCGCGCTGGCCGCGCACCTCGTGGATGCGGGCATCGAACGGACGACGCGAGCCGAGCACCGCCTCAGTGGTCAGTGCACCGCACACCACCGCCGAGGCGAACAGATCTTCCGCTTCAAACAGACCGCGCAGCGCGAAAGCGGTCGACGCCTGCGTGCCGTTGAGCAGCGCCAGCCCCTCTTTTGCCGCGAGGGTGATCGGCGTTAAGCCAGCTTTTTTCAGCGCCTCTTTCGCAGGCAGCCACTCCCCTTGCCAGCGCGCCTGGCCTTCACCCAGCAGGAGCAGCGACATATGCGCCAGCGGCGCCAGATCGCCGGAGGCGCCGACGGAGCCCTTCGCCGGGATCCACGGATAAACTTCCGCATTGACCAGCGCCATCAGCGCCTGGATCACGCTCAGACGAATGCCGGAAAACCCACGCGCCAGGCTGTTGATTTTCAACACCATCATCAGGCGGACGATCTCATCGTCCAGCGGCTGGCCAACCCCCGCCGCGTGCGACAGCACCAGCGAACGCTGTAAATTCTCCAGATCGTGCGTGGCGATGCGGGTCTGCGCCAGCAGGCCAAACCCGGTGTTGATGCCGTAGGCGGTGCGCCCTTCCGCCACAATCGCCTCCACGCAGGCCACGCTGTCGTTAATGGCACGGTGGGCGCTTTCATCAAGGGAGAGTGTCACCGGCTGACGCCAGACGTGACGCAGCTGTTTGAGCGTCAGCGAGCCGGGAGTAAGTGTTAACGCGTTCATGCAGGCTTTCCTTGTGTGACGGGGATCATCGGCAGGTTCAGGCCCTGCTCTTTGGCACAATCAATGGCAATCTCGTAACCCGCATCCGCGTGACGCATCACGCCGGTTGCCGGGTCGTTGTGCAGCACGCGAGCGATACGCGCGGCCGCTTCATCAGTTCCGTCACAGACGATGACCATCCCGGAGTGCTGGGAGAAGCCCATCCCGACGCCGCCGCCGTGGTGCAGCGACACCCAGGTCGCGCCGCTGGCGGTGTTCAGCAGGGCATTCAGCAGCGGCCAGTCGGAGACCGCATCCGAGCCGTCGCGCATGGCTTCGGTTTCACGGTTCGGACTGGCGACAGAGCCGGAATCCAGGTGGTCGCGGCCAATGACGATCGGCGCGGAGACTTCGCCGCTGCGCACCATTTCGTTAAAGGCGAGGCCGAGTTTTTGCCGCCACTCCAGCCCGACCCAGCAGATACGCGCCGGCAGGCCCTGGAAGTTAATGCGTTCGCGCGCCATATCCAGCCAGCGATGCAGGTGTTCGTCGTCGGCGACAATCTCTTTCACTCTGGCGTCAGTTTTGTAGATATCCTCCGGGTCGCCGGACAGGGCAACCCAGCGGAACGGCCCAATGCCGCGGCAGAACAGAGGACGGATATAGGCGGGCACGAAGCCGGGGAAGTCAAAGGCGTTATTCACCCCCATTTCTTTCGCCATCTGGCGGATGTTATTCCCGTAATCAAAGGTCGGAATACCCATCTTACTGAAGGCCAGCATCGCGGAGACGTGTTCCGCCATGGCGCGTTTGGCCGCCAGTACCGTGCCCTCAGGATCGGTTTCCGCTTTTTGCTGGTAGTCTTCCCACGTCCAGCCTTTTGGCAGATAGCCGTGGAGCGGATCGTGAGCGCTGGTCTGGTCGGTGACCAGATCCGGACGCACGCCGCGCGCCACCAGTTCCGGCAGAATATCCGCCGCGTTGCCGCACAGGGCAACCGACACGGCTTTGCCTTCAGCGGTGTACTTTTTGATGCGCGCCAGCGCGTCATCGAGGTTGTCGGCCTGTTCATCGACATAGCGGGTACGCAGACGGAAATCGATGCGGCTCTGCTGGCACTCAATGTTCAGGGAGCACGCGCCCGCCAGCGTCGCGGCCAGCGGCTGCGCGCCGCCCATGCCGCCCAGTCCGGCGGTGAGCACCCAGCGGCCTTTCAGTGATCCGTTATAGTGCTGACGGCCCGCTTCCACGAAGGTTTCATACGTGCCCTGCACAATCCCCTGGCTGCCGATGTAGATCCAGCTACCCGCGGTCATCTGGCCGTACATGGCCAGCCCTTTTGCGTCCAGCTCGTTGAAGTGTTCCCACGTTGCCCAGTGCGGCACCAGGTTGGAGTTGGCAATCAGCACGCGGGGCGCATTTTTATGGGTTTTGAATACGCCCACCGGTTTGCCGGATTGCACCAGCAGCGTTTCGTCGTTTTCGAGATTCGTCAAAGACTCGACAATCGCGTCATAGCACGCCCAGTTGCGCGCGGCGCGGCCAATGCCGCCGTAGACCACCAGCTCGTGGGGATTTTCTGCTACCTCAGGATCAAGGTTGTTCATCAACATGCGCAGCGGTGCTTCGGTGAGCCAGCTTTTTGCGGTGAGCGTGGTGCCGCGCGCGGCGCGGACATCCTGCTTGCGGTATTTATCTGACGACATTGTGTGTTCCTCATAAGGGACAGGTGATGCATTTAGATATACTTGTATAGACAAGCACACACAAGGTCGGATTTAACAAAAAAGATACAATTTTGCTATATTGCGTTAGCGATCACGCTTATAAAACTTATGACATAAAGTGGCCCTGCAACCGGTAGCGATTCCCCGGGAATAGCAGCTTCGCATGCGACACAATTTGCGAGGACGACCAGGTACGACGGCGGATCAGCAGACAGGGATCGTGCTCTTTAATACGCAACAGCTCGCACTCCTGCGGCGTGGCGCGCACGGCTTCCACGATATGCTCCCCTTCCGTCAGCGGGGCGACGAGCGAGAGATACGCATGCGGTGTGGTTTGGGTGTAATCCTGGCTCAGGTAATCCGGTATCCGCTCCGCGTTGACGCAGCGATCTTCAATCTGGACCGGAATGTCGTTCTCATAATGCACCATCACCGAATGGAAAATCCGGGTGCCCTCGGTAACGTTCAGCTCGATGGCCTGTTCGGCGCTGGCCTGCGTCTCTTCAAGCACCAGCACCTCGCAGTGGTGCTGATGGTTGCGAGCGGCAATTTCATCGGCAATGCTGCGGATTTCAAACAGCGCCGACTGTCCTTTTGGCTCGGCGACAAAGGTTCCGACACCCTGCAAACGCACCAGCAACCCTTCATCGGTCAGTTCACGCAGTGCGCGGTTGATGGTCATTCGGCTAAAGCCAAACTGCGCCACCAGCTCGGCCTCGGACGGAATGCGGTCGTGCGGGCGCCAGACGCCGGCGGCGATTTTTTCGCTGATCGCCTGCTTCACCTTTTCGTAAAAAGGCGCGGGAGGGCTCGGCTGCGGCAGGGGCGAGCGTGAAAACATCATGACTCCTTGAATGTTGTTATGCCCACCAGTGAGCAATTTGCCAGGCCAGTCGGGCGGCAAGCTTCGCCCCCTGTCCGTCCCGATCGTAGTGCGGATTGAATTCCACCAGATCCGCCGCCTGTAGTTTACCGCTTCGGCAGATACGCTCAATCACCGGGAACAGATCCAGCGCCGGGATCCCCAACGCCGCAGGGGCGGACACGGCGGGCATTTCTGCGGCAGGCAGCACATCGAGGTCAACGGTGAGATAAACCCGGTCTGCCTGCGCAAGCACGCTATCCAGTGCGGATAGCGCATCCCGGCGAAAATCGAGATCTTCAACCAGCGTCACGTTCAACCGCTCAGCTTCCTCCCACAGCGCCTGAGTATTCGCCGCACGGCTTACCCCCAGGCAGGCGTAGTGAAACACCCGCGACTGAGACGCGCAGTAGTGCGCCAGCTGGCGGAACGGCGTGCCGGACGTTGCCCGTTCGGCCTTGCGTAAATCGAGGTGCGCATCCAGGTTGATCACCGCAAGGCGATCGTTCGGAAAGGCGTCCAGCACGCCGCGCCCGTGCGCCCAGGCGGTTTCATGTCCACCACCGAAAACCAGAGTACGCATCCCGGATTGCTGGCACGCGGTTATGGCCTCGCTCAGCGCCTGCTGTGCCGCCTCCAGCGCGTGGCCTTCAACATAAATAGCGCCCATATCCACGAGGCGCGCATGCCCCTGATGGCTCGCCATATTCGCCAGCGCGCCACGCAACACATCGGGCGCCTGTGCAGCACCGGGCCTGCCCTGGTTACGCTTAACCCCTTCATCACATTCAAAGCCCAGCAGGGCGATGCCTGACGGCGCGGGAGAAAAGTGTTCGCGCTGCTGTATGGTCTGGAAGAGACGTTTCGCGGTGCTGGACTCGGCGCTGTCGTCACGACCCTGCCAGACCTGCGGAGAGACGGGATGCCACAGTTTCATGCTACCTGCCCCCGAAACACGCGTTGATACATAGGATTCCGCCCCGGCTCGTAAACCATCTCAACCGGATGATTCGCCTCCCAGACGACGAAATCAGCCACATAACCTGGCTTTAACTGCCCGTGCGTCGCACCACGTCCTAGCGCCTGCGCCGCATGCCGCGTCACGCCAGCCCAGGCCTCTTCCGGCGTGAGGCCAAACTGGACGCAGGCCATGTTCATTGCCAGATGCAGGCTGGCAAACGGGCTGGTGCCCGGATTGTAGTCGGTAGCCACCGCCATCGGCACGCCCTGCTCTCTCAACTGCGCCACCGGTGGACGCTGGCGCTCCTGAAGAAAATAGAACGCGCCGGGGAGCAATACCGCCACCGTGCCGCTTTGCGCCATCGCCTGAATACCTGAATCATCGAGATACTCAATATGATCGGCCGACAGCCCTTTATACTGGCTGACCAGCGCCGCGCCGCCGAGATTCGACAGTTGTTCTACATGCCCTTTTACCGGGATCCCGAGCGCGGCGGCGGCCCGGAACAGGCGCTCGGTTTGCGCCGGGGTAAAGCCGACGTTTTCACAAAACACGTCCACCGCTTCAAATAACTCTTTTTGCCACAGCGTGGGCATGATCTGCTCACAGACCAGCGCCAGATAGGCATCCGAATCCTGTCGGTACTCGGCAGGAACGGCGTGCGCGGCCAGCAGCGTCGGGCTGATATCGACCAGATTATTCAGGCTGAGCTGGCGGGCAACCAGCAGCATTTTCTCTTCGGCTTCGGCATTCAGTCCGTATCCCGATTTGATTTCAACGGTCGTTACGCCTTCATTCATCAGCCGCTGGAGTCGCTGCTGCGCCATCGTCAGGAGCGTTTCCGGCGAACTGTTGCGGGTGGCCGTGACCGTGGCGTTAATTCCGCCGCCCTGCGCGCTAATGGTCTGATATGACACGCCGTTAAGCCGTTGCTCCCATTCCGCTGCGCGATCGCCGCCGAACACCAGATGGGTGTGGCAATCGATCAGGCCGGGGGTAACCAGACGCCCGTCGAGATCGACACACTGACGATGCCCGGAGGGGATCTCGGATTCAGGAATAATGGCCAGAATCGTCTGGCCGCGCACAACGAGGGCATGTTGTTCTCTCAGGCCGTAGGGCTCCGCCTCACATGTCGCCAGGGTTGCCAGTCGCGCATTTCGCCATATCACATCATCGGGATGAAGCTGCTGCATGTGCCTTCCACTTGTCATGGGTTGTATAGACATTTATTTTCATCTGCCGCCTGCTGTCAACCGCATTGGGGGAAAATGTTATTTATTTGTGATGACTTTCCCGTCGCCTGCGGGCAAAAATGCAACTTTTCCGGTTTTTATCTTCCCGTTTCGCTCAACTTAGTATAAAAAAGCAGGCTATTTCGTCTATCCAGATAAGACTTGCATACCCAGGAGCATTACCTTGAATATTTCCAGGATTTCCCGTCTGGCGTTGGCACTCGCCTTTGGCGTGACTTTATCCGCTTGCAGTTCAACACCACCGGATCAGCAACCTTCTGAGCAGGTTGCTCCGGGCACTGCTTCCCGTCCGATCCTGTCAGCGGCTGAAGCGAAGAACTTCACCCGTGCGCACTATTTCTCGGCGATGGATCCCAATGCAGCCCCGTGGACGCCTTCTTCTATTAACCTGCCGAAACAGCCAGACTTCGTTGTCGGCCCGGCCGGGGCAGAGGGCGTTACACACACCTCTATTCAGGCAGCCGTTGATGCCGCAATCACCAAACACAGCGCATCTCGTCAGTACATTGCCATCCTGCCGGGTGAATACGAAGGAACCGTTTATGTTCCGGCGGCACCGGGAAGCATTACGCTTTACGGCCTGGGCGAAAAAGCGGTCGACGTAAAAATTGGCCTGGCGATTGATTCAGAGATCGACAGCACAACCTGGCGCCATCTGGTGAACCCGGCCGGTAAATACATGCCAGGTAAACCGGCGTGGTATATGTTTGATAACTGCCAGCGCAAGCGTGCCGCCACCATTGGCGTGATGTGTTCGGCGGTATTCTGGTCACAGAACAATGGCCTGCAATTGCAGAACCTGACCATTCAGAACACCCTGGGCGACAGCGTTGACGCAGGTAATCATCAGGCCGTGGCGCTGCGTAGCGATGGCGACAAGGTACAGATTAACAACGTCAATATCCTGGGCCGCCAGAACACCTTCTTCGTGACCAACAGCGGCGTGCAGAATACCCTTCAGAACAACCGTCTGACGCGTACTCTGGTCACCAACAGCTACATTGAAGGCGACGTGGATATGGTCTCTGGCCGCGGCGCGGTGGTATTTGATAACACCGACTTCCGCGTGGTGAATTCACGTACGCAGCAGGAAGGTTACGTCTTTGCCCCGGCCACGCAGTCTAACCTGTTCTATGGCTTCCTGGCCGTGAATAGCCGCTTTACTGCTGCTGGCGATGGCGTGGCGCAGCTTGGTCGCTCTCTGGACGTGGACTCCGCCACTAACGGCCAGGTCGTGATCCGCGACAGCGTGATTAACGAAGGCTTTAACATGGCGAAACCGTGGGCGGATGCGGCGATCTCGAAACGTCCTTTCTCCGGCAACACCGGCACGGTGGATGATAAAGACAACGTGCAGCGTAACCTGAATGACGCTAACTTTAACCGCATGTGGGAATATAACAACCGCGGTCTGGGTAGCAAAGTGGTTGCTGAGCCGAAGCAGTAAAATGCCGGGTAGCGGCTGCGCCTTACCCGGCCTACCTCATGCATTAACCGCGCATAAAAAAACCTCGCATTTGCGAGGTTTTTTTTCGTCTACGGATCAATGAGCGTTAATCACAACCCACATCGGCCCTTGTCCGACCGCATAGCGTCCTTTCTCTTCCAGTAGACCCTGCACGCCCTGGATTTCATAGAGCGCAATGTGGTGGGATTTCTGCCCCGCCGCAATCAGGTATTTGCCGCTGTGATCGACATTAAAGCCGCGCGGCTGGGTTTCTGTCGGCTGGAAGCCTTCAACTGCCAGAACGCTGCCGTCTTCAGAGACGCTGAAGATGGTGATTAGACTGGAGGTACGGTCACAGGCATACAGGTGACGGCCATCCGGCGTAATGTGAATGTCTGCCGCCCAGCGTGTGTCGGAGAAATCAGATGGCATCATGTCCAGCGACTGTACGCACTCGATCTGTCCGTTAGGATCGTTCAGTTCCCACACGTCTACCGAACTGTTCAGCTCGTTAACGACATAGGCATACTGCTGATTCGGGTGGAAGACCATGTGGCGCGGGCCTGCGCCTTCCACGGTGGTGACTTCCGCCGGGCTCTGCGCGACCAGATGGCCGTCATCGCTCAGGGTGAACAGGCAGATGCGGTCCTGCTTAAGCGCTGGCACCCACAGCGTGCGGTTATCCGGCGAAATGTTGGCGGAGTGGCAACCTTCGAGCCCTTCTACCACGTCGACGGTTTCAACGGGAATACCGTCTTCCAGGCGGGTGACGCTCACGCAGCCTGCATTGTAGGAGCCGCTGAAGATAAAGTTGCCTTTATGGTCAGTGGAAATATGGGTCGGGCTGCCCGGCAGTGGGGCTTCTGCGGTATAGGTCAGCGCGCCGTCATCCGGGGAGATGCGGTATGCCAGTACGCGGAATTCCGGGCGTACGCCGACATAAAGAAAACGTTTATCCGGGCTGACGACCATCGGCTGCACCTGGCCTGGCACATCAACAACCTGAACCAGCGTAAGCGAACCTTCTGTATTCAAACGCCAGACATGGATCTGCTGACTTTCAGGACTGGCGGTATAAACGGTTTGTTTCATGAATACTCCTGATTATTTTTAACGGTGAATGCTGAATTGTAGTCCGGGATTTTGCAGGGTTCCGCTCTCGGTGTACCATCCCGACAGACCTTAAATTCAACATTAACCCGGAAGAAAAAATGACCTCGCGAGTGATTGCCCTGGATTTAGACGGAACACTGCTTACCCCTCAGAAAACCCTGCTCCCCTCTTCTCTTGAGGCCCTCAAACGAGCCCAGGAAGCGGGGTATCAACTTCTCATCGTAACGGGTCGACATCACGTAGCCATTCATCCTTTTTATCAGGCACTGGGCTTAGATACACCTGCAATTTGTTGTAATGGCACCTATTTGTATGATTATCAGGCAAAAAAGGTTTTAGCCTCCGATCCGCTTCCCGTTACGCAGGCGCTGCAATTGATTGATTTACTGGATGAGCATGCCATTCACGGCCTGATGTATGTGGATAACGCCATGGTGTATGAACGCCCTACCGGCCATGTGATCCGCACCAGCAACTGGGCTCTGTCTCTGCCGGAAGCGCAGCGTCCGGTGTTCACTCAGGTTTCCTCCCTGCGCCAGGCGGCGGAAGACGTCGACGCAATCTGGAAATTTGCCCTGACCGATGAAGACACCGCCAAACTGAATACTTTCGCAAAACATGTCGAGCATACGCTGGGTCTGGAATGTGAATGGTCCTGGCACGATCAGGTGGATATCGCCCGCAAAGGCAACAGCAAAGGAAAGCGTCTGACCCAGTTCGTGGAATCGCAGGGCGGATCAATGCAGGACGTAATTGCCTTCGGCGATAACTATAACGACATCAGCATGCTGGAAGCGTCCGGAACGGGCGTGGCGATGGGTAATGCCGATGACGCGGTGAAAGCGCGCGCTGACGTGGTGATTGGCGATAACACCACCGACAGCATCGCGCAGTATATTTATACCCACCTGCTGTAATCAGGCGGTTATGGAAACGCTCTTGATTTGCGCGTAAAGCCACAGGCCAGGCTTGATGCCCAACTCATCCCTGGCCCACGGGCTGATGCGCGCCCACAGCGTTCTGTTGCCTACTTCCAGCTGCACTTCCACCTGGCCGTTATCATCAAAACACTGCGCCACTTTTGCGCGCAAAATATTGCGGATACTGGTTTGCAGCGGCGGTTGCAGGACCAGGGAGACATCCGACGCCTGAATGCGGATCCGTAACGTGGACTGAATCGGGGTATCGATTTTATTCACCCACAAATGCTGATCGCCCAGCGCCAGCGCGGTCATCGCGTAGTGCGGATGGTGCTCCAGCACGCTCACCTTCAGAATGCTGCTCTGCTGCTCCTTTGGCAGCCATGGATGCATAACGCTGCTGCCCCACACCTCCTCCAGATTGCCGAATGCCTTCACCCTGCCCGCTTCCAGCACCAGCACTTTGTCGGCCAGATGTAAAATCTCATCCAGCGAATGGCTGACGTAGAGCATTGGCACATTGATTTCCCGCGCCAGACGTTGCAGATACGGCAGCAGCTCGCGCTTGCGCGGAATATCCAGCGAGGCCAGCGGCTCATCCAGCAGCAACAGTTCCGGCGCGGTTAACAGGGCGCGGCCAATCGCCACGCGCTGTTTTTCACCACCCGACAGCGACGACGGCAGACGATCCAGCAGCGGTTCGATGCCCAGCAGCGCCACCAGCTTATCGAACTGTCCGGCCATGCTTTTTGCCATGCCGTAACGCAGGTTCCCGCAAACGCTGTAGTGCGGAAACAGGCGCGCATCCTGAAACACATAGCCGATACGGCGTTTGTCCGGTGACAGGCAGACCTTTTTCTCCGCGTCATTTAAGACGCGGTTATTTAGCACAATACGGCCAGACTGGGGACGCGTCAGGCCGCTAATCGCATTAATCAGCGACGTTTTCCCCGCCCCGGACACGCCAAAAATGGCGGTGATACCGCTGGCAGGCAGCGTTTCGTTCAGCGTCAGGGTGTGGCTGCCCAGGGTTTGCGTAAAGTTGAGTTCCAGCATCACGATTTCCCCATCCGTTCACGGCTGAGGCGCGCCAGCCACTCAGATACCAGCAGCGAGACCAGAGCGAGCACAATCGAAATAATACACAGCCGGGCCGCCGCACCTTCGCCGCCCGGGGTCTGAATCAGGGTATACATGGCCGACGGGATGGTCCGCGTCTCGCCGGGAATGTTCGACACAAAGGTGATGGTCGCGCCAAACTCACCCAACGAGCGGGCGAAGGCTAATACCGTACCGACGATAATGCCCGGTAACGTGAGCGGAAGCGTAATGGTCAGGAATACCCGCCAGCGGCCTGCGCCCAGCGTGCGGGCGGCCTGTTCTAACCGGATATCCACCCCTTCCAGCGCCAGGCGGATAGCGCGCACCATCAGCGGGAAGGACATTACTGCCGCGGCCAGAACCGCGCCGCGCCAGCTGAAAGCAAAGGTCAGTCCGAACCAGTCGTACAGCCATTCGCCGATAAAACCGCGTCGCCCCATGGAGATCAGCAGCAGATATCCGACCACCACAGGCGGTAAGACAAGCGGAAGATGGAGAACACTGTCGAGCAGGGCTTTGCCTGGAAACTTCACGCGAACCAGTAACCAGGCAAAGAACACCCCAAAGGGCAAACTCAGCGCAACCGCCAGGGAAGAGACTTTCAGGCTCAGCAGCACGGCCTGCCATTCAGGTTCGGTCAATATCATTCGTGAGTCGTAAATCCGTAACGTTTAAAGATCGCGGACGCTTCCGGCCCCTTCAGGTAGTCAACAAAGGCCGTCACGGTCGCATTTTTATGTCCATCAACTATCGCAACAGGATATTCTACTTTCTTATGCGAGTCTTCCGGGAAGGTGCCCACCACCTTCACACCTTTACTGGCGACGGCATCGGAGCCGTAAACGATCCCGAGTGGCGCTTCGTTACGCTCCACCAGCGCCAGCGCGCCACGCACATCTTCTGCGGGAGCCAGCTTCGGCGATAAGGTCTCCCATGCACCCAGTTTTTGTAGCGCTTCTTTCGCATAAATCCCGGCAGGAACATGCTCCGGATCGCCTACCGCCAGACGGCCACCGTTGAGCAGACGGGTCCAGTCCGTCTGTTTGTTAATGGCGATGTCGCCCTGCTTGCTGTTTGCGGGCGCGACCACCACCAGGCTATTTCCCAGCAGCGTTTCGCGGGTAGCCGTATCAACAGATTTTTTCTCCACCGCGTAATCCATCCATTTCTGATCGGCAGAGATGAACAGATCCGCGGGTGCCCCCGCTTCAATCTGGCGGGCCAGCGTGGACGAGGAGGCAAACGACGAGACCACCTCGACGTTTTTCTCTTTTTTGTATACCGCAGCAATATCCTGCATCGCGTTAGTCAGCGACGCCGCCGCAAAGACCGTGATTTTTCCTTCATCCGCCAGTGCGTGGGCGGTGAGTGAGAGAGTCAGCGTTGCCCCTGCGAAAAGGCGTACCCATGAACGTGCCATTTGAAGCTCCTGTGTGTATCGTTATATACAAATAAATATAACGACATATCGCAGGCGTTCCTAGCGCTAAATCGTACCCATTAATGCGTAAACTCAAGGAACGTTGTAAAAGATATCGGCGGGAAAGGAATAAACTTGAGAGCAAAACGCCCGGGCTGGCCGGGCGTTTTGGAGGAAATCATTGCTGCTTTTTAGGCTGGTCACGACGATGACCAATGTTCGAAAAGACGTTGAACACTTCACCCAGGCCGTAGATGGCACCGAGGATGATAGCCATCACTACTGGCACCATGATTACCGCGAATACCAGACTTTTCAACAACTCTAACATGGTTTTCTCCAGATCTTGTGAACGGCTTATTCTACCCTGAAAAGTAAGAAAAACATCCCCTTTTGTGCGGTGCGCTTTCCGCCCCCGGGCATTTGGGTCACAATAGCCTTTTTACCGGGACACTGTTATGCAGGCCGAAATTCTCCTCACCCTACGACTTCAGCAGAAGCTTTTCGCCGATCCGCGACGCATCGCCCTGTTAAAACAAATAGAACAAACTGGCTCGATTAGCCAGGGCGCCAAAAACGCCGGTATCAGCTATAAAAGCGCCTGGGATGCGATTAACGACATGAACACCCTGAGCGAACACACGCTGGTTGAGCGCGCCACCGGCGGGAAAGGCGGCGGCGGCGCCGTGTTGACGCGTTACGGGCAACGTCTGATCCAGCTCTACGATTTACTGGCGCAGATCCAGCAAAAAGCATTTGATGTGCTGAGCGATGACGACAACCTGCCGCTTGACAGCCTGCTGGGCGCCATCTCCCGTTTCTCTTTGCAGACCAGCGCCCGCAACCAGTGGTTTGGTACGGTGACGGGGCGCGATCATTCGCAGGTGCAGGAGCATATAGAGATCCTGCTCGCGGACGGTACGACGCGTCTGAAAGCCGCCATCACCGCGCAAAGTGGTCAACGCCTTGGGCTGAACGAAGGTCAGGAGGTGCTGGTATTACTCAAAGCGCCCTGGATCAGCATCGCACTCAACCCTGAGCAGGCCGCAGAGGCCGACAACCAGCTACGCGGGTGTATCAGCCACATCGAGCGCGGCGCAGAACAATGTGAAGTGCTGATGACCCTGCCGGATGGACAGTTGCTCTGCGCCACCGTTCCGGTGAACGACGCGACCGAATTAGACGAAGGTGCTGTGGTGACCGCATATTTCAATGCAGACAGGGTAATTATCGCCACATTGTGCTAAGCGCATTGACAACCCTGCTTACACTGAGTATCCCTGACATCTGTTGCTGCAAAAAATGGGATAACACATGTCATCATTGCATATTTCGCAAGGCACGTTTCGTCTTAGTGATACCCGTACCTTATCGCTGCCAGAGTTAACCCTTCGCGCCGGAGAAAGCTGGGCGTTTGTGGGCACGAATGGCAGCGGAAAATCCGCGCTGGCCCGCGCTCTGGCAGGCGAATTAACCCAACTGAAGGGTGAACGTCGGTGCACCTTTACCCGGCTGACGCGCCTTTCCTTCGAACAGCTGCAAAAGCTGGTCAGCGATGAGTGGCAGCGTAACAATACCGATTTGCTCAGCCCCGGCGAAGAAGATACCGGCCGCACGACGGCGGAAATTATCCAGGATGAGATAAAAGATCCTGCCCGCTGTCAGCAGCTGGCGGAGCAATTTGGCATTACCGCCCTGCTTAATCGCCGCTTTAAATACCTTTCAACCGGTGAAACGCGCAAAACGCTGCTGTGTCAGGCGCTGATGAGCGAGCCGGAACTCCTGATCCTGGATGAACCGTTTGACGGACTGGATGTGCAGTCCCGCGCGCAGCTGGCAGCGTTGCTGGCGTCGCTTAACCAGCAGGGATACACGCTTGTGCTGGTTCTTAACCGCTTTGATGAGATCCCGGATTTCGTACAGTATACGGGCGTGCTGGCGGACTGTAGCCTGACCGAAACCGGCGAGAAAGCCGTACTGCTTCGGCAGGCGCTGATTGCGCAGCTGGCGCACAGCGAGAAACTGGACGGTATTGCCCTGCCGGAGCCGGATGCGCCCTCAGCACGCCACGGGCTGGACCCTGACCAGCCGCGCATTGTGCTGCGCGATGGGGTGGTTGCTTACGACGATCGCCCTATTCTTAATCACCTCAGCTGGACGGTTAATCCTGGTGAGCACTGGCAGATCGTCGGCCCCAACGGGGCGGGTAAATCCACGCTGCTGAGCCTGATCACCGGGGATCACCCGCAGGGATACAGCAACGATCTCACCCTGTTCGGCCGTCGCCGCGGCAGCGGGGAAACCATCTGGGATATCAAAAAGCACATCGGCTATGTCAGCAGCAGCCTGCATCTGGACTACCGGGTGAGCACCACGGTGCGAAACGTGATCCTCTCTGGCTTCTTCGACTCCATTGGTATTTATCAGGCGGTATCCGACAAGCAGCACAAGCTGGCGCAGCAGTGGCTGGATATTCTGGGTATGGATAACCGGGTCGCCGATGCGCCATTCCACAGCCTGTCGTGGGGGCAGCAGCGGCTGGCATTGATCGTCCGCGCGCTGGTCAAGCACCCTACGCTGCTGATTCTTGACGAACCGTTGCAGGGGCTGGATCCGCTCAACCGTCAGCTGATCCGCCGCTTTGTGGATGTCCTGATTAGCGAAGGTGAAACCCAGCTGCTGTTTGTGTCCCACCATGCTGAAGATGCCCCGTCCTGCATCACCCATCGGCTGGAATTTGTCCCTGACCGCGAGCAATACCGCTACCTGCTGAGCAAAATCGATTAACGCGTGGAGGGCGCTGCCCTCCGCTTTTCAGACAACCTGCAACAATACATCTCTATCTCTTTGATCTACAATGCACTCAGTCTGAGAAAAAGCGCGTGTGAAAACCAGTGTAAACGATACCACTATTTTATCCCATGTCACACTTTTCGCGTCTCTGATATGCTATGGTTAATTCATACCATAAGCCTAATGGAGCGAAATATGCGAGTTCTGGTAACAGGTGGTAGCGGTTACATAGGAAGTCATACCTGTGTGCAACTGCTGCAAAGCGGCCACGATGTCGTCATTCTTGATAACCTGTGCAACAGTAAGCGCAGCGTGCTGCCGGTCATTGAACGCCTTTCGGGTAAACAGCCGACTTTCGTGGAAGGCGACATCCGCAATGAAGCGTTGATGACTGAAATCCTTCACGATCACGCGATTGAAACCGTTATCCACTTCGCGGGCCTGAAAGCGGTTGGCGAATCGGTGGCAAAACCGCTTGAGTACTATGACAACAACGTCAACGGTACCCTGCGTCTGATCTCCGCCATGCGTGCGGCCAACGTTAAAAATTTTATCTTCAGCTCCTCCGCGACCGTCTACGGCGATCAGCCAAAAATCCCTTACGTTGAAAGCTTCCCGACCGGTACGCCGCAAAGCCCGTATGGCAAAAGCAAGCTGATGGTAGAGCAGATCCTGACCGACCTGCAAAAAGCTCAGCCTGAGTGGAGCATTGCCTTGCTGCGCTACTTCAACCCGGTTGGCGCGCATCCGTCAGGTGATATGGGCGAAGATCCGCAGGGCATTCCTAATAACCTGATGCCGTATATCGCGCAGGTTGCCGTAGGGCGCCGCGATTCCCTGGCGATTTTTGGTAACGATTATCCCACCGAAGATGGCACCGGCGTGCGCGATTACATTCACGTCATGGATCTGGCCGACGGCCACGTGGCGGCGATGCAGCAGCTGGCTGATAAACCGGGCGTGCATATTTACAACCTCGGCGCCGGGATCGGCAGCAGCGTGCTGGACGTGGTGAATGCCTTCAGTAAAGCCTGCGGCAAGCCGGTGAAGTATCACTTCGCTCCCCGCCGGGATGGCGACCTCCCGGCTTACTGGGCCGATGCCACCAAAGCGGATAAAGAGCTTAACTGGCGTGTCACCCGCACGCTTGATGAAATGGCACAGGATACCTGGCACTGGCAGTCGCGCCATCCGCAAGGCTATCCAGATTAAGGATTTGTCATGACGCAATTCAATCCCGTCGATCACCCGCATCGTCGTTTTAACCCGCTCAGCGGGCAATGGATTTTAGTTTCACCGCATCGCGCCAAGCGCCCCTGGCAGGGGGCGCAAGAGACGCCTGCCAAACAGACGCTGCCGCAGCATGATCCGGACTGTTTCCTCTGCCCGGGCAATACGCGCGTGACGGGCGATAAAAACCCGGACTACCAAGGCACCTTTGTGTTTACTAACGACTTTGCCGCGCTGATGACCGATACGCCAGACGCGCCGGAAAGCCATGACCCGCTGATGCGCTGCGAAAGCGCCCGCGGCACCAGCCGCGTGATCTGCTTCTCGCCCGATCACAGCAAAACGCTGCCGGAGCTCAGCGTGGAGGCGCTGAAAGAGGTGGTCAGCACCTGGCAGGCGCAAACCGCAGAGCTGGGGCAGAGCTATCCGTGGGTGCAGGTGTTCGAAAACAAAGGCGCGGCGATGGGCTGCTCCAACCCGCATCCGCACGGTCAGATCTGGGCGAACAGCTTCCTGCCAAATGAAGCCGAGCGTGAGGACCGACTGCAAAAAGCATATTTCGCCCAGAACGGTTCGCCGATGCTGGTGGATTACACCCAGCGTGAGCTGGCGGATGGCAGCCGTACCGTGGTGGAAACCGAGCACTGGCTTGCGGTGGTCCCTTACTGGGCGGCGTGGCCGTTTGAGACGCTGCTGCTGCCTAAAGCCCATGTTCAGCGCATTACCGAACTCAGCGACGCCCAGCGAGACGACCTTGCGCTGGCGCTGAAAAAACTGACCAGCCGCTACGACAACCTCTTCCAGAGCTCCTTCCCCTACTCCATGGGCTGGCACGGCGCGCCGTTTAACGGCGAAGAGAATCAACACTGGCAGTTACATGCACACTTCTACCCGCCGCTGCTGCGTTCTGCGACGGTACGTAAATTCATGGTGGGCTATGAAATGCTGGCGGAAACCCAGCGCGACCTGACGGCGGAACAGGCGGCAGAACGTCTGCGTGCCGTTAGCGACGTCCATTACCGCGAATCAGGAGTCTAAAAATGAGTCTGAAAGATAAAACACAATCCCTGTTTGCTGAAAAATTTGGCTACCCTGCCACCCATGTTATCCAGGCGCCTGGCCGCGTTAATCTGATCGGCGAGCACACCGACTATAACGACGGTTTTGTCCTGCCGTGTGCCATCGACTACCAGACGGTGATCAGCTGCGCGAAACGCGACGATCGTCATGTGCGAGTGATCGCCGCGGATTACGGCAACGAAATTGACGAATTTTCCCTCGATGCGCCGATCGTGACCCACGACAGCCAGCAGTGGTCGAACTATGTTCGCGGCGTGGTGAAGCACCTGCAAAAGCGTAACAAGAATTTCGGCGGGGCCGATCTGGTGATCAGCGGCAACGTGCCGCAGGGGGCGGGATTAAGCTCTTCCGCATCGCTGGAAGTGGCGGTCGGCACCGTGTTCCAGCAGCTTTATCATCTGCCGCTGGACGGGGCGCAGATCGCCCTCAACGGTCAGGAAGCGGAAAACCAGTTCGTGGGCTGCAACTGCGGCATTATGGATCAGCTGATTTCCGCGCTGGGCAAGAAAGAACACGCTTTGCTGATTGACTGCCGCTCGCTCGGGACCAAAGCGGTTCCGCTGCCTAAAGGTGCGGCTGTGGTGATCATCAACAGCAACTTCAAACGCACCCTGGTGGGCAGCGAGTACAACACCCGTCGCGAACAGTGCGAAACCGGCGCGCGCTTCTTCCAGCAGCCAGCCCTGCGTGATGTCTCACTTGATGAATTTAACAAGGTTGCCCACGAGCTGGATCCGGTTGTCACGAAGCGCGTGCGCCATATACTGACGGAAAATGCCCGTACCGTAGAAGCCGCCTCCGCGCTGGCGAAAGGTGACCTGAAACGGATGGGCGAGCTGATGGCCGAATCGCATGCCTCCATGCGTGACGATTTCGAAATCACCGTGCCGCAAATCGACACCCTGGTTGAAATTGTGAAAGCCACGATTGGCGACAAAGGCGGCGTGCGTATGACCGGCGGCGGATTTGGCGGGTGCGTCGTCGCCCTGGTGCCGGAAGAGCTGGTCCCTGCCATTCAGGACGCGGTGGCTAAACAGTACAAAGCCAAAACGGGCATCAAAGAAACTTTCTATGTCTGCAAAGCATCACAAGGAGCCGGACAGTGCTAAACGAAACACCGACACTCGCACCGGATGGTCTGCCGTATCGCCTGTTAACCCTGCGCAACAGCGCCGGGATGGTGGTTACGCTGATGGACTGGGGCGCAACGTTACTTTCTGCCCGCGTACCGATGCCTGACGGCAGCGTGCGCGAAACCCTGCTTGGCTGCGCATCGCCGGAGCAGTATATCGAGCAGACCGCTTTTCTGGGCGCATCCATAGGCCGCTACGCTAACCGCATCGCCAGAAGCCAGTTTACGCTGGACGGCGTAACGTATTCCCTGCTTGCCAGCCAGGGCGAAAATCAGCTGCACGGCGGCCCGGAAGGGTTTGATAAACGTCGCTGGAAGATTGTGCAGCAAAATGACGGTGAGGTCTGGTTCTCTCTGGACTCCCTCGATGGAGACCAGGGCTTCCCGGGCAATCTCACCGCAACAGCGCGCTTCACCCTGACCGAAGATAATCGCATCGCCATTGAGTACCGCGCGACCGTCGATAAGCCGTGCCCGGTCAATCTGACTAACCACGCCTATTTCAACCTTGACGGTAATCAGACCGATGTCCGCAGCCACAAACTCCAGCTCCTGGCGGATGAGTATCTGCCGGTCGATGAGATGGGTATCCCTTATCAGGGGCTGAAACCGGTAAGCGGAAATAGCTTTGATTTCCGTCAGCCGAAAACCATTGCTCAGGATTTCCTGAGTGATGACGATCAGCGCAAGGTGAAAGGCTACGACCACGCGTTCCTGTTGCAGGCAAAAGGCGATCTTTCTCAACCTGCCGCACAGGTCTGGTCTGCTGATGAGAAGTTACAGATGACGGTCTACACCACCGCCCCTGCTCTACAGTTCTACTCCGGTAACTATCTGGAGGGTACCACGGCGCGTGAACATGACGCCTACGGCGCCTGGCAAGGACTGGCGCTGGAGAGCGAGTTCCTGCCGGACAGTCCTAACCATCCTGAATGGCCGCAGCCGGACTGCGTGCTACGTCCGGGTGAAGAGTACGTAAGCGTCACCGAGTATCATTTCATTCCGCGCGCTTAATGTCCGGCGGCGCACGGGCCTACAAATGTAGGCCGGAGAAGCGAAGCGCCATCCGGCAAAAAAGCCTGGCCCTCACCGCGAGGGCTTTTTTATCTCCGCCTTGCTGAAAATAGCGGCGATCGCAGACAAAATCATAACCCTGGATTCACATGCATCTTACACTCTCGAACTATTTTCGCTATGGTTAGGGTTAAGCGTTGCTGCTGGCACAGTCACGGCAATATAATGAGAATTGTTATCATTCAAAATGCTTGAGGAGTAAGAAATGGCTAATACTAAGCTTGTCCTGGTGCGCCACGGCGAAAGCCAGTGGAACAACGAAAACCGCTTCACCGGTTGGTATGACGTTGATCTGTCCGAGAAAGGCGTGAGCGAAGCAAAAGCGGCAGGTAAACTGCTGAAAGAAGAAGGCTTCACCTTTGACTTTGCTTACACCTCTGTGCTGAAACGTGCCATCCATACCCTGTGGAACGTTCTGGACGAGCTGGATCAGGCCTGGCTGCCGGTTGAGAAATCCTGGAAACTGAACGAGCGTCACTACGGTGCGCTGCAAGGTCTGAACAAAGCGGAAACCGCAGAAAAATACGGTGACGAGCAGGTTAAGCAGTGGCGTCGTGGTTTTGCGGTCACGCCTCCAGAGCTGAGCAAAGATGACGAGCGCTACCCGGGCCACGATCCGCGTTACGCGAAGCTGACTGAGGCTGAACTGCCGCAGACCGAAAGCCTGGCGCTGACCATCGACCGCGTTGTGCCTTACTGGAACGAAACCATTCTGCCACGCCTGAAAAGCGGCGAGCGCGTCATTATCGCTGCTCACGGTAACTCCCTGCGTGCGCTGGTGAAATACCTGGACAACATGGGTGAAGATGAAATCCTCGAGCTGAATATCCCTACCGGCGTGCCGCTGGTGTACGAGTTCGACGAAAACTTCAAGCCAGTTAAACATTACTACCTGGGTAACGCCGACGAAATCGCTGCAAAAGCGGCGGCCGTGGCGAACCAGGGTAAAGCGAAGTAATATTCCCCGGACATAAAAAAAGCGTGGAGCAATCCACGCTTTTTTATTGCCCGGGACAAACTTAGCCGCGACGCGCTTTAACCGCATCCGCCAACTGACGCAGGATCGCATCGGTATCGTCCCAGCCAATGCAGGCATCCGTCACGCTCTTACCGTAGACCAGCGGCTCGCTGCCCTCCAGGTTCTGGTTGCCTTCCACCAGATGGCTCTCAATCATCACCCCAATCACTGCGCGTTCACCGCTGGCGATTTGCTGACACACATCTGCGCCGACTTCCATCTGCTTTTTAAACTGTTTGCTGGAGTTGGCATGGCTGAAATCGATCATCACCTGCGGTGCCAGACCCGCTTTCTCCAGCCCTGCTTTTACCTCCGCTACGTGTTTAGCACTGTAGTTAGGCTCTTTACCGCCGCGCAGTATGATATGGCAATCGCCATTACCGCTGGTATTCACGATAGCGGAGTGGCCCCACTTGGTCACCGACAGGAAGCAGTGCGGCGCGCCAGCCGCATTAATGGCGTCAATAGCGACTTTAATGGTGCCATCAGTGCCATTTTTGAAACCCACCGGGCATGACAGGCCAGACGCCAGCTCACGGTGAACCTGAGATTCCGTCGTACGCGCGCCAATAGCGCCCCAGCTCATCAGGTCAGCCAGATACTGCGGGGTGATCATATCGAGGAATTCTCCGGCAGCAGGCAGCCCGCTGTCGTTGATCTCCAGCAGCAGCTTACGCGCAATGCGCAGGCCGTCGTTGATCTGGAAACTGTTGTCCATATGCGGATCGTTGATCAACCCTTTCCAGCCCACGGTGGTACGCGGTTTTTCGAAATAAACGCGCATCACGATTTCCAGTTCGCCTTTCAGCTCTTCACGCAGGGCGAGCAGACGCGACGCATACTCTTTGGCCGCAGCAGGATCGTGAATGGAGCACGGCCCAATGACTACCAGAAGACGATCGTCGCTACCTTTCAGGATCTTGTGGATCGCCTTGCGGGCATGAGACACCGTGTTGGCGGCATTTTCGGTGGCGGGGAATTTTTCAAGGAGCGCTACGGGAGGTAATAACTCATTGATCTCTTTAATGCGTAAATCGTCGTTCTGATAATTCATCTTCTTTCCGGCTCTGCCATATCTTTAGTAATGAAAGCAATCCTTTCAATCTAACTTGTCGGCCACGAAGTGTAAACGGGCTTTTACACTTCGCGCAGATAATTCCTGGAATTCGTCTAAAATACACAACAAAATAGCGAAAAATGAGATCTGGCCTAAGCTTTTTACTTGTAACGACTGTTTTTAAATATTTATACGCGATTCCATCCTGACATAAATCAGGAAACTGGGATCTTTCGCCACTGAACAAGATGCACTGTTGGAGAATGTTATCCAGCGTAACGATAAGAACAGGAGCACCATGATGAAAATGACGAAACTGACTACGCTTTTCCTGACGGCAACCCTTACTCTGGCAAGCGGTAGCGTACTGGCTGCTGACGCAGGCTCATCCGGCAGCAATGGCGACGCTAATGCTGCTGCCGAAGCGGGCCAGGTTGCGCCGGATGCAAAACAGAATATTGCGCCAAACAATGTTGATAACAGTAATATCAACACGGGCAATACCAACACCGGCGGGACGAGCACAGGCACGATGAACCATGAAGGTATGACCACCGACGAGGTTCATAAAAACTCTGTGTGTAAAGACGGGAAATGCCCGGACCCGAATGACAAAGTAGGCAGCGATGCCAATACCAAAACGGACGGTACTACCCAGTAACCTTCCGTAAGGTAAAACAGGGAGAGCGAATGCTCTCCTTTTTTATTTAAGCTCTTAAAAACGCTAAACTAAAAATAATAATAAATCAGGAACGATACCATGGCGCACTCCCACTCCCATTCCCACTCCACTGGCGATGAAAATGCCAAACGGCTTCTGCTGGCTTTTGGCGTCACTGCCACCTTTATGATAATTGAGGTAATAGGCGGGCTGATATCCGGATCGCTGGCGCTGCTGGCCGATGCCGGGCATATGCTGACCGACGCTGCCGCGCTCCTGTTTGCTCTGCTGGCCGTGCAGTTTGCCCGTCGCCCTCCCAATACCCGCCACACCTTTGGCTGGCTCAGACTGACCACGCTTGCCGCCTTTGTGAATGCGATTGCACTGGTGGTCATTACTCTTCTTATCGTCTGGGAGGCTTTTCAGCGCTTTCGGCATCCACAACCGATAGCCGGGACGACAATGATGGTTATCGCCATTGCCGGGTTGGTCGCCAATATTCTGGCGTTCTGGATATTGCACCGCGGTAGCAGTGAAAAAAATCTGAACGTACGGGCCGCGGCGCTTCATGTGCTGGGCGATCTGCTGGGTTCCGTAGGGGCCATCGTAGCCGCGCTGATCATTATGGGCACGGGCTGGACCCCTATCGACCCGATTCTTTCCGTGCTGGTATCGTGCCTTGTATTACGCAGTGCCTGGCGGCTGTTGAAAGAGAGCGTCAATGAGCTGCTGGAAGGCGCTCCCACGTCGCTGGATATTGGCGAGCTAAAACGCAATCTGTGTCGTTCCATTCCTGAAGTCCGTAACGTTCACCACGTTCACGTCTGGCTGGTGGGTGAGAAACCGCTTATGACGCTGCACGTTCAGGTTATTCCGCCCCACGATCACGATGCGTTGCTTGAACGTATTCGGCACTTCCTTGAGCATCACTACGAAATTGCGCACGCCACCATCCAGATGGAGTATCAGCCATGTAACGGGCCAGACTGTCACCTGAACGAGGCGCAGTCCGGCCACTCACACGCCCATCACCATTAACGGGAAAGCGCGCGCGAGCCACGCTCACGCGCGCTGTTAATCCACATGCGACTGCCGTTCAGGGCAATGACCGTCAGCAGCATGTACTCCAGCGACATGGCATAAACACCCTGGCGGGCAAAAATCACCACGCTAATGACGTTGATGACCACCCACAGCAGCCAGTTCTCAACGTATTTACGGGTCATCAGGATCATTGCGGCAATCGACAACACCATCATGCAGGAATCCCAGAACGGGAAGGCATCCGGCTGAAGCTCAGGCATCGTCACATTTAATCCCAGACCCGACATGACCGAGACCGCCACGCGCGTCAGGAAGGCAAATACCGGATCAATAAAGACGGTCATAAAGCCGATAGCCACCACGCAGGCCGCGAACCAGGCGATGGCTTTTGGCAACGGCAGCCAGCGGATTTGCAGTTCCGCCTCCTGCTGACTGTTTTGCCGAGACCAGGCGTACCAGCCATAGATATTGGCTGCGAAGAAGAACAGCTGTAGAAGCAGGCTGGCGTAGAGCTGGATCTGGAAGAAGATGATCGCAAACAGCGTGACGTTTATCAGCCCGAACGCATAGTTGCTGATCTTCTCAAGGCTGGCCAGCCAGATACAGAGTAAACCGGCCAGCGTACCGACCGCTTCAATCCACGACAGGTCATAGCCGCCCGCACCAATCGGGATATGAACCAGGATGTTCTGTGTGCTAAAAAAATCCATTTTTTCTCCGGGGCGTAATAAGTTAAGTACGTAGTGTAGCCGCAAAATCCAGCATACGGTTAAGTGGAATTAACGCGCCTTCACGCAGGGCGGCATCCACGTGGATCTCATGTGCTGCGCTACCGTTCTCCAGCCCCTCCGCAATCGCTTTGAGCCCATTCATCGCCATCCACGGGCAATGCGCGCAGCTTCGGCAGGTCGCCCCTTCTCCGGCGGTCGGCGCTTCGAGCAACGTTTTTTCCGGCACGGCCTGCTGCATCTTGTAGAAGATACCGCGATCGGTCGCCACAATGAGCTGCTTGTGCGGCAGGGTTTTCGCAGCATGAATAAGCTGGCTGGTTGACCCGACGGCATCCGCCATGTCGACGATGGACTGCGGAGATTCCGGGTGCACCAGAATCGCGGCGTCCGGGTATAACCCTCTCATGCGCGTCAGGGCCTGGGTCTTAAACTCGTCGTGAACGATACAGGCGCCCTGCCAGCACAGCACATCCGCACCGGTTTGTTTTTGTACATAGTTTCCCAGGTGACGATCGGGCGCCCAGATGATTTTCTCCCCCAGGCTGTCCAGATGCTCAATCAGCTCAACGGCGATACTAGAGGTCACTACCCAGTCTGCCCGGGCTTTCACCGCCGCAGACGTGTTGGCATAGACCACCACGGTACGATCAGGGTGGGCATCACAGAAGGCGGTGAACTCATCAATCGGGCAACCGAGGTCAAGGGAGCATTCGGCATCCAGCGTCGGCATCAGTATGGTTTTTTCCGGGCTGAGAATTTTTGCCGTTTCGCCCATGAAGCGCACACCTGCAACCAGCAGCGTGGAGGCAGGATGTTTTGCACCGAAACGCGCCATTTCCAGGGAGTCTGAGATACAGCCGCCCGTCTCTTCTGCCAGCTGCTGAATTTCCGGGTCGGTGTAGTAATGCGCCACCATCACCGCATCACGCTCTTTAAGCAGGCGCTTAATTTTTTCACGATAGAACTGTTTTTCATCCCGGCTTAGCGGAGCGGGCTTCGGCGGGAAGGGATAGATTGCTGTTTCGGGATCAAACATCACACTCATTATGGCTTCTCGTTTTACTGGCTTAACAATATTGCCTTTGTTTTGCATGAGATAACAAAAATGAGGCAATGGTGTTTTGTATACTAAACAAGATAGCGAATTTGAGGGGGAATGTCATCGGGAATTGATGCCGGTAGCATCTGTCGGGTGGCGGCTTCGCCTTACCCGACCTACAAGGCACTGGCGAACGACAGATAGCAAAAAGGCGCCTTTAGGGCGCCTTTCAACACTGGTGGGTCGTGCAGGATGACTCGGCTTCGCCTCGCCCTTCGGGCCGTTGCTAAAGCAACGTTATCCTTCACGTTTAATATCTGAGTAAAACATTAAAATTGGTGGGTCGTGCA
>NZ_JADBRE010000011.1:0-100806 GCF_014930525.1 Enterobacter cloacae complex sp. S1
TTCCGCAATGTATTTCAATCGCTTCGTTCAATAAATTTGAGGTGACGTTTTTTAAAAAATATAAGTTAAATAAATTTAAAGGAGTGTCAATAAACGTCAGCGAGAATTTTCAGAAGAATACAATATAGATAACGTCAATGATCGCCAGCAGCGACCAAAGAACAATGTAGAGCATGAAATGCTCGCGGATGTTATTGATAAGGTAATTCACCAGTCTGCGCATCATGCTCCTCTCGCTAAACAGGCCCCGGTTATTCGGAGCCTGTAGAGGTATTATCGGTTAAAGCGCGAGAGCGTGAAGGGCTTGAGATCAAACGAAGGCGCGATCCCCTGCGCAAACTGGGCGGCAATTTCACCTAACACAGAGGCAAATTTAAACCCGTGACCGCTGAGCCCGGTTACGAGCAGGGTGTTATCGTGTCCCGGCAGGGTGTCGATGATAAAGTCTTCATCCGGGGTGTTGTCGTAGGTGCATGCTGCGCCGTAAAGCAACCCGCCTACGCCCGGCAGGATATTACGCAGGAACGTGAAGGCTTCGGAACCATCCTGCGGATAAGCACCGTAAGGCTTGCGTTCTTCCGCAGAGGAAATTACCTGTCCGCCGTTATGTTTGCCAATCTTGAGCGCGTCTTTTTCCGAGGGGAAACCATAGAACTGGTCGCCATTGGGTAACTCGCCTGTAAACGCCGGGAATTTGTTCTGACTGCTGTAACGCCCGTCAGACTGGAACCAGGAGAAGACTTTTCGCACCGGCTGGATGGGCAGGTTCGGCAGCAGTTTCGTCACCCACGTTCCCGCACTGACCAGCAGGCGCGTGGCGGTATATTCACCTTCAGAGGTGGTGACGGTTGAACCCTCTGCATGGTGGGTGATGCCCGTGACCGGACAGTTGAACAACTGCGCGCAGCCCGCTTTGGCGGCGAGATCAATCCAGGTCTTAATGGCCGTTTCGCTGTGCAGTACGCCAGAGTTGGCTTCAAACAACCCAATGTAGCCTTCAGGGACAGAAATTTCCGGCCAGCGCGCCATGATGCCGTTTGCATCCAGACGCTCGACGTCCAGGCGGTAGGCTTTCGCGCTCTCCTCGACGGTCGCCAGAAACGTGGAGCTGGCTGGCCCCAGGTTAACGACCCCGGTGCGCTCAAAAATGCGATCTTCGGTGAGTGTGGCCAGCTCATCCCACAGCGTCTGAGCCCGAAGCACCAGCGGTACATAACGTTCACCTTCACCGTAAGCGTGACGGATCAGACGGGTATCGCCGTGATGGCTTCCTTCAGAGTGGGGGGGAAGGTGGGCGTCAATCATCAGCACTTTCAGACCCGCCTGCGTGGCGTAATAACCGGCGGCAGATCCTACGGAGCCGCTTCCGATAATGATTAAATCGTATTTCATAGGCTTCTCTTTACTAACGCTTTGTTAGCAGAGTAATTAACTAAGTGGGCTTATACAAGAGCGAAATAAATAAGGCACCGCGAGGGTGCCTGTTGAGTGAAAAGGGGCATAAGGTCAATGCCGTTTATACTCATTTTCCTGATAGTCGCCAGATTCTATTTTTGCGATGCCTGCTTCTAAAATAGAGATAAACTGACGGGCGACGTCTGTTGTAAGCCACAGCGTCTGTCCAACTTCCGCTTCATCACGGTTTTGCTGATTTGGGGTCTGGTAGTGCAAACGCAGCATCAGCGCATCGTAGCTGTCTACTGTGCTGATATCCCAGCCAACAAGCGGATGGGTCTGGATGACTTCACTATTCTTTTCCATTATAACCCCCTTAATGCGTGTTAGAAGACAACGACTTTGAGGTTCAATGCATGTTTTTCTGAAAGCAATTTCAGTATATCAATTAATAAGGGTTCAGAAGGAAAAAATAAACGGGTAGCAACACATTTTTATGCTTTTTAGGATTGTTCGAACAATAAAACGCCATCTTGTTCACGATTTTCTAAGAAGATGCTGAAATATTTTGAACTTTCAGGAGACGAAACGAAAAAAAAGCCGGGGCGACCCGGCAAAAAAACACAATGAGGGAGCAAATTTTAATCAGTGATGAACCAGTCGTCGGCGCTTTCCCATGTTTCCTGCAAAATTTCGCTGATGCGTTCTTTGTCTTCTTTCGCGCCGCCGATGACGGAAAGATGGTTTGCTGTCGCATAACGTACCGTTACGGCGCCATCGTTTTCTGGAAAAGTGCTGTTAATACGTCGGGATAGTTCACCCGCCAGAGCGTCGAGTGCGCCAGCAGGCAGGACGGTGGATTTGGCTATGGTGACTTCGATACGCATAAATGCCCCCTGTGTAATATACTGTTTATTTATACAGTTATATTGTCGCTTTGACAACAGGGGGCGCGATTTTTTTAGCGTTTTACCGTCCAGTTTACGGTTTCACCGGCCAGGAAGGGGATCAGCGTATCGTCGGTGAGCGCAATCGACGCTTCAACCTGGCTTTCTTTACGCTCCAGCTCAATGAACGTGTCATTGACCGGCAGACCGTAGAAACGCGGGCCGTTAAGGGAGCAGAAGGCTTCGAAATGGTCTAACGCATTCATCTCTTCAAACACGGTTGCGTAACTTGCCAGGGCGGTCGGGGCGTTAAAGCAGCCTGCACAGCCGCAGCTCGCCTCTTTACGGTGACGGGCATGCGGGGCGGAATCCGTGCCGAGGAACGCGCGCGGGAAGCCGCTGGCGACCAGCTCACGTAGCGCCTGCTGGTGGATGTTGCGCTTGAGGATCGGCAGACAATACAGATGTGGGCGAACGCCGCCCACCAGCATGTGGTTACGGTTAAACATCAGGTGCTGCGGGGTGATGGTGGCGGCAATCAGCTCGTTTCCATCCCGGACATACTCTGCGGCATCTTTAGTCGTAATGTGCTCAAACACCACTTTCAGCCCCGGAAGACGCTGGCGCAGCGGCTCCATGACCGTTTCGATAAAACGTGCTTCGCGATCGAAAATATCAATGTCAGCGTGGGTCACTTCCCCGTGCACCAGCAGCGGCATGCCCAGTTTTTGCATACGCTCCAGAACAGGCATGATGGCATCAATACTGGTCACCCCATGGCTGGAGTTGGTGGTGGCATTCGCCGGGTAGAGCTTCGCGGCGGTGAATACACCTTCGTTAAACCCGCGCTCAACTTCATTCGGATCCAGCGAGTCCGTCAGGTAGCAGGTCATCAATGGGGTAAAATCGTGTCCCGCCGGAACGGCGTCAAGGATACGCTGGCGATAGGCAATCGCGGCCTCGACGGTAGTGACTGGCGGAACCAGGTTAGGCATAACAATCGCACGGCCATAAATTTCGCTGGTATACGGCACGACGGTTTTCAGCATGTCGCCATCACGAAGATGGATATGCCAGTCGTCTGGGCGGCGGATTTTGAGAACCTGGGATTGTACAGTCATGGAAGCTCCGGCTTGAAAGAGATCAGTCATAAGAGGGCTGTTTTTGCCGGACACAAATCATAAGCGGAAACGTTTTCGTTTGCACACTATTCCGTTAAAAAAAACGGGCGCCTGAGCGCCCGGAGTGTTTAGTCGGTGAAAGGGATGATGATTTCACCAGGTTTCACCTCTATCCCTTTGGCATATTTTTTCGCCAGAGATTCGCCTTTGCTCTTGTCTTCGCTCAGAACATAGGCAGGCTGTTGGTTAAAGTAGTTCTGCAACGACTGGTTGAGATACGGCATCAGCGTTTGCAGCACCGGTTTCATTTTTTCCGGCGTCACAACCGCATCGACGATTTCCATCTCTTGCAGGAAAATGGCCCCTTTCTCTTTATTAAAGACCGGCAGCGCCTTGAGCTTCAGCTTGATATCCGCTTTCTGATTGCCGAAGAGCGAGGTCATATCGAGGCTGGCATCGCCGGAAAGGGTGACTTTGTTAGGCTCCTCGCGCCCAATCTGGCTGGCGAGATTCGTCAGGACGATATGCGCATCCGCAAGGCCGGGCACGCCGATATCTTTTGAAAAGTTATTATGTTTTTCCAGCGCCTGATTAATTTCCTGCTCACTGACGGTGTACTGCGTAAGCTGGTTACATCCCACCAGCAGACCACTGACAATTAACGCAGCGGCAATAACGATCTTTTTCATGGCGTTCCTCAACATAAAATCGGCGCATCTGTCCTGATACGCCAGTATGTCAGGGTGATCCAACAGAAACCAGCAGAAAAAACTGATAGTGAAAGAGGGTCAGGCGCCAGGCTCCAGCATCCCGCGGGTGCTGCGTTTATCACTGAACTGCCACCAGAGGGCAATCAGCGTCATAAAGCCGACCATGCCGAGCATGACCCACGGCAGCTCCGGCTGATGGAGCGCTTTTCCGGCATCAAACAGCCAGCCGCCACCGGTGTAACCCAGTGCGCCGCCAAGCGCCAGCCCGAGACGGCTGAAGCCCATGTAGCTGCCGCGGGCCCGGGCGTCGGCAAGTGACGCGCTCAGCGTTTCACGGGCTGGCTCGGCAATGATTGAGCCAATATAGAAGGTGCAGATCAGCATAAACAGTTGCTGAAGCGAACTCACCAGGCCGATGGGCATCATGCTCAGCGTCATCAGCAACAGCCCGGCCATCAGACGGTGCTCAAGCCGGAAACGGCGCTCGCTCCAGCGGGCAATCGGATAAAGCAGCGTCAGTGAGAGGCAGGCCTCAATGGCATACATCCATTTCACCGCCGCCGGCGTGCCGGCAATATCGTTAACCATAATGGGCAGCATCAGCATGACCTGCACGGCGAGCATGTAGTAGCCGGTCAGGGTTAACACATAGGTGACGAAGCGTTTATCGCTCAGCACACGGTCAAGCCCTTCCCGCACAGGTGCTTTCACCGTTGACAGCTTCCACGCGGGTAGAAACAGACCGTTAAACAGCGCGCAGAGAATAAACAACACCGCGCCGGTGGCGCAGACCAGGCGGAAATCGTATTGCAGCAGCCAGCTTCCCAGCAGGGCGCCCACCACCGCGCCAGCGCTGTCCTGCATCATCAAAATCGAGAAGAAGCGCCCCCGGTGTTGCGGACGGATAAGCTTAACCACCAGCGCGGTACGCGGTGGGTCGAAAAGGGTGCCGCCAATCCCGGAAAGGAAACAGGAGAACCACAGCAGCCAGGGTTCATGAGCGATTGCCATGGTGGCGAATCCCGCCGCACGTAACAGCATGCCGGTGACGATCATCGGTTTCGCGCCGAAGCGGTCGGCTATTGCGCCGCCAAACACGCCCAGACCCTGTTGTACAAACTGGCGTAGACCCAGCGCGATCCCGACCATCAATGCCGCCCAGCCCATTTGATCGACAAAACGAATCGATATAAGCGGAAAAACGACAAAAAAGCCGAGCACGACCAGCATGTTATCGACGAGCAGGAAATATTTACCCAGGCTCCTGGCCTGTGATACGCGGGACATTTTCCCTCCAGGGAAAATAAAAGGTGAGCACGCTAACATTCTGCGGTGTCGCCGGGCTTTTTCCCATACCCGCTGGCGACAATATTTTTTTATCAAAAAGGTGCTTTGATAGAGAGTTCTCATCGAAAAATGTGAAAAGCGATCAAAATGGTATGTCACTGTTTTCACAGAAGGCACAGGCGCAGGTATAGTAAAGCTAACAGGCAGAGCAGAAGCGACGGGAAGGAGTGGTAACGATGTTTGGCTATCGCAGTAATGTGCCAAAAGTGCGTCTGACGACGGACAGGCTGGTCGTTCGTCTGGTGCATGAGCGTGATGCTTGGCGTCTGGCGGATTATTACGCCGAGAATCGCCAGTTTTTAAAACCCTGGGAACCCGTTCGGGACGAGAGCCACTGCTACCCCTCTGGCTGGCAGGCGCGCCTCAGTATGATTGCGGAATTTCATAAACAGGGAAGTGCGTTTTATTTCGCGCTTCTCGATCCGGAAGAGAAAGAGATCGTTGGCATTGCCAATTTTTCAAACGTGGTACGCGGGTCGTTTCACGCCTGTTACCTCGGGTATTCCATCGGTCAGAAATGGCAGGGGCAGGGGCTCATGTTTGAGGCGCTGACGGCTGCGATTCGCTACATGCAGCGCACGCAACATATCCATCGCATTATGGCCAACTACATGCCGCACAATAAGCGCAGCGGCGATCTGCTGGCCCGCCTGGGGTTTGAGAAAGAGGGCTATGCCAAAGATTATCTGCTGATTGACGGCGAGTGGCGGGACCATGTGCTCACCGCGCTCACCACGCAGGAGTGGACCGCGGGTCGTTAAGGAGAAAAAATGAAATATCAGTTAAATGGCGCCGAAGCGCGCGTGGTCGGCTGCCTTCTGGAAAAGCAGGTCACCACGCCGGAACAGTATCCTCTGTCCGTGAATGCCGTCACGATGGCCTGCAACCAGAAGACGAACCGTGAGCCGGTGATGAACCTTGGCGAGCACGAGGTGCAGGATATCCTTGATGAGCTGGTGAAGCGCCACTATCTGCGCACCGTCAGCGGCTTCGGTAATCGCGTCACTAAATATGAACAGCGCTTTTGTAATTCCGAATTTGGCGATTTAAAACTCAGCGCCGCAGAAGTGGCAGTTATCACCACGCTGCTGCTGCGCGGGGCGCAGACGCCGGGTGAACTGCGCACACGCGCCTCCCGCATGCATGAGTTTCAGGATATGCAGGACGTTGAACAGACGCTGGAGGGGCTGGCCTCACGCGAGGACGGTCCTTACGTGGTGCGTCTGCCCCGCGAGCCGGGCAAGCGTGAAAGCCGCTACATGCACCTGTTTAGCGGCGACGTTGAGCCCTCTGCGCTGGCCGTAGAATCCGACACGCCAGCATCAAACGACAGCCTGACCGCGCGCGTGGCAGCCCTGGAAGACGAGGTTGCCGGGCTGAAGCAGCGTCTGGATGCGTTACTCGCACATCTGGGAGATTAATCGTGACAACATTACGCATTGGTGTTGTGGGGCTGGGAGGGATCGCGCAAAAAGCCTGGCTGCCCGTTTTAGGCGCCGCGTCCGACTGGACGCTGCAAGGGGCGTGGTCGCCCACCCGCGAGAAAGCAGAGCGCATCTGCAAAACCTGGCGCATCCCTTATGCCGGTTCGCTACAGGATTTAGCCCGTGAATGTGATGCGGTATTTGTGCATACCTCAACCGCGACGCACTACCAGGTGGTGAGCGAGTTGCTGAACGCAGGCGTTCACGTCTGCGTGGATAAACCCCTGGCGGAAAATGTACAGGATGCTGAGCGACTGATTGAGCTGGCCGCGCGTAAAAAGCTGACGCTGATGGTCGGATTCAACCGCCGTTTTGCGCCGCTCTATCAGCAGCTTAAAGCGCAGTCCGGCTCGTTCGCCTCTCTGCGTATGGATAAGCACCGTACCGACAGCGTGGGGCCGAACGATCTGCGCTTCACACTGCTGGATGATTATCTCCACGTCGTGGATACGGCCCTGTGGCTGAGTAACGGAAAAGCCCAGCTGCAAAGCGGCACGCTGCTGACCAACGAGCAGGGTGAGATGGTTTACGCCGAACATCATTTTGCCGTTGAGCATTTGCAGGTGACGACCAGCATGCATCGTCGGGCGGGCAGCCAGCGCGAGTCCGTGCAGGCCGTTACGGATGGCGCGCTGTATGACGTCACCGATATGCGAGAGTGGCGGGAAGAGAAGGGTAATGGCGTGGTCGCGTTACCGGTTCCCGGCTGGCAAAGCACCCTGGAGCAGCGTGGCTTTGTGGGCTGCGCGCGTCACTTCATCACCTGCGTGCAGAATCAGACGGTTCCTGAAACGTCCGGGGAGCAGGCTATTCTGGCGCAGCGCATTGTGGAACGACTCTGGCGCGAAGCCATGTCGGAATAACGCGTTGTAACATCTGCCGATAGTAATTCGTTGAAATCCGGTTAGACTAAGCGCCGCTTGTTGGCTTTGCCGGGTGGCGCTAACGCTTGCCCGTCCTGGAAATCCGTAGGGTTGTGGAACTTCACGTTAATGAACTTATTAAAATCGCTGGCGGCCGTCAGCTCGATGACCATGTTTTCCCGCGTGCTTGGCTTTGCGCGCGATGCCATTGTGGCAAGGGTTTTTGGCGCCGGGATGGCGACTGACGCCTTTTTCGTCGCCTTTAAGCTGCCGAACCTGCTGCGCCGTATTTTTGCCGAAGGGGCCTTCTCACAGGCATTTGTCCCGATCCTCGCAGAATATAAAAGCAAACAGGGCGAAGATGCCACCCGCGTCTTTGTGGCCTACGTTTCCGGATTACTGACGCTGGCGCTGGCGATCGTGACCGTCCTGGGGATGCTGGCAGCGCCCTGGGTGATCATGGTGACGGCGCCGGGTTTTGCTGACACAGCGGATAAATTTGCCCTGACCACCCAACTGCTGCGTATAACCTTCCCCTATATTCTGCTGATTTCGCTGGCGTCGCTGGTGGGTGCCATCCTGAATACCTGGAACCGCTTCTCCGTTCCGGCCTTTGCCCCCACGTTCCTCAATGTCAGCATGATTGGCTTTGCGCTGTTCGCCGCGCCGCATTTTAACCCACCGGTGCTGGCGCTGGCCTGGGCCGTGACCGTCGGCGGCGTGTTACAGCTTGCTTACCAGCTTCCGCACCTGAAAAAAATCGGCATGCTGGTTCTGCCGCGCATTAATTTCAAAGATGCGGGCGCAATGCGCGTTATCAAACAGATGGGACCGGCGATACTCGGCGTGTCCGTTAGCCAGATCTCTCTGATCATCAATACCATCTTCGCCTCTTTCCTGGTGTCGGGCTCGGTGTCCTGGATGTACTACGCCGATCGTCTGATGGAGTTTCCATCCGGGGTGCTGGGCGTGGCGCTGGGGACTATTCTGCTGCCGTCGCTGTCGAAAAGTTTCGCCAGCGGCAACCACGATGAATACTGCCGCCTGATGGACTGGGGCCTGCGTCTCTGTTTTCTGCTGGCGCTGCCAAGCGCGGTGGCGCTGGGGATCCTGGCAAAACCGCTGACGGTTTCATTGTTCCAGTATGGAAAGTTCACCGCCTTTGATGCCGCCATGACCCAGCGTGCGCTCGTAGCCTACTCGGTGGGGCTGATGGGGCTGATTGTCGTGAAGGTGCTTGCGCCCGGTTTCTATTCACGTCAGGACATCAAAACGCCGGTTAAGATTGCCATTGTGACGCTGATCATGACGCAACTGATGAACCTGGCGTTTATTGGACCGCTGAAACACGCGGGGCTGTCACTGTCGATTGGTCTGGCGGCCTGTCTGAACGCCGGGCTGCTGTACTGGCAGCTGCGCAAGCAGGATATCTTCACACCGCAGCCGGGCTGGGCAAGCTTCCTGCTGCGTCTGGCGATTGCGGTAGTGGTGATGGCGGCCGCGCTGGTTGGCATGTTGTATGTCATGCCTGAGTGGGCGCAGGGCACCATGCCTTACCGCCTGATGCGTCTGATGGCCGTGGTGGTGGTCGGTGTGGTGGCGTACTTTGCCACGCTGGCGGTGCTTGGCTTCAAAGTGAAAGAGTTCACCCGCCGCACGGTATAAACGCCAAAAGGGGAGTTCACCAGAAGGTGCTCCCCGCTTCATGACGTGCCGCTACTGCGTCAAATCGAAATCTTTTTCCCACCCGTGATACGTGCCGTGGCCGTCTGACCATCCGCACCGTACAGCCCCGGCTCTTTATAGGGCTTTAACACTTCAAGCGCCTGCTGATTACGGATAATCTGTCCTTCCAGCAGCCAGCCGTTATGCTGGTTAAGATCGCGAAGATGCTGGGTTTTTTCTGTAATGGTCTGCCAGCGTTCGTTGATCTCATCATTGGCGCTGCGTTTCGCGTCTTGCTCAGCGCGTCGCTGTTTTTCCAGATAATCCAGGGTCGCCAGCAGCGAGCTTTTATCTTCAGTTATGCGTTGCAACGCGCTGCCGTTGATTTGACCAGAAGAGAGGTGGTGCTGTTCTGCATCCATCACCGTTTTCAGGTCGTTCAGGACCACCGTCATCTGATCCAGTATTTCTGACAGTCGACTCATACGGTTAGTTACTCTGGAGGAAACTCTGTGCGTCCTGAATCAGCGCATCAGCGATTTTGCTGGTATCCATTTTCAGTTCGCCGTTACGGATAGCCGTTTTCAGCGCTTCAACACGTTCCATGTTGATATCGCTGCTGCCTGGCTGCATCAGCTTCGACTGCGCATCGCTCAGCGTGACGCTGGTGCTGTTAGCCGTCGACGTTTTTTCCAGACGCGTTTTATGCGGGGCAGCCTCATTCGTTTCGCGAGGTTGTACAGTGCTAACCGGCTTCAGGGCTGATGTACGATCAATGCTCATAGTGTTGTCCTCATCGAGGGTTCGCGGCGTTTGCGCCTGACATCATCATTTGTTGAATATTTATCGGCAGTCGCCGCGAAATCTTTAAAAAGATTACAGGTTAATCAGAATATTCCCATCAGGACCGACCGTGCCGCTGACCACCTGGCCTGAGGACATTCTGACCCGGGCATTTTGCGCCACTGCGGCATTATTCAGCGCTTTTCCTTCACTGTTGATACTAAAGCCTTCGCCATTGGCGACCACCATCACCTGTTGTCCCGCTTTCACCCGCCACGCCTGGCGCAGCATGGATAGCTGTATCGCCTGTCCAGGAGCGACATCGCGCAGGCTGACCGCCTCCTGAGCCTGGTTGATATCCAGCATCGTCCGCGGTGGAAGCTGATCCAGACGGCCTCGCTTCAGCGTTACGCTGTCAGGTTGCAGCAGGCTGCCCCGGGGAATGGGAACGGCGGCGACAACATAATTGCCCGTCGCCTGAACCGCAACCTGTAAGTAGCGTTTTTCATTGGCGCAACGCGCCAGCACGTTCACGTTGCCCCATAAGCGGGTGCTGCCGGTCACGCTAAATGACGGGGCTTCGCAGGAAGGATAAAGGTTAGGCGGGGTGCGCACGGTCACGCGTACGTCATCGCTGAAACCGGCCAGCTTCTGCGCAAAGAATGCATTGAGCTGGTCCTCTAACCCCTCAGCCTGCACCAGAGGGCTTAAAAGCAGTAGGGTCGCCGCCAGGCCACGTTTAAAAGTCCGCATCGCACGTTCCACCATGTCCAGAATTTAGCAAATTCTACCCGCAGTGGTTTTCCATCAACGCAACAAATAGCGACGCATTTTGCGCTTATTCCGTCGATAGGGGAGACGGGGTGAGATTTAAGCTGTGAACTGAAATTTTCTCATCAGCGGAGGAGACATGCTCGATAAACTCGACGCCGCGTTACGTTTTCAGCAGGAAGCGCTCAATTTACGCGCCCAGCGGCAGGAGATTTTAGCCGCCAATATCGCCAACGCGGATACCCCCGGGTATCAGGCGCGCGATATTGATTTTTCCAGTGAACTCAAAAAAGTGATGGAGCGTGGACGTGCCGAAGGAACGGGTGTCTCACTGGCCCTGACATCCTCACGTCATATTCCCGCTCAGGCGATGACCGCGCCAACGACCGACCTGCTTTACCGTATTCCCGATCAGCCCTCACTTGATGGTAACACCGTCGACATGGACCGGGAGCGCACACAGTTTGCCGATAACAGCCTGCAATACCAGACAGGTCTGACGCTACTCGGCGGGCAAATTAAAGGCATGATGACCGTCCTACAGGGGGGCAATTAGTAAATGGCCTTGCTGAATATTTTTGATATCGCCGGTTCGGCATTAACGGCGCAGTCCAAACGACTGAACGTGGCCGCCAGTAACCTGGCCAACGCCGACAGCGTGACCGGCCCTGACGGGCAACCGTATCGCGCTAAACAGGTTGTCTTCCAGGTTGATGCTGCACCGGGTGCGGCAACGGGCGGCGTAAAAGTGGCGGACGTGGTTGAGAGCCAGGCGCCCGACAAGCTGGTTTACGAGCCAGGCAACCCGCTCGCGGATGCCAGCGGCTACGTGAAAATGCCGAACGTGGATGTGGTCGGGGAGATGGTGAACTCCATGTCCGCGTCGCGCAGCTACCAGGCAAACGTCGAAGTGCTTAATACCGTGAAGAGCATGATGCTCAAAACACTCACTCTCGGCCAGTAAAGGAGACACGCATGTCCATCGCCGTAAACGTGAATGACCCGACAAATACCGGCGTCAACAGCACCAGCAGTGCGACTGGTTCCAGCTCTCTCACCGGGAGCAATGCCTCCGATTTACAGAGCAGCTTTCTGACCCTGCTGGTGGCACAGCTGAAAAATCAGGACCCGACCAATCCGATGCAGAACAACGAACTGACCACGCAGCTTGCGCAGATCAGTACCGTCAGCGGCATTGAGAAACTGAACACCACGCTCGGCTCGGTCTCCGGTCAAATCGATAACAGCCAGTCCTTGCAGGCCGCCAACCTGATCGGTCACGGGGTGATGATCCCGGGGACCACGATTCTGGCGGGCACCAGCACTACCGATGGCACGTCCACCACCACCACGACGCCGTTTGGCGTTGAGTTGCAGCAGCCGGCCGACAAAGTCACCGCCACAATCAAAGACGCCAGCGGCAACGTGGTGCGCACGATTGAGATTGGCGAGCTTAAAGCGGGCGTTCATACCTTTACCTGGGATGGCAGCCTGACCGACGGCACTAAAGCGCCTAACGGCTCGTATCAGGTTGCGATTAGCGCCAGCAACGGCACCACTCAGCTGGTGGCTCAGCCGCTACAGTTTGCCCTGGTTCAGGGCGTCATCAAGGGTAGCGATGGTAACAAACTGGATTTGGGTACCTCCGGTACCACCACACTCGACGAAGTTCGGCAGATTATCTAAGCCTTCATACTTATCAGGAGTAAGTCATGGCCTTTTCTCAAGCGGTCAGCGGCCTGAATGCTGCGGCCACCAACCTGGACGTCATTGGCAACAACATCGCCAACTCCGCGACCTATGGTTTTAAATCCGGTTCTGCGTCTTTTGCAGATATGTTTGCAGGCTCTAAAGTGGGCCTGGGCGTGAAGGTTGCGGGTATCACCCAGGACTTCACCGACGGGACGACCACCAACACCGGTCGCGGTCTGGACGTCGCCATCAGCCAGAACGGTTTCTTCCGTATGGTGGATGCCAACGGTTCCGTGTTCTACAGCCGCAACGGCCAGTTCAAGCTGGATGAAAACCGTAACCTGGTGAACATGCAGGGGCTTCAGTTAACCGGTTATCCGGTTGCCGGCACGCCGCCTACGGTGCAAACCGGTGCGAATCCGCAGGCGATCTCCATCCCAACGACGCTGATGGCGGCGAAGTCCACCACCACGGCCTCTCAGCAGATCAACCTGAACTCCACCGATACCGCGCCAACCGTCGCCTTCGATCCGTCCAACCCTGACTCTTACAACAAGAAAGGCACCGTGACGGTGTTTGACAGTCAGGGTAATGCGCACAACATGAACCTGTTTTATGTCAAAAACGAGACGCCAGCTAACTCCTGGAAAGTGTATTCGCAGGACGGCAGCGTAGCGGGAGATGCAGCGAAACTGGCAACCACGCTGACCTTTAACGAGAGTGGTGTGCTGACGGGTGGCGATGATATCAAGATCACAACGGGCACCGTTCCGGGCGCGACGCCAGCCACGTTTGACATGAGTTTCGCCAACTCCATGCAGCAAAACACCGGTGCGAACAACATCGTGGCGACGAGCCAGAACGGCTATAAGCCGGGCGATCTGGTGAGCTACCAGATCAACGATGACGGTACCGTTGTCGGTAACTATTCGAACGAACAGACCCAGGTGCTGGGCCAGATCGTGCTGGCAAACTTTGCTAACAACGAAGGCCTGAAATCCGAAGGGGATAACGTCTGGTCTGCCACGCAGTCTTCCGGTGTTGCCCTGCTGGGAACCGCGGGTTCCGGTAACTTCGGCACGCTGACTAACGGTGCGCTGGAAGCCTCCAACGTCGATCTGAGTAAAGAGCTGGTGAACATGATCGTCGCGCAACGTAACTACCAGTCCAACGCGCAGACCATCAAAACCCAGGATCAGATCCTCAACACGCTGGTTAACCTGCGTTAAGCAGCTGACGGGAAAGCGCAATGGATCACGCAATATATACAGCGATGGGCGCAGCAAGCCAGACGCTCAACCAGCAGGCTGTTACCGCCAGCAACCTTGCGAACGCTTCCACGCCAGGTTTTCGTGCGCAGCTCAACGCGCTGCGTGCGGTGCCGGTAGAAGGGCTGTCATTGCCCACGCGTACGCTGGTCACCGCCTCCACGCCGGGTGCCGACATGACGCCAGGTCAGATGGATTACACCGCGCGTCCGCTGGACGTTGCCCTTCAGCAGGACGGCTGGCTGGCGGTGCAAACGGCTGACGGCGGGGAAGGGTATACCCGCAACGGTAATATCCAGGTGAGCGCCACCGGGCAGCTGACGATTCAGGGGCATCCGGTGATGGGCGAAGCCGGTCCGTTGACGGTGCCGGAAGGGTCAGAGCTGACCATTGCGGCAGACGGGACGATCTCGGCGTTAAACCCGGGTGACCCGGCGAACACCGTTGCGCCTGTCGGTCGTCTGAAGCTGGTGAAAGCCGAAGGCAACGAAGTGCAGCGTGGCGATGACGGGATGTTCCGTCTGACCCAGGCGGCGCAGGCCACGCGTGGCGCCACGTTACAGGCCGACCCGACCATCCGCGTGATGTCCGGCGTGCTGGAAGGCAGTAACGTCAAACCGGTGGAAGCCATGACCGACATGATCGCCAGCGCCCGCCGCTTCGAAATGCAGATGAAAATCATCAGCAACGTCGATGAAAACGCAGGCAAGGCTAACCAACTTCTGGCTATGAGTTAACAGGACTCCCTATGATCAGTTCCTTATGGATCGCGAAAACCGGTCTGGACGCACAGCAAACCAATATGGATGTGATTGCCAACAACCTGGCAAACGTCAGCACCAATGGTTTCAAGCGCCAGCGTGCGGTTTTCGAAGATTTGCTTTATCAAACGATTCGTCAGCCAGGGGCGCAGTCTTCTGAGCAAACCACGCTGCCGTCCGGTCTGCAAATTGGTACCGGCGTGCGCCCGGTCGCCACCGAGCGTCTGCACAGCCAGGGCAACCTGTCCCAGACCAACAACAGTAAAGACGTTGCCATTAAAGGTCAGGGTTTCTTCCAGGTGCAGCTGCCTGACGGGACCTCCGCCTATACCCGCGATGGTTCGTTCCAGGTGGATCAGAACGGCCAGCTGGTGACGGCGGGCGGTTTCCAGGTTCAGCCTGCGATCACCATCCCGGCGAACGCGCTGAGTATCACCATTGGTCGTGACGGCATCGTCAGCGTCACTCAGCAGGGTCAGGCCGCGCCGGTCCAGGTTGGACAGCTCAACCTGACCACCTTCATGAACGATACCGGACTGGAAAGCATCGGCGAGAACCTCTACACCGAAACGCAGTCTTCCGGCACGCCAAATGAAAGTACCCCGGGCCTGAACGGGGCGGGGCTGCTGTATCAGGGGTATGTGGAAACCTCGAACGTTAACGTGGCGGAAGAGCTGGTGAATATGATCCAGGTCCAGCGCGCCTATGAAATTAACAGTAAAGCAGTGTCGACGACCGACCAGATGCTGCAAAAACTGACGCAACTCTAAGGTGTAGCCCGGTGCGGTAAACGTCGCACCGGCTCCCTGTTTTCGAAGATGAAGGCAATGCAAAAAAACGCGGCGTTTCGTTATCCGATCCTGACTGTTCTGGCCGTCACCCTCAGCGGGTGTGCCTGGATCCCGTCTAAACCATTGGTACAGGGTGCGACTACCGCCCAACCCGTTCCCGGCCCCGCGCCGGTGGTGAACGGCTCTATTTTCCAGACCGCGCAGCCGATTAACTACGGTTATCAGCCGCTGTTTGAAGACCGTCGTCCGCGTAACGTTGGCGATACGCTGACCATTGTGTTGCAGGAAAACGTCAGTGCGAGTAAGAGCTCGTCGGCGAACGCCAGCCGCGACGGCAAAACCAATTTTGGCTTCGACACCGTGCCGCGCTATCTGCAAGGGCTGTTCGGCAACGCCCGTGCGGATGTGGAAGCCTCCGGCGGCAACACCTTTAACGGTAAAGGTGGTGCGAACGCCAGCAACACCTTCAGCGGAACGCTGACGGTTACGGTTGACCAGGTTCTGGTGAACGGCAACCTGCACGTGGTGGGCGAAAAACAGATCGCCATTAACCAGGGTACGGAATTCATTCGCTTCTCCGGTGTGGTTAACCCTCGCACCATCAGCGGCACCAACACCGTACCGTCCACCCAGGTGGCGGATGCGCGCATTGAGTACGTCGGCAACGGCTACATCAACGAAGCGCAAAATATGGGCTGGCTGCAACGCTTCTTCCTTAACTTATCGCCGATGTAAGCGAGGTGACCTATGTATAAATTTCTCTTCGCCGTGGCGCTGTCGCTGGTCGCTACCGTTGTGCAGGCCGATCGCATACGCGATCTCACCAGCGTGCAGGGCGTGCGCGAAAACTCCCTGATTGGCTATGGCCTGGTGGTGGGGCTGGATGGGACGGGTGACCAGACGACCCAGACGCCGTTCACCACCCAGAGCCTGAACAACATGCTCTCGCAGCTCGGTATTACCGTACCGGCCGGGACCAACATGCAGCTGAAAAACGTGGCGGCCGTGATGGTGACCGCGTCTTATCCGGCCTTTGCGCGTCAGGGGCAGACCATCGACGTGGTTGTCTCGTCGATGGGTAACGCCAAAAGCCTGCGCGGCGGTACGTTGCTGATGACGCCGCTGAAAGGCGTCGACAGCCAGGTGTATGCTCTGGCGCAGGGCAACATTCTGGTTGGCGGAGCAGGCGCGTCGGCGGGCGGCAGCAGCGTGCAGGTGAACCAGCTGAACGGGGGACGTATTACCAACGGCGCGATCATCGAACGTGAGCTGCCGACCCAGTTCGGCACCGGCAACACTATTAACCTGCAACTGAATAACGAAGACTTTACGATGGCGCAGCAGATCGCTGACACCATCAACCGCAGCCGGGGCTACGGCAGCGCCACCGCGCTGGATGCCCGTACCGTACAGATCCGCACGTCAACCGGCAGCAGCAACCAGGTGCGGTTGCTGGCCGATATCCAGAATATGGAAGTGAACGTGCCGGTGCAGGATGCGAAAGTCATTATCAACTCCCGTACCGGCTCGGTGGTGATGAACCGCGAAGTGACGCTGGACAGCTGCGCCGTGGCGCAGGGCAATCTCTCCGTCACGGTTAACCGCTCGGCCAACGTCAGCCAGCCGGATACCCCGTTTGGTGGCGGTCAGACGGTAGTGACCCCGCAAACGCAGATTGATTTGCGACAGAGCGGCGGTTCGTTGCAGAGCGTGCGCTCCAGCGCCAACCTGAACAGCGTGGTGCGTGCTCTGAATGCGCTGGGTGCAACGCCAATGGATCTGATGTCCATTCTGCAATCCATGCAAAGTGCAGGCTGCCTGCGCGCCAGACTGGAAATCATCTAAATGCTGACCGATAGCAAACTGTTGACCAGTGCCGCCTGGGATGCCCAGTCGCTCAACGAGCTGAAAACCAAAGCGGGCAAGGATCCGGCGGCGAATATCCGCCCGGTTGCCCGTCAGGTGGAAGGCATGTTCGTACAAATGATGTTGAAAAGCATGCGTGAAACTCTGCCGAAAGATGGCATGTTCAGCAGCGATTCCACGCGGCTTTACACCAGCATGTACGATCAGCAGATTGCCCAGCAAATGACCGCCGGAAAGGGGCTCGGCCTGGCGGACATGATTGTGAAGCAGACCGCAGCCGCTCAGGGGCTCCCGCCTGAAGAGGCCCCGCCGCAGGTGCCGCTGAAGTTTGATCTGGAAAAGGTGACCAGTTATCAAAATCAGGCGCTGACGCAGATGGTGCGTAAGGCGATGCCGAAGCCGGCAGAAACGCGTGACGAGCCGCTCTCCGGCGACAGCAAAGACTTCCTGGCGCAGCTCTCCCTGCCGGCGCGTCTTGCCAGTGAAGAGAGCGGCGTGCCGCACCATCTGATTCTGGCGCAGGCGGCGCTGGAGTCGGGCTGGGGGCAACGTCAAATCCGCAGGGAGAACGGTGAGCCGAGCTTCAACATCTTTGGCGTGAAGGCCACCTCCAGCTGGAAGGGGCCGACCACCGAGATCACCACCACCGAATATGAGAACGGTGCGGCAGTGAAGGTGAAAGCCAAATTCCGCGTCTACAGCTCGTATCTGGAAGCGTTGTCGGATTATGTCGGGCTGCTGAGCCGGAATCCGCGCTACACCGCCGTGACCCAGGCCGCCACGCCAGAGCAGGGCGCTCAGGCATTGCAGAATGCTGGCTACGCGACCGATCCAAACTATGCGCGCAAGCTGACCAGCATGATCCAGCAGCTGAAATCTATGTCTGAGAAGGTCAGCAAAGCGTATAGCACAGATCTCGAAAATCTGTTCTGAAAGTTCTCAAGTCCAGGTGGAGGTTGCCGATAACCTTCATCAGGACTCGTGTCTGAACGTATAAAAGGAACCCCCATGTCCAGTTTGATTAACAGCGCCATGAGTGGCCTCAGTGCTGCGCAGTCGGCACTCAATACCGTTAGTAATAATATTTCAAGCTACAACGTGGCAGGTTATACCCGCCAGACCACCATTCTGGGGGCATCAAACAGCACCCTGACCGGCGGTGGCTGGGTGGGTAACGGGGTCTATGTCTCCGGTGTTCAGCGTGAATATGATGCGTTTATCACCAACCAGCTGCGCGCGGCGCAGAACCAGAGCAGTGGGCTGACCACGCGCTACCAGCAGATGTCAAAAATTGACGACGTGCTTTCTGATACCACGAACTCGCTTTCTGCCAACCTCCAGGATTTCTTTAAAAGCCTGCAAACGCTGGTGAGTAACGCAGAAGATCCGGCTGCTCGCCAGACGGTACTCGGGAAGGCGGATGGTCTGGTAAACCAATTTAAAACCAACGATCAATATCTCCGCGATCAGGATGCGCAGGTCAATACGGCGATTTCTACCAGCGTCGATCAGATCAATAACTACGCGAAACAGATTGCCAATCTTAACGATCAGATCTCCCGGCTGACTGGCGTCGGTGCGGGCGCATCCCCGAATGAACTGCTCGATCAGCGCGATCAGCTGGTGAGTGAACTGAACAAGATTGTCGGTGTGGACGTCACCGTACAGGACAGCGGCACCTACAACATCTCTATCGCCAACGGTTACACCCTGGTACAGGGCAGCAACGCCAGCCAGCTGGCGGCGGTGAAATCCAGTGCGGACCCAGCGCGTACAACAATTGCGTATGTGGATGCCGCTGCGGGCAACGTGGAGATCTCAGAAAAACAGATCACCACGGGGTCGCTTGGGGGGCTGTTAACGTTCCGTTCTCAGGATCTGGATCAGGCGCGAAACACCCTTAACCAGATGGCGCTGGCGTTTGCGGATGCCATGAATACCCAGCACCAGGCTGGCTTTGATGCCAACGGGGATGCAGGCGGCAAGCTGTTTGATTTTGGCTCTCCGGCAGTGCTGAGTAACGGTAAAAACACCGGAAGCGCGTCCGTTACGGCCACGATGACGGACAGTACAAAGGTTCAGGCGACAAACTATAAAGTTGAGTACAACGGTACTGACTGGACAATCACGCGTCTGTCGGACAACACCAGCTTCACGGCCAAGCCTGACGCCAGCGGTAATCTGTCGTTTGATGGTCTCAACGTTAAGATTAGCGGCTCAGCCGATAATAAAGACAGTTTCATCGTCAAACCGGTGAATGACGTCATTGTGAATATGGACGTAGCGATCAGCGACGAATCCAAACTGGCGATGGCCTCCGCGAAAGGAAGCGGCGAAAGCGACAATACCAATGGCCAGAAGCTGCTGGATTTACAGAGCGCCAAATTGGTGGGAGGGAACAAAACCTTTAACGATGCTTATGCCGCGCTGGTCAGTACGGTGGGCAGCACCACGGCGTCGCTGAAAACCAGCAGCGAAACCAAAGTTAACGTGGTGACGCAGCTGACCAAACAACAGCAGTCAATCTCCGGGGTTAACCTGGATGAAGAGTATGGCAACCTGCAACGCTATCAGCAGTACTATCTGGCGAATGCGCAGGTGCTGCAAACGGCGAGCACGCTGTTTGATGCATTGATCAATATCCGCTAAGGCTGAGGCATAAAAAATGCGTATTAGTACTCAAATGATGTATGAGCAAAGCATGCGCGGCGTGACGAACTCCCAAAGTCTCTGGCTCAGCTACGGCGAGCAGATGTCTACGGGGAAGCGCATCAACCGTCCGTCTGACGATCCGATTGCCGCCTCGCAGGCCGTTGTGCTCTCTCAGGCCCAAACGCAAAACAGCCAGTATGCGCTGGCACGTTCTTTCGCTACGACGAAAGTCTCGCTGGAAGAGAACGTGTTATCGCAAGTGACAACCGCCATCCAGGCTGCTCAGGAAAAGATTGTCAATGCGGGCAACGGTACGTTAAGTGACGATGACCGCGCTTCGCTGGCCACAAACCTGCAAGGTATTCGCGATCAGCTCATGAACCTGGCTAACAGCACGGACGGTAACGGTCGCTATATTTTTTCCGGTTACAAGACCGAAGCGGCGGCTTTCGACCAGGCTACGGGTGATTATAAGGGCGGCGGAACGCCAATCAGCCAGCAGGTTGACTCCGCGCGCACGATGCAAATTAGCCATACGGGCACTGAAGTTTTTGATAGCTTCACCAGCAATGCGAAGCCAGAGCCAGATGGTAGTGCGCCGGAAACGAATTTGTTCAAGATCCTCGACGCCGCAATTGAAGCGCTGAATAAGCCAATTGGGGAGGATGAAACGAAAGCCGAGGCGTTTACGGCGGCTATTGATAAAGCCAACCGTGGCCTGAGCAACTCCCTCAACAACGTGCTGACCGTGCGCGCCGACCTCGGCATCAAGCTGGATGAGCTGGGCAAGCTGGACGCTCTGGGTGAAGACCGCGCGCTGGGTCAGACCCAGCAGATGAGTAACCTGGTTGACGTGGACTGGAACTCGGTGATTTCGTCCTACACCATGCAGCAGGCGGCGTTGCAGGCCTCGTATAAAGCCTTTAGCGATATGCAGGGTATGTCTTTGTTCCAGATGAACAAATAAGACTCTGACCTGTTTGACATGTCTTGAAACTGGGCATGTTTTGACTGCCCAACCCGTCCGGGTTGGGCATTTTTTTTACACACTTTCAGCCTGTGCGGACAGCACCCTGGCGCTTTCAACCACTCTGATAGCCAGCGCAATGGCGCCACACAGGGTTGCCAGAGCCACCACGCCAGACCAGCCCGCCAGCGTATAGATATTGCTGCCTACTGCCGAACCCAGCGCCATTCCGATGAAAATGACGGTAAACAGCAGGGCGTTCAGGCGTCCGCGGGCCTGCGGCTCAAGGCTATAGACCAGGTTCTGGTGGGCCACGAGGCTGGACTGCAAGCCGAGATCGAAACCGACCGCGGAGAGGGCAATCAGGATCAACTGACCGTGTACACCCAGTGCCGGCATCAGGAACATCAGGGCAAACGAGAGGGTCACCAGCGCGGCACCCAGTTGGGTGACTTTACCGGCGCCCAGCTTATCGGCAAGACCACCCGCCAGCGGTGCGGCCAGCGCGCCAGCGGCTCCGGCAATACCAAATCCACCCGCTATGGCACTGCCAAGGTGATACCGTTCCAGCAGCATGACCGCCAGCGTTGACCAGAATGCGCTAAAGGCAATCGACAGAAAACCCTGGGCCAGCGCGGCCCGACGCAGCGCCGGGTAACGACGCCACAGGTGCTCCATGGAACGCATCAGCGCGGGATAGCTCAGCGTGGAGTGAATAGCAAAACGTGGGAGTACGGCCCACATCACCGCGCCGACAAAGGCAATGCTTGCAGCAGCCAGCTGATACATCACCCGCCAGCCAAAGGCTTCACCGACCACGCCGCTGACGGTTCTGGAGAGCAAAATCCCCAGCAGCAGGCCGGTCATCACCGTGCCGACCGTTTTTCCCTGTTTACCTTCCGGCGCGAGGATCGCTGCGGCCGGGACAATATCCTGCGCCATGGTGGCGGCCATGCCAATCAGCAGGCTGGTGAGCAGCAGGGAGTGCAGTTGTCCGGTCAGGCTACAACCCAGCAGGAACAGCGCCAGAGCCGCACTTTTTATCAGGATCAGCGTTCTGCGGTCATGACGATCGCCGAGCGGGAGCAGAAACAGGATGCCCAGGGCATAACCCGCCTGGGTGAGCGTCGGGACCATGCCCATGCCTTCGATGCTCAGATGCAGGTCTGAGCCCATCAGCGGCAGAAGAGGCTGGGCATAATAGATGGATGCCACGCTAAAGCCCGCACCGAGTGCCAGCATTAAGATTACCCAGCGGCTTACGGCCCGGGTGGTGGTTGTGTTCATAAGATGTTCCTCATTCGTCGTGTGCGGCTATTTTTTATCAGTACGCCTTGCGACGGTAGCGGGCGCGGTGGTAAAACGCTTATACGTGCGGCGTATGGGTAAAAATGGTATGAAAAGGTCTGAGCGTATAGATCGGGTAGAACTGATGCGAACGTTTGTTCGCATTGTGGAGGCGGGGTCTCTTTCTGCGGCGGCACGTCAGCTGGCAACAACCCAGGCCACGGTGAGCCGACGGTTGCAGTCGCTTGAGACCATGCTGGGAGTACGCCTGATGCTGCGCACAACCCATACGACCCGGCTGACCGATGACGGCGAACGCTGCTATCAGCATGCCCGACGGGTGATTGACAGCTGGCTGGCGCTGGAAGACGAGGTAGGGCAGACGGAAGATGAACCGGTTGGGGTGCTGAGGGTGCGCGCCCCGCACGCGTTTGGCCAGGATCAGCTTCTGAAACCGTTAACCGAATTTTTACAGCGCTATCCCCAGCTTTCTGTAGAGTGGATGCTCAACGATCGCTCGGTTGATTTCCTCGGCGACAACCTTGACTGTGCTATTCGGGTGGGTGTGGAAGTCGATCCGGCGACCGTGTCCGTGCTGCTCGCTGAAGTGCCGCGCTCGGTGGTGGCTTCACCGGAATTACTGGCCCGTTATCCCGCTGTTAAAACGCCGGAAGATTTGCAGCAGCTTCCCTGGATTGCCATCAGCTCTTTTTATCAACGTCATGTGGAGCTTTTCCACGATGCATCATCTGCCCCGGCGCGGGTTACCATTACGCCACGCCTGAGTACCGACAGCCTGTATGTGGCGCGCAATACGGCACTCACCGGGCTGGGCGTGGCGGTGGTCTCCAGCTGGACAGTACAGGATGATATTCAGGAAGGACGACTGGTGCATCTACTGCCAGAGTGGCAGCCGGCAGCGTTACCGGTACATCTGGTTTACCCCTGGTCTCGTTATTATCCGGCGCGCTTGCGGCGTTTTCTGGAGCTGATGCGGAAGATAATGCCGGAGGTCACCGGAATGAGAAAGCCCCTGCAACAGCCATAAAAAAGCCGACCCGAAGGTCGGCTTTCGGTCTTAGCGTGCGTTATTCAACAGGCTGAGGACGGGTCGCTGGCGCAGTAGCCATGTGCGTTGCACTGTGACCACCGGCAGCACCTTTGCCTTCGAAGTTGAATGCCGGACGAACCCAGTCGCTATGGCGTGGCGCTTCAGGTACATACTCAGGTGCCGGGGCGCGAGTCATCGGCGCGGTAGCCACGTGAGCAGGCGCTGGAGCGGCAACGACCTCAACCGGCTCGGATTTCACTTCAGCCTCTTTGTCCTCTTCGACAACAGGCTCAACCTGAATCTCGACGTCCTGAACAACCTCTTCCGTCACCGTTTCGACGGCAACGTCTGCGGGCTCTTCTGCTGCGGAGACTGGTTCAGCTTCCTCCGCGACTTCTTCAGCCACCACGGTATCTTCTTCGGCAATGATCTGCGGGGCGGCATCAACCGGCGCAGCAATCACTTCAGGATGGGTCGTTTCCACTTCCACAGCCTGCGGTGCCGCCGTGTCAACAACCTGCGGTTCAACCACGGTTGCCGCTTCAGTCACGACGTCTTCCACCGCTGCTACCGGTGCAATCACCTCTTCGGTCACAGCCTGTTCTTCAACAGCCTGCTCCGGGCGAGCAACCGGATAACGGATCCAGACTTTACCGGATGCCATCTCAGGTGACGCGCACGCCACGGTCAGCGGCATTGGCGACTGAGTCGGGTAACGCTCGTCACGGTAGCGACGACGACGCTGGCCGCTCACGCGCAGGTGACGCGGAGAACGACGGGAGCGACGCGGCATACCTGCGTTGTCACGGTTTTCGCTGCTTTCGTCCTGCTCAACCTGATTTTCCACTACGGCTGGCAGGTCAACTTTCGCGACCTGGGTACCCGTTGTGCTTTCTGCTGCTTCAACCGCGATAACGTCGTTTTCTTCCGTCTGAACAGCACCCACACGTACTTTCTGGGTCAGCTGACGCTGCTTACGACGCGGCATAACCTGAGTACGCTCTTCCTGCTCCGTGTCCTGCTGTTCAACAGGCGCTTCGCGGTTCAGGTTTTTGACTTCCTGCTGGGCCTGGCGTTTCTCGTCGTTACGACGACGGTTACGATCGCGGCGAGGTTGCTGCTCGTCACGCTGTTTGCTCTTCTCGGACTCATCGCCCGCCTGCTGGCGAATCTCACGATCTTCAACGTTCTGCTGTTGCTTCTCGCGACGGTTGCGACGGTTGTCCTCGCGTTGTTCACGACCTTCGTTGTTCTCGGAACGATTATCACGGCGCTCGTTACGATCGCTACGGTCGTTGCGGTCATTACGATCGCGACGATTGTTCTGACGCTTACGACGGTCCTGCTGACGCTCTGGTTTCGCTTCTTTTGGCGCTTCTTTCGGCTGCTCAGGCTGAACTTCTTCGCCAGCAAACATTTTTTTCAACGCGCCGAAGATGCGGCTCAGGAGACCCGGCTGCTCAGGCTGCGCTTTTGGCGCGGCAGGGGCTGCCTTTTGCACGGCAGGTTTTGCCGCTGGTTTTTCCAGCGTCGCTTCCGGCGGGGCTTCCGGCATGATGAAGGTTGCTAATGCAGGCTGCTCAGGCAGTTTACGCTCGGCAGGCTCTTCATCCGATGGCAGCGCCATTTCTTCTTCATGCAGCTTCGGCAGCAAGTAGCTGAGGGTGCTTGTCTCTTCGCCTTTACGCACGCGCAGCACGTGATAGTGCGGGGTTTGCATCTCGTCGTTTGGCACGATGATGCAGCGAACGCCGCCCTGACGCGCTTCGATTGCGCTCACCGCCGCACGTTTTTCGTTCAGCAGGTAGGAGGCAATCGGCACCGGAACGATGGCGTGAACCTCTTTGGTGTTCTCTTTCAGCGCTTCTTCTTCAATCAGACGCAGAATAGAGAGGGAGAGCGATTCATTGTCACGCACGGTACCCGTACCGGAACAGCGCGGGCAGACGTGATGGCTGGACTCGCCGAGTGACGGGCTCAGACGCTGACGGGACATTTCCAGCAGGCCGAAGCGCGAGATATGGCTAATCTGGATACGTGCGCGATCCTGGCGTACCGCTTCACGCAGACGGTTTTCAACCGCACGCTGGTGGCGAACCGGGGTCATGTCGATGAAGTCGATAACAATCAGACCACCCAGGTCGCGCAGGCGGAGCTGGCGGGCGATTTCATCAGCGGCTTCAAGGTTGGTGTTGAAGGCGGTCTCTTCGATGTCGCCGCCGCGGGTTGCACGCGCGGAGTTGATGTCGATAGCGGTCAGCGCTTCGGTAGTATCGATAACGATAGAACCGCCGGACGGCAGACGCACTTCACGCTGGAAGGCAGACTCGATCTGGGATTCAATCTGATAGTGGCTGAACAGCGGGATTTCACCGGTGTACAGTTTAATTTTGCTGGTGAAATCCGGGCGACCCAGCGCGGCGATGTGCTGGCGAGCCAGCTCAAGCACTTTCGGGTTATCAATCAGAATTTCACCGATGTCCTGACGTAGATAATCACGGAAGGCACGCACAATAACGTTGCTTTCCTGGTGGATCAGGAACGGAGCAGGACGGCTCTCAGCCGCTTTCTTGATGGCTTCCCAGTGCTTCAGACGGAAGCTCAGGTCCCACTGCAACGCTTCGGCAGATTTGCCGACGCCTGCGGTGCGCACGATAAGGCCCATGCCGTCTGGCAGCTCGAGACTTGCCAGCGCTTCTTTCAGCTCGGTACGGTCATCGCCTTCGATACGGCGAGAGATGCCACCCGCACGCGGGTTGTTTGGCATCAATACCAGATAGCTTCCTGCCAGGCTGATAAAGGTGGTCAGTGCGGCACCTTTGTTGCCACGCTCTTCTTTATCGATCTGGACGATAACTTCCTGACCTTCACGCAGAACATCTTTAATGTTCGGACGGCCATGGGAGTTGTAGTTAGCAGGAAAATATTCGCGGGCGATTTCTTTGAGAGGAAGGAAACCGTGACGCTCAGCACCGTAATCGACAAATGCAGCTTCAAGGCTTGGTTCAATGCGGGTGATTTTGCCTTTGTAAATGTTCGCTTTTTTCTGTTCGTGTCCAGGACTTTCGATATCCAGATCGTACAGGCGCTGCCCATCAACAAGGGCGACACGCAACTCTTCTTGCTGAGTTGCGTTGATTAACATTCTTTTCATCGTAACTTACTCGTTATTCTTACATTGACGACAAAGCTGCGGGCAAGGTGACGCTTTCCGGGGTATGAACCGATGGCCTCGTGTCTATTCACGTCGCCAACCTCACGGTTGTCGCTCGCTTAAGAGGCGCAGAGTGTCGGTTGCCTGTGTTTCATACGGAAACACAGCGCAATTATCAGGGGAATTGCCTGGGAAAACTCTCCAGAGAACAATCCTTATACCGGGAAGTACTGCAACCCGCAGCCCGCTAACTGCCTGAAAGATCAATACGTCTTACGCCATTGCTGCGTGGATGATCGGTCAGACAAAATTGGTCATTCCGTCGACATCCTTACAAAACCCGGATTTAACGCGGAAAACGGATTCATTATTCCACTGCTCGCCGGGTTATAGCAAGATGACTTTTACCAATTATCACCCGGTTACTCACAGTTTCTTCACTTCAACGGGGTGATTGGTTTAATAACCACCAAATCGATTGCGCGAAAGGGGAGTGGTCCGGATAAAAGTAAATATAAGCATAGAAAAATGAGTGGCGCTAATGTCTGACGCTATTTAGAATCGCCAACCATGAAAACAGAGACTCCAGCCGTAAAAATGGTTGCCATCGCCGACGACGAGGCGGGGCAACGTATCGATAATTTTTTGCGCACCCAACTGAAGGGCGTGCCAAAAAGTATGATTTATCGCATCTTGCGTAAGGGCGAGGTGCGGGTGAACAAAAAACGCGTAAAGCCAGAGTATAAGCTCGAGGCGGGCGATGAAGTCCGCATTCCACCGGTACGTGTTGCAGAGCGTGAAGAAGAGGTCGTTTCTCCGAAGCTGCAAAAAGTCGCGGCCCTGAGCGACGTTATCCTTTATGAGGACGACCACATTCTGGTGCTGAATAAACCGTCCGGAACGGCGGTACACGGGGGGAGCGGTCTGAGCTTCGGCGTGATTGAAGGGTTACGCGCGCTGCGCCCGGAAGCGCGTTTCCTCGAACTGGTTCACCGTCTTGACCGCGATACCTCTGGCGTGCTGCTGGTGGCGAAAAAACGTTCTGCGCTGCGTTCACTGCATGAACAGCTGCGCGAAAAAGGGATGCAGAAAGATTATCTGGCGCTGGTGCGCGGCCAGTGGCAGTCCCACGTGAAAGTGGTGCAGGCGCCGCTGCTGAAAAATATTCTGCAAAGCGGCGAGCGCATTGTTCGTGTTAATCAGGAAGGGAAACCGTCTGAGACGCGCTTTAAAGTAGAAGAGCGGTATGAGTTTGCCACGCTGGTGCGCTGTAGTCCGGTGACGGGGCGTACCCACCAGATTCGCGTCCATACCCAGTTTGCGGGTCATCCGATTGCGTTTGATGACCGCTATGGCGATCGCGAATTTGATAAGCAGCTGGCGGGAACAGGGCTGTCGCGTCTGTTCCTGCACGCGGCAGCGCTGAAATTTACCCATCCTAATACCGGTGAAGTTATCCGTATTGAAGCGCCGCTGGATGAGCAGCTCAAACGCTGTCTGAAAGTTCTGCGCGGCTAAGGTAAATGTAAAACGGCAATGTATATTGCCGTTTTTTATGTTTGCCCCCTCTCCCTGTGGGAGAGGGCCGGGGTGAGGGCATCAGGCCACAGGGATCACATCGTCAGCGGATTACACTCTTCTCGCCTCAACATCTGGCACAGCGCAATCAGCGGCAACCCCACCAGCGTGTTGGGATCGCGGCCATCGAGCTTGTCGAACAACGCAATCCCTAGTCCTTCACTTTTAAAGCTCCCTGCACAGTTCAGCGGACGTTCCCGACGCACATAATCCATAATCTCCTGCTCGCTAAGATGACGGAAGTGCACATCAAACGGCTCGCACTCGGTTTGCAGATGACCGGAAGCCGAATTATAAAGCGCCAGGCCGGTATAAAAGGTCACGATACTGCCTCGCGCACGCAAAAGCTGCTGGCAGGCGTTTTCTTCCGTATGCGGTTTGCCGGTGATTTCGCCGTCCAGCACACAAACCTGATCGGAGCCTATAATCAGATGTGCGGGGTAACGTACGGCCAGCGACTGTGCTTTCTCTTTCGCGAGACGGGTAACCAGATGACGCGGTGACTCGCCCGGCTGTGGCGTTTCATCCACCTCCGGCGCAGCGCATTCAAACGGGATCCCGAGCTTTTCCAGCAGCATTCGGCGATAAGGTGAAGTGGAAGCAAGGACGAGATTTGGCATATTTTTATCACCAGATATAGCGTATCGATGCCAGCCATTTTAAACTACAGGCCGCAATGTGTGCGAATAATTGGCAAAAGGCAGCTCTGGTTGCCTTTTTCTTTGACTCTATGACGTTACAAAGTTAATATGCGCGCCCTATGCAAAAGGTAAAATTACCCCTGACTCTTGATCCGGTTCGTACGGCTCAAAAACGCCTCGATTACGAAGGAATCTATTCTTCCGATCAGGCTGAGCGTATTGCCGAATCTGTAGTCAGTGTGGACAGTGATGTAGAATGCTCCATGTCGTTCGCTATCGACAACCAGCGTCTCGCCGTGTTAACCGGTGATGCAAAGGTGACGGTAACGCTCGAATGTCAGCGTTGCGGGAAACCGTTTGTACAGCATGTTCACACAACGTATTGTTTTAGTCCGGTTCGTTCTGACGAACAGGCTGAAGCACTCCCGGAAGCGTATGAGCCGATTGAGGTTAACGAATTCGGTGAAATCGATCTTCTGGCGCTGGTTGAAGATGAAGTCATCCTCTCCCTGCCAGTCGTTCCGGTGCATGATTCTGAACACTGTGAAGTGTCCGAGGCGGACATGGTCTTTGGGGAACTGCCTGATGAAGCGCAAAAACCAAACCCATTTGCCGTATTAGCCAGCTTAAAGCGTAAGTAATTGAGGAGTAAGGTCCATGGCCGTACAACAGAATAAACCAACCCGTTCCAAACGTGGCATGCGTCGTTCCCATGACGCGCTGACCGCAGTTACCAGCCTGTCTGTAGACAAGACTTCTGGTGAGAAACACCTGCGTCACCACATCACCGCTGACGGTTTCTACCGCGGCCGCAAGGTTATCACTAAGTAATCACGCGTCAGCGTGATTAGGCTTAGTGAGGAACTTCCCCGTGCAAACGGGGAGTTTACCGAACCAGGCTGCGACGATACCTTGACACGTCTAACCCTGGCGTTAGATGTCATGGGGGGAGATTTTGGCCCTACCGTGACAGTGCCTGCAGCATTGCAGGCACTGAATTCTAATTCGCAACTCACACTTCTTTTAGTCGGTAATCCCGACACAATCACGCCATTACTTGCAAAAGCTGACTTTGAACAACGTTCGCGTCTGCAGATTATTCCTGCGCAGTCAGTTATTGCCAGTGATGCCCGGCCATCGCAGGCTATTCGTAATAGCCGCGGCAGCTCTATGCGAATGGCGCTGGAGCTGGTGAAAGAAGGGCGAGCGCAGGCTTGCGTCAGCGCGGGAAATACTGGCGCGCTGATGGGGCTGTCGAAATTATTGCTCAAGCCGATTGAGGGCATTGAGCGTCCGGCGCTGGTGACGGTATTACCGCATCAGCAGAAGGGCAAAACGGTGGTGCTGGATCTGGGCGCTAACGTGGATTGTGATAGTACAATGCTGGCTCAGTTTGCCGTTATGGGGTCGGTGCTGGCTGAAGACGTGGTCGGGATTAACAATCCCCGCGTTGCTTTACTGAATATTGGTGAAGAAGAGACTAAAGGCCTGGACAGTATCCGCGACGCTGCGGAAATACTCAAACAGGTCCCCTCCATCAACTATATTGGTTATCTCGAAGCCAATGAGTTGCTGACGGGCAAAACGGATGTATTAGTGTGTGATGGCTTCACCGGAAACGTGACGTTGAAGACCATGGAAGGGGTCGTACGAATGTTCCTTTCTCTGCTGAAATCGCAGGGAGAAGGTAAAAAAAGGTCCTGGTGGCTGATTTTATTAAAGCGTTGGTTACAAAAAAGCCTGACGCGGCGATTCAGTCACCTCAACCCCGACCAGTATAATGGCGCCTGTCTGTTAGGATTGCGCGGCATCGTGATTAAGAGTCATGGCGCCGCCAATCAGCGAGCATTTACCGTCGCGATTGAACAGGCAGTGCAGGCGGTGCAGCGACAAGTCCCTCAGAGGATTGCCGCTCGCCTGGGATCTGTATTAGCTAAAAGTGACTGAGCGTACATGTATACGAAGATTTTAGGTACCGGCAGCTACCTGCCAAAACAAGTGCGTACCAACGCCGATCTTGAAAAAATGGTAGATACGTCTGACGAGTGGATTGTCACGCGCACAGGTATCCGTGAACGTCGTATCGCCGCGCCAGACGAAACTGTGTCCACCATGGGCTACGAAGCCGCTCAGCGAGCGCTTGAGATGGCTGGCATTGATAAAGAACAGATCGGGCTTATTGTGGTGGCGACAACCTCTGCCACGCATGCCTTCCCAAGCGCAGCGTGCCAGGTGCAGAACATGCTCGGCATCAAAGGCTGCCCGGCATTTGATGTTGCAGCAGCGTGCGCGGGTTTCACCTATGCGCTGAGCATCGCCGATCAGTATGTAAAATCGGGCGCCGTAAAATATGCGCTGGTGATCGGCGCTGATGTGCTGGCGCGTACCTGCGATCCAACCGATCGCGGCACGATCATTATTTTTGGCGATGGCGCGGGCGCGGTGCTGCTGGGGCAGTCCGAAGAGCCGGGCATCATCTCCACGCACCTGCATGCCGATGGCCGCTACGGCGAGCTGTTAACGCTGCCTAACGCCGATCGCGTTAATCCTGATAACTCCATTTATCTCACCATGGCAGGTAATGAAGTATTCAAGGTAGCGGTGACTGAGCTTGCGCATATTGTCGATGAGACGCTGGAAGCCAATAACCTTGAACGCACCGCACTCGACTGGCTGGTGCCGCATCAGGCGAACCTGCGTATCATCAGCGCGACGGCGAAGAAGCTGGGCATGTCTATGGATAACGTTGTGGTGACGCTTGATCGCCACGGCAACACCTCTGCGGCATCGGTACCGTGCGCATTTGACGAAGCGGTACGCGATGGACGAATTAAACGGGGCCAACTGGTCTTGCTTGAAGCCTTTGGTGGCGGGTTCACCTGGGGTTCCGCGCTGGTTCGTTTCTAGGATAAGGATTAAAAAATGACGCAATTTGCTTTTGTGTTCCCGGGACAGGGCTCGCAAACTGTTGGGATGTTGTCTGAAATGGCAGCAAACTATCCGGTTATTGAAGAGACTTTCCGTGAAGCCTCTGACGCGCTGGGTTATGATCTGTGGGCGCTGACCCAACAGGGCCCCGCTGAAGAGCTGAACAAAACCTGGCAGACTCAACCGGCACTGCTGGCAGCCTCCGTCGCATTGTGGCGCGTATGGCAGCAGCAGGGCGGCAAAGCGCCGACGCTGATGGCGGGTCATAGCCTGGGTGAATACTCTGCGCTGGTCTGCGCAGGGGTGATTGCCTTCGCTGACGCGGTACGCCTGGTTGAATTGCGTGGTAAATTCATGCAGGAAGCGGTGCCAGAGGGCACGGGCGGCATGTCTGCCATCATCGGTCTGGATGATGCGTCTATCGCTAAAGCCTGTGAAGAATCTGCTGAAGGTCAGGTCGTTTCTCCGGTAAACTTTAACTCGCCAGGCCAGGTGGTTATCGCGGGTCATAAAGAAGCGGTTGAGCGTGCAGGTGCTGCCTGTAAAGCTGCGGGCGCAAAACGTGCACTGCCCCTGCCGGTGAGCGTACCGTCTCACTGCGCGCTGATGAAGCCCGCTGCCGATAAGCTGGCGGTTGAGCTGGAAAAAATGACCTTTAACGCACCGACGATTTCCGTTGTGAATAACGTCGATGTGCAGTGCGAAACCACGCCGGAGGCTATCCGTAACGCGCTGGTTCGCCAGCTCTACAGCCCGGTTCAGTGGACTAAAACCGTTGAATTTATGGCGTCTCAGGGCGTTGAACATCTGTATGAAGTTGGTCCAGGTAAGGTACTTACCGGTCTGACAAAACGTATTGTAGACACCCTGACTGCCTCGGCGATTAACGAGCCGGAAGCCATGAAAGCGGCACTCTCGCAATAAAAGAGGAATACCATGAGTTTTGAAGGAAAAATTGCCCTGGTGACCGGCGCAAGCCGCGGTATTGGGCGCGCTATTGCTGAAACACTGGTTGCGCGCGGCGCGACGGTGATCGGGACTGCGACCAGTGAGAATGGCGCACAGGCCATCAGCGACTATCTGGGTGCGAACGGTAAAGGTCTGGTACTGAATGTGACTGAACCAGCATCTATCGAATCTGTTCTGGAAAATATTCGCGCAGAGTTTGGCGAAGTGGATATTCTGGTCAATAATGCCGGGATCACTCGCGACAACCTGCTGATGCGAATGAAAGACGACGAGTGGAACGATATTATCGAAACCAACCTGTCATCTGTATTCCGTCTGTCAAAAGCGGTAATGCGCGCTATGATGAAAAAGCGTCATGGTCGTATTATCACTATAGGTTCTGTGGTTGGTACCATGGGAAATGCTGGTCAGGCTAACTACGCTGCGGCGAAAGCAGGTCTGATCGGTTTCAGTAAGTCGCTGGCGCGTGAAGTCGCGTCCCGCGGAATTACTGTAAACGTTGTTGCTCCGGGCTTTATTGAAACGGACATGACGCGTGCGCTGACTGATGAGCAGCGTGCGGGTACGCTGGCGGCAGTTCCTGCGGGTCGTCTTGGCGACCCTAAAGAAATCGCCAGCGCGGTTGCATTTTTAGCCTCTGACGAAGCGGGTTACATCACTGGTGAAACCCTCCACGTCAACGGCGGGATGTACATGGTTTAATCACGATCGAAAATATTTGCGTTATTTGGGCAAATGGCCTCAAAATAACGTAAAATCGTGGTAAGACCTGCCGGGATTTAGTTGCAAATTTTTCAACATTTTATACACTACGAAAACCATCGCGAAAGCGAGTTTTGATAGGAAATTTAAGAGTATGAGCACTATCGAAGAACGCGTTAAGAAAATTATCGGCGAACAGCTGGGCGTTAAGCAGGAAGAAGTTGTGAACTCCGCTTCCTTTGTTGAAGACCTGGGCGCAGATTCTCTTGACACCGTTGAGCTGGTAATGGCTCTGGAAGAAGAGTTTGATACTGAGATTCCGGACGAAGAAGCTGAGAAAATCACCACCGTTCAGGCTGCCATTGATTACATCAACGGTCACCAGGCGTAAGTGAACATCTCCAGGCGGTCATTCGACCGCCTGAGTTTTATCTTTTGTTGTCCCACGAATCTTCTTTTTTTATCCCTCCCTGGAGGACAAGCGTGTCTAAGCGTCGTGTAGTTGTGACCGGACTTGGCATGTTGTCTCCTGTCGGCAATACCGTAGAGTCCACCTGGAAAGCTCTCCTTGCCGGTCAGAGCGGCATCAGCCTAATCGACCATTTCGATACTAGCGCCTATGCAACGAAATTTGCTGGCTTAGTAAAGGATTTTAACTGTGAAGAGATCATCTCGCGCAAAGAACAGCGCAAGATGGATGCCTTCATTCAATATGGAATTGTCGCTGGCGTTCAGGCCATGCAGGATTCTGGCCTTGAGATTACGGAAGAGAACGCGACCCGTATCGGCGCCGCTATCGGCTCCGGGATTGGCGGTCTTGGTCTGATTGAAGAAAACCATACATCTCTGATGAATGGCGGCCCGCGTAAAATCAGCCCGTTCTTCGTTCCGTCTACGATTGTCAACATGGTGGCAGGTCACCTGACCATTATGTTCGGCCTGCGTGGCCCAAGCATCTCAATCGCGACAGCCTGTACGTCTGGCGTGCATAACATCGGCCAGGCCGCGCGTATCATTGCGTACGGCGATGCAGATGCTATGGTTGCGGGCGGCGCTGAAAAAGCCAGTACCCCGCTGGGCGTCGGTGGCTTCGGTGCAGCGCGTGCGCTCTCTACCCGAAACGATAATCCGCAGGCGGCGAGCCGTCCGTGGGATAAAGACCGTGACGGTTTCGTGCTGGGTGACGGTGCAGGCATGATCGTACTGGAAGAGTACGAACACGCGAAAAAACGTGGCGCGAAAATTTATGCTGAAGTTGTTGGCTTTGGCATGAGCAGCGATGCTTATCACATGACGTCTCCTCCAGAGAACGGCGCAGGCGCTGCGCTGGCGATGGAAAACGCCATCCGCGATGCGGGCATTACGCCGGCACAGATTGGCTACGTTAACGCCCATGGGACGTCTACCCCTGCGGGCGATAAAGCAGAAGCGCAGGCTGTTAAGTCTATCTTCGGCGAATCTGCCGGCCGCGTAATGGTAAGCTCCACGAAATCCATGACCGGTCACCTGCTGGGTGCTGCGGGGGCGGTAGAGTCGATCTACTCAATTCTCGCGCTGCGCGATCAGGCTGTACCGCCAACCATCAACCTGGATAATCCGGATGAAGGTTGCGATCTGGACTTCGTTCCTCACGAAGCACGCCAGGTTAGCGGTATGGAGTATACCCTGTGTAACTCCTTCGGCTTCGGTGGGACTAACGGCTCTCTGATCTTCAAAAAGGTCTGAGTCTGGTTGGTCGCTGACGATAAAAAAAGGTCCGCTTGCCGGGCCTTTTTTATTAGGCGAAATCCCCTTGTCCGGCTGTCCACATCCTGCCAGACTGAGCCTCCACGCATAAGGAGCCACCATGTTTTTAATTAATGGCCTTGAGCAAGACACGCTGCCGGCAAGCGACAGGGCGACCCAGTTTGGCGATGGCTGTTTCACGACTGCGCGTATTCTCAACGGTGGCGTGTGCCTGCTCGGGGCCCATATCCTTCGTTTACAAAAAGCCTGCGAAGCATTACTGATCCCCTTCTCGCAGTGGGACATTCTTGAAAGTGAAATGCGTCGGCTGGCGTCAGATAAAGCAAGCGGCGTCCTGAAAGTCATTATTAGCCGCGGGAGCGGTGGCCGGGGCTATAGCGGTTCTGCCTGTCTGCATCCTACGCGGATCCTTTCCGTTTCAGATTATCCTTCCCATTATGCGCACTGGCGTGAAGAGGGCGTAGCCCTGGCGTTAAGTCCGGTACGTCTGGGGCGAAACCCGATGCTCGCTGGCATAAAACATCTCAACCGCCTTGAACAGGTGCTTATTCGTACTCAACTTGAGCAGACGGAGGCCGGGGAGGCGCTGGTTCTTGACAGCGAAGGGTACATTACGGAATGCTGTGCGGCTAATTTACTCTGGCGGAAGGGCAGTGATGTGTTCACGCCTTCACTGGAGCAGGCCGGCGTCAACGGCATTATGCGGCAGTTTTGTCTGCACCAGCTGGCACGCGCAGGCTTTCGCGTTGTCGAAGTCAACGCTAAGGAAGAGGCGCTGCTGGCTGCCGATGAAGTCGTAATCTGCAATGCGCTGATGCCCGTTGTCCCCGTTCGCGCTTATGGCCGCAAATGCTGGTCATCCCGCGAGCTGTTCCAGTTTCTGGCCCCGTTATGTGAGCAAACCAGGTAGTCATGAAGAAAATGTTACGCTTTGTCCTCCTTCTTATCGTTGCGTTCGGTATCGCTGGCGGAGCGGGAGTGTGGAAAGTCCGTCAGCTGGCGGAGAGTCAGATCCTGATTAAAGACGAGACGATTTTTACCCTGAAAGCGGGTACCGGGCGGCAGGCGCTTGGTCAGCAGCTGTATAACGACAAAATTATCAATCGCCCACGCGTATTCCAGTGGCTGCTGCGTATTGAACCGGACCTGTCCCATTTCAAGGCCGGTACCTATCGCTTTACCCCTGGCATGACCGTGCGCGAGATGCTGCAACTGCTGGAGAGTGGTAAAGAAGCCCAGTTCCCGCTGCGTTTTGTGGAAGGTATGCGTCTGAGCGATTACCTCAGGCAGCTGCGGGACGCGCCATACATTAAGCATACGCTGAAAGATGACCGCTACCAGACCGTGGCAGACGCCTTAAAATTCGAACATCCCGAGTGGGTGGAAGGCTGGTTCTGGCCCGATACGTGGATGTATACGGCAGGCACTACCGATGTGGCCATTCTGAAGCGCGCGCACAACAAAATGGTCGCGGCGGTAGACGCTGCCTGGAAAGGGCGAGCAGAGGGCCTGCCTTATAAAGATCAAAACCAGTTCATGACGATGGCCTCGATCATCGAGAAAGAGACGGCCGTGGCTGCCGAACGTGACCAGGTTGCCTCGGTGTTTATTAACCGTCTGCGCATCGGCATGCGTTTGCAAACCGATCCTACCGTCATCTACGGCATGGGCGAAAACTACAACGGCAGGATTTCCAGAAAAGATCTGGAGACGCCAACGGCGTATAATACCTACGTGATTAGCGGCCTGCCGCCTGGACCGATTGCGACGCCGAGTGAAGCTTCGTTGAAGGCCGCCGCGCACCCGGCCAAAACGCCGTATCTCTATTTTGTGGCTGACGGAAAAGGGGGGCATACGTTTAATACCAACCTGGCCAGCCACAATCGCTCCGTTCAGGACTATCTGAAGGCACTTAAGGAAAAAAATGCGCAGTAAATACATTGTCATTGAGGGACTCGAAGGGGCGGGCAAAACAACTGCCCGTAACGTGGTGGTGGATACGCTTACGTCGCTTGGCGTCGCCGACATGGTCTTTACCCGCGAGCCGGGCGGTACGCAGCTGGCGGAAAAACTGCGCAGTCTGGTTCTGGATATCAAATCCGTTGGCGATGAAGTTATTACCGACAAAGCGGAAGTGCTGATGTTCTATGCTGCGCGCGTTCAGCTGGTGGAGACGGTGATCAAACCCGCTCTGGCAGAAGGGAAATGGGTGATTGGCGATCGCCACGATCTCTCAACCCAGGCGTATCAGGGCGGGGGCCGGGGTATCGATCAGGCCATGCTGGCTACGCTTCGCGACGCGGTTCTGGGCGATTTCCGTCCTGACCTGACGCTGTATCTGGACGTAACTCCTGAGGTGGGCCTGAAGCGCGCCCGTGCCCGCGGCGAACTGGACCGCATTGAGCAGGAGTCTTTTGATTTCTTTAACCGCACCCGTGCGCGTTATCTGGAACTGGCCGGGCAGGACAAGACCATTCGTACCATCGATGCGACGCAATCCCTTGAAGACGTTACGCGTGATATTCAGCAGACCGTTACGCAGTGGCTACAGGAGCAGCAGGCATGAAATGGTATCCATGGTTGCGCCCACACTTTGAACAGCTGATCGGCAGCTATCAGGTTGGTCGGGGGCATCATGCGTTACTGATCCAGGCGCTGCCGGGAATGGGTGATGATGCGTTGATTTACGCCATCACCCGCTTTCTGATGTGCCAACAGCCGGAAGGACATAAAAGCTGCGGTAAATGCCGGGGTTGCCAGCTTATGCAGGCGGGCACGCATCCTGACTATTACACCCTCGAACCCGAGAAGGGCAAAAATACGCTCGGTATCGACGCGGTGCGTGAGGTCAGTGAGAAACTGTACGAATATGCGCGTCTGGGGGGGGCGAAAGTGGTGTGGCTGAAAGACGCCGCGCTGCTCACGGAAGCCGCAGCCAACGCCCTGTTAAAAACCCTGGAAGAGCCGCCAGAGAATACCTGGTTTTTCCTCTCCTGCCGCGAGCCGGAACGCTTGCTGGCGACGCTGCGCAGTCGCTGCCGTCTTCACCACCTCGCTGTCCCTCAGGAATCCTGGGCGCTCGCCTGGCTTGAGCGAGAAGTGACGGTGTCACCAGATGCGGCGCGTTCGGCGTTGCGCCTGTGCAGCGGTGCGCCTGCGGCTGCGCTGGCCTTATTGCAGCCGGAGGTGTGGTCCCAGCGTGAAACGCTATGTCGTGCGGTTGAATCAGCCCTCGACAGCCATGACTGGCTGAGCGTGCTGCCAGCGCTGAACAGCGATCAGGCACCGGAACGGCTGCACTGGCTGGCCGCGCTGCTGCTGGATGCGCTCAAAATCCAGCAGGGGGCGACGCTTCTGACTAACCCTGACGTGTGGGCGCTGGTCACCACGCTGGCGAATCGCCTGTCAGGGCAGTCGCTGCACGCTATCCTTCATGATATCTGCCAGAGTCGTGAACAACTTTTGACGGTAACCGGTCTCAATCGCGAGCTTTTACTGACCGACCAGTTACTGCGTATCGAACACTACCTGCAATCAGGCGTCATACCGCCGGTTTCCCACCTCTGAGAGAGACATTATGTTTTTAGTCGACTCACACTGCCATCTCGATGGCCTGGATTATCAGACCCTGCATAAAAATGTGGACGACGTGCTGGCGAAAGCCGCCGCGCGCGATGTGAAATTTTGCCTGGCCGTGGCGACCACGTTGCCGGGTTACCGCGCCATGCGTGAACTGGTAGGCAAGCGCGATAATGTCGTCTTCTCCTGCGGCGTGCATCCGCTGAATCAGGATGAAGCGTACGACGTTGAGGATTTACGCCGTCTTGCCGCAGAAGAGGGCGTAGTGGCGATGGGCGAGACCGGTCTCGACTATTTCTACACCCCGGAAACGAAACCTCGCCAGCAGGAATCCTTCCGCAACCACATCCGTATTGGCCGTGAACTGAATAAGCCGGTTATCGTTCATACCCGCGATGCGCGCGCCGACACGCTGGCGATCCTGCGGGAAGAAAAGGTGACGGATTGCGGTGGCGTACTACACTGTTTCACTGAAGACAGAGAAACGGCGGGTAAGCTGCTTGATTTAGGTTTTTATATCTCGTTCTCGGGGATTGTAACGTTCCGGAATGCTGAGCAACTGCGTGATGCGGCGCGATATGTTCCGCTGGATCGTATTCTGGTGGAAACCGATTCCCCGTACCTGGCACCGGTGCCTCATCGCGGCAAAGAAAATCAGCCAGCGATGACCCGGGATGTCGCTGAGTATATGGCCGTTCTGAAAGGTGTCAGTATTGAAGAGCTGGCTCGCGTGACAACGGAAAACTTCGCCAGTCTGTTCCATATCGACCCCGCCCGCCTGCAATCTGTCTGATACGCCTGTTATTTTTAGGCTCGTAATTAATAAGTAAAACGAGTAAAGTTCACCGCCTCATTTGGGGCGGTGATGGCGTTTTTAGACACATCCAGACATGCTTTATGTAAATATCTGCAAGTTTTTTGGCCGTCTTGAACTGAAACGTGATAGCCGTCAAACAAACTCAGAGGGAATTATTTTACTCTGTGTAATAAATAAAGGGCGCTTAGATGTCCTGTCCACGGCGCGGTACTCCCCCCGGGCCAATGCGTGAAAACGTAAAAAAAGCACAAATACTCAGGAGCACTCTCAATTATGTTTAAGAATGCATTTGCTAACCTGCAAAAGGTCGGTAAATCGCTGATGCTGCCAGTATCCGTACTGCCTATCGCAGGTATCCTGCTGGGTGTCGGTTCTGCAAACTTCAGCTGGCTGCCAGCCGTAGTTTCCCACGTGATGGCCGAAGCAGGCGGTTCTGTTTTTGCTAACATGCCGCTGATCTTCGCTATCGGTGTTGCTCTGGGCTTCACCAATAACGACGGTGTATCCGCGCTGGCGTCCGTTGTTGCTTACGGCATCATGGTGAAAACCATGGCTGTGGTTGCGCCGCTGGTACTGCATTTACCTGCTGAAGAGATTGCCGCTAAGCATCTGGCGGACACCGGTGTTCTCGGTGGTATCATCTCCGGTGCGATTGCAGCGTATATGTTTAACCGCTTCTATCGCATCAAGCTGCCTGAGTATCTGGGCTTCTTCGCGGGTAAACGTTTTGTGCCGATCATTTCTGGTCTGGCCGCGATTTTCACCGGTGTGGTTCTGTCTTTCATCTGGCCACCAATCGGTACAGCAATCCAGACCTTCTCTCAGTGGGCGGCTTACCAGAACCCGGTTGTGGCGTTCGGTATCTACGGCTTCATTGAGCGCTGCCTGGTACCATTTGGTCTGCACCACATCTGGAACGTTCCATTCCAGATGCAGATTGGTGAATACACCAACGCAGCAGGCCAGGTGTTCCACGGCGACATCCCACGCTACATGGCGGGTGACCCAACGGCAGGTAAACTGTCTGGTGGCTTCCTGTTCAAAATGTACGGTCTGCCGGCCGCCGCAATTGCGATCTGGCACTCTGCTAAACCAGAGAACCGTGCAAAAGTGGGCGGTATCATGATCTCCGCAGCGCTGACCTCGTTCCTGACCGGTATCACCGAGCCGATCGAGTTCTCCTTCATGTTCGTTGCGCCGATCCTGTACATCATCCACGCGGTACTGGCAGGTCTGGCATTCCCAATCTGTATCCTGCTGGGTATGCGTGACGGTACGTCCTTCTCTCACGGTCTGATCGACTTCATCGTTCTGTCCGGTAACAGCAGCAAGCTGTGGCTGTTCCCAATTGTGGGTGCGGGCTACGCAGTGGTGTACTACACCGTCTTCCGCGTGCTGATCAAAGCACTGGACCTGAAAACGCCGGGTCGTGAAGATGCAACGGAAGACAGCAAAGCCGGTGCGACCAGCGAAATGGCGCCTGCTCTGGTAGCTGCCTTCGGTGGTAAAGAGAACATCACTAACCTGGACGCGTGTATCACTCGTCTGCGTGTGAGTGTTGCCGACGTTGCGAAAGTAGACCAGCCGGGTCTGAAAAAACTGGGCGCAGCGGGCGTCGTTGTTGCAGGTTCTGGTGTTCAGGCAATCTTCGGTACGAAATCCGATAACCTGAAAACCGAAATGGATGAGTACATCCGCAACAACTAAGCTGTGACCTGGGGAGACTAAGGCAGCCGAATGGCTGCCTTTTTTATTACTGCGGTTTGTGGTGCCGGGTAGTGGCGGCGTCTTACCCGGCCTACGTGATGGGTAGGCCCGGTAAGCGCAGCGCCACCGGGCTTCTGTCATTCAGAAATCGTAGCTCGCGCTCACCGAGACGTTCAGCGGCGCGCCATAAACCGCATACGATCCGACGTAATCGTAATACTCTTTGTCGAACAGGTTGTTGACGTTAGCCTGCACCGCAAAATCTTTGGTGACCTGATAACGGCTGAACAGGTTCACCAGCCCATAGCTGCCTTGCTCCGCGCGGGAACGTCCTGCCGGGCCGCCTTCCACGTCCGTCCACACTTTGTTCTGCCAGTTTACGCCACCGCCCACGGTCAGTTCCGGCAGCATTGGCAACTGATAGCGGGTGAAGAGCTTCATGGTTGTGCGCGGCTGATCGGAGCTGACGGCGTTGCCATTCTTATCTTCTGCGATGTAACGCGTCGCGCCGAAGGTCAGCTGCCAGTTATCGGTCAGGGCACCGTTGAGCTCGAACTCGACCCCTTTGCTGACCACCCCGTCCAGCGATTCATAGATCGACTCACCGCTCGGCATGTAGGTATAGGTGTTGCTGGCGACGTTATCCTGCTCAATGCGGAAAATCGCCAGCGAGGTGGTGAGGCGGGTATTAAACCAGTCCGCCTTCACCCCGGCTTCGTAGCTTTTACCCGTGGTAGGGTCAAGATAACGTCCGCTGGCATCGCGCTTATCCTGCGGCTGGAAGATAGAGGTATAGCTGACGTAGGTCGACCAGTCCTCATTGATGTCATACACCAGGCCGGCGTACGGCGTGACATCATCTTTGGTGCTTTCCAGACGGGTATTCGGCGATCCTGCCGGGTTATAACGAATGTTATATTGGGTGTAGCGCGCGCCCAGGATCAGGTGCAGCGGATCGGCCAGCGAGAAACGAGCCGACGAATAGGCTGAAGACTGGCGAATATCATCCTTGCTGTAGAGTTTCCACGGCGTCCACTGGGGATCGGCGATGTTCCCGTTCCAGTTCTTAAAGTTGCCGACATCAACCATGCCGTATACCGCATCCGGCATGGAGTTGTCGTAATGGTTACGCTGACGGCTGAAGCTGCCGCCGAACATCATTTCGTGCTGACGGCCAAAGAGATCGAAGCCGCCGCGCAGGAAGGCGTCAACCGCATCCTGTTTACGTTCCCCACGGTTCCAGCCGCCGTAACCCACCAGGCCCGCACCGGTCTCTTTATCCGGATAGCCGGACATATACATCAGTTTGGAGTCGAAGTTGGTTTCAGCGTGCATACCGTTGATGTGCGCTTCCCAGCCATTATCGAAACGCTGAGTCAGGTTAGCGAAGATGCGGGTGCTGTCTTTATCTGAATAAGCCCAGTCAGGTGCGACAGTCTGGCTGCGATTGTAGTGGGTCTTACTTCCGTCGCTGTACCAGGTCGGCAGCCCGCCCCAGGTTGGGTCGGCGGTATGGCTTTCCTGATACTCATACCCTACCGAGAGGGTGGTGCTGTCGGTGACATCCGCGTCCATCACACCGTAGAGGAATTTCTTCCGGTAGTGGTAGTTATCCACGAAGCTGTCGTTGTCCTGATAACCGGTAATCAGACGGCCCCGTACCTTACCTGACTCTACCAGCGGCGCCTGGAGATCCAGCACGTAGCGCTGCTTGTCCCAGCTGCCGTAGCTGGCGGAGACGTTACCTTTAAATTCCGGGCTGTCCGCGTGCTTACGCACCATATTAACGTACGCCGCCGGGTTGCCGGTGCCGGACATCAGGCCGGTGGCGCCGCGAACCACTTCGATGCGGTCATAAATCGCGGTATCCGCGGCGGTATCACCAAAGTTCCACACTTCACTGATGGAGGTTGGCAGGTCGTCATAGGCGTAGTTGCTGACGAAAAAGCCGCGTGAGTAAAACACGGTACGGTCGCTGTCCTGCACCTGGGCCGTAATGCCCGTGGTATTCGTCAGCACCTGTCCGATGGATTGCAGATTCTGGTCAGCCATACGTTGCTGGCTGATAACGCTGACGGACTGTGGGATGTCGCGGGGAACCAGCAACAGTTTGGTGCCGGTGGTGGTGGTTTTTACGCTGTAATCCTGATCCTGGCTGGCAGAAAGATCCTGTGTGTTGTCAAAACCCCCGTCTACGACGACGGTATCTTCGGTGGTTGAAGCAGCGAAAGCGGCGGTTGGCGTCAATGCCATAGCAATGCAGGCGGCCAGCAACGAAGGTGTTGCGGCAGGCTGATGTTGCCCATCCCTGGTGTGATTAATGAAAGACATCATCAAACCCTTAGTGAATGGTGAAGGTAATTCGCGACAGTCCCGCTAGCACGGGCTGACGTCGTTTTCTATGTTAAAAATGCGCATGAAAATGCAAATGCGAAATATACGCATTGTGATTAACGCTGTAAACAGATGTTTCGGAATGAACTGAAATAAGGTTTCAGAAAAGAAATGTCCTAAAGCGATGCCTCTTAAGCCAGATGGCGGACAATCAGGAAAGAAATCACGGGAGAAGGTTGAAAGGACAGGAGAAACTCGCTCATACTCTTGTCTTGTGTCACGCAGTAAATCAGACAATGTGTGTTAACAACGGACGCACGACGCCAGATTAAACTTAAAAGGAAAAGGTCATGGCTGAAGAAACGATTTTCAGTAAAATTATCCGCCGCGAAATTCCGTCGGATATTGTCTATCAGGATGAACTGGTCACGGCTTTCCGCGACATTTCTCCCCAGGCGCCGACGCACATCCTTATTATTCCCAATATTCTGATCCCGACCGTTAATGACGTTAAAACCGAGCATGAAGTGGCGCTGGGCCGTATGCTTACGGTAGCCGCGAAAATCGCAGAGCAGGAAGGGATTGCTGAGGACGGATACCGTCTGATCATGAACTGTAATCGCCATGGCGGCCAGGAAGTCTATCATATTCATATGCATCTGCTGGGTGGACGTCCACTGGGACCGATGCTGGCACATAAAGGTCTTTAATATGTTAACTGGGCGTATTGCAGCGCTGATCGTGACGCTGGTAATGGTTGGGTGCAGCGCGCGTCCCGCCATCCCGGTCAGTGAAGAACAGACGCTGGTGATGGAGTCCTCAGTGCTTGCTGCGGGCATCACGGCGGAGAAGCCTTCGCTGACCATAAGCGAAATCCAGTCTTCAGCCTCCTCTACGCTCTATAACGAAAGGCAAGAGCCAGTGACGGTGCATTATCGCTTCTACTGGTATGACGTGAGAGGTCTTGAGATGCACCCGCTTGAGGCGCCGCGCAGCGTGACCATCCCGGCAAGATCGTCAGTCACGCTCTACGGCAGCGCCAGCTATCTGGGTGCACATAAGGTGAGACTTTATCTTTATTTGTAAGGAGTGAACCTTGATTAAAACAATGAGCCGTTATGCGCTCCTGAGTGCTTTTGCACTCTTTCTGGCGGGTTGTGTGACGCGAACGGAAGAACCAGCACCGGTAGATCAGGCGAAGCCGGGAACGGAACAGCCAACAACGCCAGCGCAGCCTGTTCCAACCGTGCCGTCTGTACCGACCATTCCGGCGCAGCCTGGCCCGATCGAACATCCGGACGACACCGCACAGCCTGCGCCGCGAGTACGCCACTATGACTGGAACGGCGCAATGCAGCCGATGGTGGGCAAAATGTTGCAGGCACAGGGCGTTACGCCCGGCAGCGTGCTGCTGGTGGACAGCGTGAACAACCGTACAAACGGTTCCCTGAATGCGGGAGAAGCGACGGAAACCCTGCGCAACGCGCTGGCAAACAACGGTAAATTTACGCTGGTCTCAGCTCAGCAGCTCGCGGTCGCCAAGCAGCAGCTTGGTCTGTCGCCTCAGGACAGCCTGGGTTCGCGCAGTAAAGCGATTGGTATTGCCCGCAACGTTGGCGCGCAGTATGTCCTTTATTCTAACGCGACAGGCAACGTGAACACGCCGTCGTTGCAGATGCAGTTAATGCTGGTTCAGACCGGCGAAATTATCTGGTCAGGTAAAGGTGCCGTTACGCAACAATAAGCGCACGCGTCATGACGTCCTGACGCGTTATTTCCCTCAGTACCGTGTTATCGCGCCGCAAGCCCCCGCCGGGCTTGGCGGCGCGAGTTGCATTATTGAGCGTGGCGACCATCGGCTGGTTTTACGTCAGCATCACGATGCCGCCGCGCCTGCCTCCCATTTTCGTCGCCAGTTCCGCGCCCTGAAGCGCCTGCCCGCTGACCTTGCGCCACAACCTCATCTCTTTATCAGAGACTGGATGGCGGTGGCGTTTATTGCGGGTGAGATCAAAAGCGAGCTTCCCGATACGCCTGCGCTTGCAGCCATGCTGTATCATCTGCATCGCCAGCCGCGTCTGGGCTGGCGGGTAACGTTACTTCCTTTGCTGGATCACTACTGGCAGCAGGCTGCGCCTGGACGACGCACGCCCTACTGGCTGGCGCAGCTTAAGCGGCTACGCAGAGCGAGAGAGCCGCAGGCGTTACGTCTGGCGCCGCTGCATATGGATGTCCACGCGGGTAATATCGTTCATACCACGGCAGGCGAGAAACTTATCGACTGGGAATATGCCGGAGACGGTGACGTGGCGCTCGAACTCGCTGCGGTCTGGATGCCTGATGAGGCGTCGCGCGAGCAGCTGATAACCGCCTATGCCCGAAACGCCAACATCAATGCGCTCACCCTTGCGCGGCAGGTCGCGCGCTGGCGTCCGTGGGTGTTGATGCTGATGGCGGGATGGTTTGAAATGCGCCTTCAGCAGACAGATGACAAACAATTTATTGCGCTGGCAAATGATGCCTGGCGTCAGTTACAAACGAAAGGATAAGAGAGGTAGGTGTGGGTCCAGTAATGTTGGATGTCGAAGGGTTTGAGCTGGATGCGGAAGAGCGCGAAATTCTGGCGCATCCGCTGGTAGGGGGGCTGATTCTTTTCACCCGCAATTATCATGATCCGGAGCAGTTGCGTGAGCTGGTTCGCCAGATCCGTGCGGCGTCGCGCAATCACCTGGTAGTGGCCGTAGACCAGGAAGGTGGGCGTGTGCAGCGTTTCCGCGAAGGGTTTACCCGTTTACCCGCCGCGCAATCTTTTGCTGCGCTGCTGGGGATCGAAGAGGGCGGTCAACTGGCGCAGGACGCCGGCTGGCTGATGGCCAGCGAGATGATCGCCATGGATATCGACATCAGCTTCGCCCCGGTGCTGGACGTAGGACACATTAGCGCGGCAATTGGTGAGCGTTCGTATCATGACGATCCGCGTATTGCGCTGGCAATGGCGACGCGCTTTATTGACGGTATGCATGCTGCGGGCATGAAAACCACCGGCAAACATTTCCCGGGCCACGGGGCGGTGACGGCGGATTCCCATAAAGAAACCCCGCGCGATCCGCGCCCGGAAGCAGACATTCGCGCTAAAGACATGTCGGTTTTCCGCTCGCTGATCGCTGATAACAAGCTGGATGCCATCATGCCTGCGCACGTCATCTACAGTGAGATCGATCCGCGTCCGGCCAGCGGCTCTCCGCACTGGCTGAAAACCGTACTGCGTCAGGAATTAGGCTTCAATGGCGTAATTTTCTCTGACGATTTATCCATGGAGGGGGCGGCAATTATGGGTAGCTATGCCGAACGTGGGCAGGCTTCGCTGGATGCGGGTTGCGATATGATCCTCGTCTGCAATAATCGTAAAGGGGCGGTGAGCGTGCTGGATAACCTGTCGCCGATCAATGCTGAACGTGTTACACAATTGTATCATAAAGGTTCATTTAGTCGTCAGGAGCTGATGGACTCGGCGCGCTGGAAAACGGTAAACGCCCGGCTTGAAGCCCTGAACGAGCGCTGGCAGGCACATAAAGCAGCCCTTTAATTCATCCCGGAAGGCGTAGCGTGGTGAGACGATGATCATTTATTTACACGGTTTTGACTCAAACAGTCCTGGTAATCATGAGAAAGTGCTGCAATTGCAGTTTATCGATCCGGATGTCCGGCTGATCAGTTACAGCACACGTCATCCGAAGCATGACATGCAGCATCTGCTTAAAGAAGTGGATAAAATGTTGCAGCTCAATATCGACGATCGCCCGCTGATCTGCGGCGTGGGGTTAGGAGGATACTGGGCAGAGCGCATCGGTTTTTTGTGCGATATCCGTCAGGTCATTTTTAATCCTAACCTCTTTCCAAACGAAAACATGGAAGGCAAAATCGATCGCCCGGAGGAGTACGCCGACATCGCAACTAAATGCGTGAGCAATTTCCGTGAAAAGAACCGCGATCGGTGTCTGGTGATCCTCTCCCGCAACGATGAAGCGCTGAACAGCTCCCGCGCCGCCGAGCTTCTGCACCATTACTACGAAATTGTCTGGGACGAAGAGCAGACCCACAAGTTCAAAAACATTTCCCCGCACTTGCAGCGTATTAAAGCCTTTAAAACGCTGGGCTGATCTCCCTGAACCTGATAAAGGCCCGGTACGTGAAAGCGTACCGGGCCTCTTTTTTGTCAGAGTTGTCTACTTTTAAACCATCAAAACTTGATACATATCAATTTTGGTATGACCAATGCGCCTGACGTGCTATTCTCAATGAATCTGAATGGTTTCAGCGCAGTAACCTGTTGTTAATTAAGGGTTATTTCTATAACTTTTAATTAACAATTGGTTAATAATTTGAGGGGGTCACGTTGACTACGCCATTGAAAAAGATAGTGATTGTCGGCGGTGGTGCTGGCGGACTGGAGCTGGCGACACAGCTGGGTAAGAAGCTGGGTCGCGGTAAGAAAGCCAAAATCACGCTGGTGGATCGTAACCACAGTCATCTGTGGAAGCCGTTACTGCACGAAGTGGCGACCGGGTCGCTGGATGAGGGCGTGGATGCGCTGAGCTATCTGGCGCATGCGCGTAACCACCACTTCCAGTTCCAGCTGGGTTCGGTGGTGGATATCAATCGTGAAAACAAAACCATCACGCTGGCTGAGCTGCGTGATGATAAAGGCGAGTTGCTGGTTCCTGAGCGCAAGCTGGCCTATGACACGCTGGTGATGGCCCTGGGCAGTACCTCCAATGATTTCAACACCCCAGGCGTAAAAGAGCACTGCATCTTCCTGGATAATCCGCATCAGGCGCGTCGTTTCCATCAGGAGATGCTTAACCTGTTCCTGAAGTACACCAACAACATGGGTGCTAACGGCAAGGTCAACATTGCTATCGTGGGCGGCGGCGCAACGGGCGTTGAATTATCGGCGGAGTTGCACAATGCGGTCAAACAGCTGCACAGCTACGGCTACAAAGGGCTGACTAACGAAGCGCTGAATGTGACGCTGGTGGAAGCAGGTGAACGTATTCTGCCTGCGCTGCCGCCGCGTATTTCCGGCGCGGCGCACAACGAGCTGACCAAACTGGGCGTGCGCGTGCTGACCCAGACCATGGTGACCAGCGCGGATGAGGGCGGCCTGCATACCAAAGACGGCGAATATATCCAGGCCGACCTGATGGTTTGGGCTGCGGGGATCAAAGCGCCTGATTTCATGAAAGATATCGGTGGGCTGGAGACGAACCGCATTAACCAGCTGGTGACAGAGCCGACGCTGCAAACCACGCGCGATCCGGACATCTTCGCCATTGGCGACTGTGCCTCCTGCGCACGTCCGGAAGGCGGATTTGTACCGCCTCGCGCTCAGGCCGCGCACCAGATGGCAAGCCTCGTGCTGCATAACATCCTGGCGCAGATGAAAGGCAAACCGATGAAAGCCTATGTCTACAAAGACCACGGCTCTCTGGTGTCGCTCTCAAACTTCTCCACCGTGGGCAGCCTGATGGGTAACCTGATGCGCGGCTCCATGATGGTGGAAGGGCGCATCGCCCGCTTCGTGTACATTTCTCTGTACCGTATGCACCAGATTGCGCTGCACGGCTACTTCAAAACCGGCCTGATGATGCTGGTTGGCCGCATCAACCGCGTGATCCGTCCACGCCTGAAGCTGCACTAATTTCTCTCTCCCTCCGGGCCCTCCGGAGGGAATTCTTAGCACATCATGCTGTGCATTTCCCTCCTGACGCTTAAGAGTTCTCTTAAACCCACGTTGTTCCGGTCAACAGCCCTGATTTTGATCCTTTATCTTATTGGCGAAGCGTTTATTGCGCTGCAAAATTGCTACCAATTGCAACAAAGGAGGAAGTCCCGTGAATAAATCAATGTTGGCGGGTATAGGGATTGGCGTCGCAGCTGCGTTAGGTGTGGCTGCCGTTGCCAGTCTGAACGTACTTGATCGTGGCCCGCAGTATGCGCAGGTGGTTTCCGCTACACCGATCAAAGAGACGGTCAAGACGCCTCGTCAGGAGTGCCGTAATGTTTCTGTCACCCACCGTCGTCCGGTTCAGGATGAAAACCGTATCGCTGGCTCCGTGCTGGGCGCAGTTGCTGGTGGGGTGATTGGTCATCAGTTTGGTGGCGGCCGTGGTAAGGATGTCGCGACGGTGGTTGGTGCGCTGGGTGGCGGTTATGCCGGTAACCAGGTACAGGGCGCGATGCAGGAAAATGATACCTACACCACAACGCAGCAGCGCTGTAAAACCGTGTATGACAAGTCTGAAAAAATGTTGGGCTACGACGTAACCTACAAAATTGGCGATCAGCAGGGCAAAATCCGCATGGATAAAGATCCTGGCACGCAGATCCCTCTCGACAGCAACGGTCAGCTGATACTGAATAACAAAGTGTAAAAAAGATGTTCTCTGAACTTAGCTCCTCATGCGCTCAGGCTGAGGAGCTTTTTTTTTGCGTCAGAGTTTAAGAAGTTCAGGCCACAGGCGCAGCGTTGTTTGCGTAATCCCCTGCAATTTTTCCAGCGTCGCGCCTTCACGGGCGCTGATGGACATCCCCTGTAAAATACAGCTCAGATACTGGGAAAGCTCCTGCGGACGGCAATGCGCCGGTATTTCGCCGCGCTGCTGACGCTGAGCCAGAAACGTGCTGAGCGTCTCCTCCTGCATCGCATGTCGCGATTTGACCGTGTTGGCAATCTCTTTAGACGATGCCGCGAGGGTCGCGGAGGTGTTGATCATAAAACAGCCCGCAGGCGTGTCCTTGCTGGTATAGCAGGTCGCGATTGCCGTGAAATAATCCTGCAATGCCTGCTCAACCGTTTTTTCTTCGCAGAACAGCTGGGCTTCATGTTTTGCCGCGAAGCGCGCGATGTATCTGTCCAGAACGGCCCGGAATAAGCCTTCTTTGTTGGTGAACTCTGCGTACAGGGTAGGGGCTTTCGCGCCCGTTGCTTCCACGAGATCGGAAAGCGACGTAGCTTCATACCCATGCTGCCAGAAGAGCGTCATGGCCTTATCGAGCGCCGCATCCCTGTCGAACACTTTTGGTCGGCCACGGCTTTTCTTCGCGCAACGCGTAACATCGGTTGTCATGTGCCGTTGGTCCTCTGTTGTTTTGTTGAATAGTCATTATAAAAATAAACGTCTGCAACGACCAGCGGTGATTTCTGAAAAATAATTTAATTTTATCTTTATGAAATATAAGGCAAATGAAATTAATTTAACGACCATTATAAAAATGGGTTGACGTGTGACCTGGATCACACCTATCATTTACCTATCGATCGTTAACTAAATAACTAACGACCACTACATCATCTGCCTAAAGGTATAAAATCATGAAAAACGTTAAAACCCTCATCGCTGCCGCCGTTCTGAGTTCACTCTCTTTCGCAAGCTTCGCTGCTGTTGAAGTGCAATCCACGCCAGCAGACCAGCAGAAAGTTGGTACCATCTCTGCCACTGCCGGGACTAATCTGGGCTCTCTGGAAGATCAGCTGGCACAAAAAGCTGACGAAATGGGTGCGAAATCATTCCGCATCACCTCTGTGACCGGTCCTAACACCCTGCACGGTACCGCTGTTATCTACAAATAAGCGTAACGCAACCCTCCGTTATGCCACTGCAATAAAAAACGCCCTGCTGATGCAGGGCGTTTGTCGTTATTACTGCTTTACATTGATTGCTGAGCAACCTCATGATGCCGCGTGACATCGGTTGGCATCCCCGAGCGCGCTTCCATCGCCCGCTCCATCACCGCGCCATCGGTATTGGCATTCGTTTTAAAGCTCACCATCGAGGCATTCAGATTAATCGGCAGCGTCTGCGGATCGTCATTGATGTTTTTCGATAGCGGCTGGTGGATCTCAACCAGACGGACGCCACCCGGCTCTTCAGACACTTTAATCGGCGTATTAATGATATTCACTTTCGTGCCAGGGGCGATCACGCGGTAGAGCGTTTTGATATCGTCATCGCGCAGGCGAATGCAGCCGGAGCTGACGCGCATCCCGATCCCGAAATCCGCATTCGTTCCGTGCAGAAGATAAACCCCACCGTATGCCGCCAGGCGAATCGCATGGTGCCCCATCGGATTATCCGGGCCAGCAGGCACCACGGCAGGCAGGTCGATACCTTGAGCTTTATAACGGGCGCGAATGTTTGCCGTCGGGGTCCAGGTTGGATTAGCGCGCTTATCAGAGACGGTGGTGACCATGGTAGGCGTGAGCGTATCGCCCCCCAACTGACCAATACCGATAGGGTAGACGGTCACTTCGTTCTTGCCCGGCGGGTAGTAATACAGACGCAGCTCGGCGAGGTTAATCACAATGCCCTGACGCGGCGCGTCCGGCAGGATGGTTTGCAGCGGAATCGTCAGTACGCTGCCTGCCCGGGGCACGTATGGATCTACGCCCGGGTTGGCCTGCAACAGCGCCAGGAACCCGACGTTATATTTTTTGGCAATCGCTTCCAGCGAACCGCCATCGTTTTCAACCACGTGAAAGCGGTTTTCACCTACGACATTGCTGCCGACAGGCGGAAGAGGCCAGGTATTGGCGCGAGCAGGGAGCGCGACGGCAACCGTCGCGGCCAGCGCAAACAGAGTTAACCAGCGGGTAAAACGCGAAGAAATCATCATTATCATAATCCATACAAATGATAAGGTTATTGTTTTATAAGGCGTTAATGATGATTATGGCGAATGTATAGTCGGGAAGTTCGGGCGAAGTGCAAAGAGTTTGTAAATTGTCCCCCCGCCAGCCGGGCGCTGGCGGGGGATACCGTTATGCGATGGCGTTCTCTTCCAACTGACGCATAAAGTTACGCACCCAGTCCATGCGGGTTTTACGTTCCGTCAGATCCTGAGTAAATTTCAGACGCGTCGGGCCATCAAGACGGAAATGCTGCGGCTGTTTTTGCAGGAGGCCAATCAGCCACATCGGATCGACGTGGTTCTTCTCGGCAAACTCAATGACGCCGCCTTTCTCATTGCCTTCAAGTTTGCGAATGCCCAGCTTCTGCGCCTGCTGACGCAGGCGGGCAATATCCAGCAGGTTGCGCGCCGCATCGGGCAATATCCCAAAACGGTCAATCAGTTCGACTTTGATCTCTTCCAGCTCGCCTTCGCTTTTCGCGCTGGCAATGCGTTTGTAGAACGACAGACGGGTATTCACGTCAGGAATAAAATCATCCGGCAGCAGAGAAGGCATGCGCAGTTCCACTTCGGTCTGCTGGCTGGTGAGATCTTCCAGAGACGGTTCACGTCCGGCTTTAAGCGCATCGACGGCATTTTCCAGCAGCTCCATATACAGCGAGAAACCGATGGTTTCCATGGAGCCGCTCTGGTCTTCACCCAGCAGCTCACCGGCGCCGCGGATCTCCAGGTCGTGGGTCGCCAGCGCAAAGCCAGCGCCCAGATCTTCCAGCGAGGCGATAGCTTCCAGACGCTTTTGCGCGTCGGTGGTCATCGCCTTCGGATGCGGCGTCAGCAGCCAGGCGTAGGCCTGATGGTGCGAGCGCCCGACGCGCCCGCGCAGCTGGTGCAGCTGGGCCAGACCGAAGTGATCCGCACGTTCGATAATGATGGTGTTCGCCGTTGGAATGTCGATCCCGGTCTCAATGATGGTGGTACACACCAGCACGTTGAAACGCTGGTGGTGGAAATCGTTCATCACCCGCTCCAGCTCGCGCTCGCGCATCTGGCCGTGACCAATGGCGATGCGCGCTTCCGGTACCAGCTCTGCCAGCCTGTCGGCGGCTTTCTGAATATTTTCAACGTCGTTATACAGGTAATACACCTGGCCGCCGCGCAGCACTTCGCGCAGGATCGCCTCGCGCACCACCAGATTGTCGTACTCGCGAACAAAGGTTTTCACCGCCAGACGGCGCGCCGGTGGGGTGGCGATAATCGACAGATCGCGCATGCCGCTCATCGCCATGTTCAGGGTGCGCGGGATCGGCGTTGCGGTCAGGGTCAGAATGTCGACGTCGGCGCGCATCGCTTTGATGCGCTCTTTATGGCGCACCCCGAAGCGGTGCTCTTCATCCACGATCAGCAGCCCCAGATCTTTCCACTTCACGTCGCTTTGCAGCAGCTTGTGAGTGCCGATCAGAATATCGATTTTGCCTTCGCTTGCCTGTTCCTGGATTTGCGTCTGCTCTTTGGCGCTGCGAAAACGCGACAGCATCTCAATGCGCACCGGCCAGTTGGCGAAGCGGTCGCGGAAGTTGTCGAAGTGCTGCTGGGCGAGGAGGGTAGTCGGCACCAGCACCGCCACCTGCTTGTTGTTTTCCACCGCCAGGAAGGCGGCACGCATCGCCACTTCGGTTTTGCCGAAGCCCACGTCACCGCAGACCAGGCGGTCCATGGCCAGCGGCTGGCACATGTCGCTCAGCACGGCGTTAATGGCCTGGGCCTGATCCGGCGTAGTTTCAAACGGGAAGCTGTCGCAGAACAGCTGATACTGCTCTTTATCATGCTTAAACGCATAGCCCTCTTTGGCCGCACGCTGGGCGTAAATATCCAGCAGCTCGGCGGCCACGTCGCGTACTTTTTCCGCCGCCTTCTGGCGCGCGCGCGCCCAGGCATCGCCGCCCAGCTTATGCAGCGGCGCGTTGTCTTCCGCGCCCCCGGCGTAGCGACTGATCAGGTGCAGGGACGACACCGGCACGTACAGTTTGGCGTCGTTGGCGTAGGTCAGCATCAGGTATTCACCTTTGATGCCGCCTGCTTCGAGGGTGGTCATCCCCTGATAGCGACCCACCCCGTGTTCAAGGTGAACGATCGGCTGACCGGGGTGCAGTTCGGCCAGGTTACGGATCAGGGTGTCCGGGTTGATGGTGCGACGGCTGTCCTGACGACGGCGCGCGACGCGCTCGCCCAGCAGGTCGCTTTCACAAATCAACGCCAGGTTATTGAGCGTATCAATGAATCCGTGCTCGGCGGCGCCGATCATCAGGTAACGGCCATTTCCGGTCGCTTCGCTCAGGCGAAGAATGCGCTTCGGCGCAACTTTGATCCGTCCCAGCAGTTCGCCCAGCGCTTCACGGCGACCCTCACTTTCAACGGAGAAGACCACCGGCCCGGTGAAGGACTCAAGAAACTTGCGCAGATTATCAAGGGGGGATTTCTGCTGCGCCTGGACGGCCAGGTCAGGCAGCGTCCGGAACGCGAGATTGGTGTTCGCCGCCTTCTCGGCAAGCGCGTCGGTTTTGAGCTGCATGCGCGGCCAGCGTTTCAGCTCGGCGTTGAGCTCGTCGGTACGTAGCCACAGCATTTCCGGCGGCAGCAGCGGACGCATCGGGTCAACGCCCCGGTTTTCAAAGCGGGCGCGCGTTTCGCTTTCAAAGCGGCTGGCACTGGCGTCGATATCCCCGGTGTTAACAATCAGCGTATTCGCCGGGAAGTAGCTGAACAGCGCCGGCAGCGGTTCGTTAAAGAACAGGGGCTGCCAGTACTCGATCCCGGCCGGAAGGGTGCCCTTGCTGACTTGCTGGTAGATATGTTCGGCATCGCGCTTCACGTCGAACCTGTCGCGCCACTGGCTGCGGAACAGCTCGATGGCGGTTTTATCCGTCGGGAACTCATGGGCGGGCAGTAGGTTAATGGAGTCCACTTCCTCCAGCGTGCGCTGGGTGTCAGCGTCGAACACGCGCAGGCTGTCGATCTCATCATCAAAGAAATCCAGACGATATGGCCGATCGCTGCCCATCGGATAGAGATCCAGCAGCGCACCGCGCGTCGCGTATTCGCCGTGCTCCATCACCTGGTCGACATGTCGATAGCCGGCTCCGTCCAGCTGCACGCGCAGGGCATCGCGCGACAGGCGCTGGCCTTTTTTCATCACCAGCGCATGGCCGTGCAAATAGCTGTGCGGACAGACGCGCTGCATCAGGGTATTCACCGGCACAATCAGCACGCCGCGCTGCATGGTGGGAAGCTGATACAGCGTCGACAGGCGCGAGGAGATGATCTCCTGGTGCGGAGAAAAACTGTCGTAGGGAAGCGTTTCCCAGTCGGCCAGGCTGAACACCAGGCTATCGGTGAACTGACGAATTTCGTCGTGCAGGCGCAGAGCGTTTTGCATGTCCGGGGCAACCAGCACCACCGGCCCTGGATGCCGCTCAGCAATTTCCGCCACCAGGGTGGCGCAGGCCGCGCCCGTGAGTTCGCCCAGCTGGCGCTGGTCGCCCGCTTTGACAGGCAAGGAGTAACGATAGTGTTCAGGCATGGCTATGTCAGAGTCTCTTGGGGATATACCAACAGTATTGGGGCATATCACTGATACGCAATGTCTTTATTATCCTCGATCGTTTTACATAAGCAAATCGTAACCGCACAAGAGGGAAAGTGCCCCCGGATGGGTAGAGGGTTCCTCAGTAATTTGAAAGCAGAAGCAATAACGTTGTCTTCAGACTAACTGAGGGCTTTCAGCGATGCCCTGGTCCGGCTGTAAATCGCTGAGGCGTTTCCTGAAGGCCGGGGCGAGGCGCAGGGATGCGCCGAGAGGGCGTGGCCTGCATGGATGCAGGCTCATGCCCGACCCGATAGCCGGAAGGAATAAGCCGAGGGTATCGCGAAGCGACGATTCACCGCCGGGAGCCCGGGGTGCCAGGGTGGTGGCGACTGAGCCACCCTGGCACGTTCACCGCTCGTGCGGTTATAGAATAGCAAGGAACATAAGGTGAACGGAACGAGCACCACAGCTGTATGTTCACCCTCACCCCAGCCCTCTCCCATAGGGAGAGGGAGCCGTCTGTGCAGGCCTTATTTTGTAGCCCGTATGGGACAGGGTTAGTTAGCGGGTCGTGGGCACGGGCGAAAGCCGCGCGGGAGGGGAGAAGAAAAGATCGCCAAAGAGGGCGGTCGAGAGCTTACGTGCCCCCAGCCCAACCAGCGTGCAGACGAGCAGGCTGATAAATGGATAAACCAGAATCAGCGTTAACTCCGCCCAGATCGGCCAGTACGCCGCATTCATTTCGCGGATCAGGAGCAGGCTAAATGCCTCGATTAAAATGCGGTGGGTGGTATATATCGCGATGGTGTTTGAACCGATGACGTTCAGCAGATTATTGGGATGAACGGCATAACGCTGCTCGAAGCTGTAAAAGAGCTTCATGATAACCACGATTGACAGCAGAGAGAGCGGCAGAGGGACATTAGCGAACCACAGCACCACCGACACCGCACCAGAGGCGATGAGGATCAGCCAGCTGCGGCGCAAATTCATCCCTTTCATCCACGCCATCAACTGCGCGCCGTACCATGCGCCGAGGCTGTAGTAGACCATGTTGCGCACCACGCTGTTCATTCCCCACCACGGTAACGGCAGGAAGTTGATGGCGATGCTTGCCAGCGCCAGAAGCCCCAGCATCGGCAGTTTCCAGCGGCTCAGCAGCTTACAGAGCGTAAAGTAGACCACTAAGGCGTACAAATACCACAGGCTGGTGCTGGCCGTGAGCATTCCCCGTACAAACCCTGAAACGGAATCGGCGTAGGCCGCATTGGATGCTGTCGCCAGCTCTCGCTCGGGGGCGAGCCAGGCATTCAGATGAGTCAGCGCCTGCCATTGCAGGACGCCCCACAGGGCCAAAACCCAGACAATGCTCCAGATCCGCTTGTCGAGACTGGTGCGCCAGTTCACCTCGTCAATATATCGACGGATCAAATAGCCGGAGATAAAGAAAAACACCGGCATACGGAACGGGGCAAGGTAAAGATTAAAGTAGACCCAGCATTTGGCGAGCAGGCCCGATAACGGATGCTGTAGCCCGTCCAGGTGAGGATAAAAGGTGATCACCGAGTGGTAAATCACCACCAGGCAGATGCACAGACCTTTTATCTGGTTAATCCATAATGCTTTTTGTTTCATTGTGCGTGACGACCTTGTTGCCATAAACGAAAGGACGATTGTTGTAAAATGAAACCCTGATGTAACGGGTAACAGTCTGTATCAGGACGATTTTCGGAAAAGGTGGAGGCTGTCTGGTGGAAGTTCAGTCAGTAGCATGATGATTTATCTGAATTTTTCGGAAAAATGATTACCGAATCTTACGGTTTCAGTCATTTACGCTTAGCGGATTCGCTTATATACTCGTGGGTCTGCTATCAGCAAACAGACGGATTTCATGTATCAACCTGTCGCACTCTTTATAGGCTTACGTTACATGCGTGGGCGCGCCGCGGACCGCTTCGGTCGCTTTGTCTCCTGGCTTTCGACTATTGGCATTACGCTTGGCGTGATGGCACTGGTGACGGTGCTTTCCGTCATGAACGGCTTCGAGCGCGAGCTGCAAAACAATATCCTGGGGCTGATGCCGCAGGCCGTTCTCTCTTCCACTCAGGGTTCCGTTAATCCGCAACAGCTGCCGGAAAGCGCGGTGAAGTTACAGGGTGTCACGCGCGTTGCGCCGCTCACGACGGGCGATGTGGTGCTGCAAAGCGCCCGTAGCGTGGCGGTCGGGGTGATGCTGGGTATCGATCCGGCGCAAAAAGATCCGCTGACGCCGTTCCTGGTCAATGTGAAACAAACCGACCTGGAAGCGGGTAAATACAACGTCATCCTCGGCGAGCAGCTTGCCGGGCAGCTCGGGGTCAACCGTGGCGATCAGCTGCGTGTGATGGTGCCGTCAGCCAGTCAGTTTACGCCGATGGGGCGTCTGCCAAGCCAGCGCCTGTTCAACGTGATTGGCACGTTTGCGGCGAACAGCGAAGTCGATGGTTACCAGATGCTGGTTAACATTCAGGACGCCTCGCGTCTGATGCGCTACCCGGCGGGAAATATCACCGGCTGGCGTCTGTGGCTTGATGCGCCACTGAAGGTGGATACCCTTAGCCAGCAGACGCTACCGGAAGGGACGAAATGGCAGGACTGGCGCGACCGGAAGGGCGAACTGTTCCAGGCCGTGCGCATGGAGAAAAACATGATGGGGCTGCTGCTGAGCCTGATCGTGGCCGTTGCCGCGTTTAATATCATCACCTCGCTCGGGCTGATGGTGATGGAGAAGCAAGGCGAAGTCGCCATTCTGCAAACTCAGGGGCTGACTCCGCGCCAGATCATGGCGGTATTTATGGTCCAGGGCGCCAGCGCTGGCATCATCGGCGCGCTGCTCGGCGCGGCGCTGGGGGCGCTGCTCGCCAGCCAGCTCAACAATCTCATGCCGATTATCGGCGCGCTGCTTGATGGCGCGGCGCTGCCGGTGGCAATCGAGCCGCTCCAGGTGGTCGGTATTGCGCTGGCCGCGATGGCCATTGCGCTGCTTTCTACGCTTTATCCTTCCTGGCGGGCTGCCGCCACTCAACCCGCTGAGGCTTTACGTTATGAATAAGATCCTGTTGCAGTGCGACAACCTGTCCAAACGCTATCAGGAAGGCACTGTGCAGACCGACGTGTTGCACAATGTGAGTTTTAGCGTGGGCGAAGGCGAGATGATGGCGATTGTCGGCAGCTCCGGCTCCGGTAAAAGTACGTTGCTGCATCTGCTTGGCGGGCTGGACACGCCAACCGAAGGCGATGTGATCTTCTCCGGGCAACCGCTGAGTAAAATGTCGTCTACGGCGAAAGCCGAGCTGCGTAACCGCGAGCTGGGCTTTATCTATCAGTTCCACCATCTGCTGCCGGACTTTACGGCGCTGGAAAACGTCGCAATGCCGCTGCTGATTGGTAAAAAGAAACCCGCGGAAATTAATGCCCGCGCCAGCGACATGCTAAAAGCGGTAGGGCTGGGTCATCGCGGAAATCACCGTCCGTCTGAGCTTTCCGGCGGTGAGCGTCAGCGTGTGGCCATCGCCCGTGCGCTGGTCAACAACCCGCGCCTGGTGCTGGCGGATGAACCGACAGGTAACCTCGATGCGCGTAACGCAGACAGCATTTTCCAGCTTCTCGGCGAACTGAACGCCGCGCAGGGAACCGCGTTTCTGGTGGTCACCCACGATTTACAACTGGCTAAGCGGATGGGGCGTCAGCTGGAAATGCGCGACGGTCGTCTGAATGCTGAACTGACGCTGATGGGAGCGGAGTAATGACTTCACCGTTATCGTTACTCATCGGGTTACGCTTTAGCCGCGGTCGTCGCCGGAGCGGGATGGTATCCCTTATCTCCGTGATCTCCACCATCGGTATCGCCCTGGGCGTGGCGGTGTTGATCGTGGGCTTAAGCGCCATGAACGGCTTTGAGCGTGAACTGAATAACCGCATTCTGGCCGTTGTCCCCCACGGTGAAATCGAGCCGGTTAACCAGCCGTGGTCCAGCTGGCGTGATGCCCTTAACAAAGTGGAAAAGGTGCCCGGCATTGCGGCGGCTGCACCTTACATCAACTTTACCGGGCTGGTAGAGAGCGGGGTAAACCTGCGCGCCATTCAGGTGAAAGGGGTAAATCCTCGTCAGGAAGAGCGTCTGAGCGCGCTGCCGCGCTATGTGCAAAATGGCGCATGGGCAAACTTTAAGGCTGGCGAGCAGCAGATCATTATGGGCAAAGGCGTTGCCGATGCGCTGAAGGTGAAGCAGGGCGACTGGGTCTCGATCATGATCCCGAACGCCAGCGCTGATCACAAATTGCAGCAGCCTAAGCGCGTACGTCTGCACGTCACCGGTATTTTGCAACTGAGCGGCCAGCTCGATCACAGCTTCGCGATGGTGCCGCTGGAAGATGCGCGCCAGTATCTGGATATGAGCGACAGCGTGACGGGCATTGCCATTAAGGTTAACGACGTCTTCAACGCCAATAAACTGGTGCGTGACGCTGGCAGCGTGACCAATAACTATGTCTACATCAAAAGCTGGATCGGCACTTACGGGTATATGTACCGTGATATCCAGATGATCCGCGCGATTATGTATCTGGCGATGGTGCTGGTGATTGGGGTGGCGTGTTTTAATATCGTCTCGACGCTGGTCATGGCCGTTAAGGATAAGAGCGGCGACATCGCCGTGCTGCGTACCTTAGGGGCGAAAGACGGTCTTATTCGCGCCATCTTCGTCTGGTACGGTTTGCTGGCGGGGCTGTTTGGCAGCCTCTGCGGCGTGGCGATCGGCGTGGTGGTTTCCCTTCAGCTGACGCCGATTATCAACGGGATTGAAGCGCTTATTGGCCATCAGTTCCTTTCAGGCGATATCTATTTTATTGACTTCCTGCCGTCTGAACTGCACTGGCTGGACGTTATTTATGTGCTGGTTACAGCACTTTTACTGAGTCTGCTGGCAAGCTGGTATCCGGCGCGTCGCGCAAGCCGAATTGATCCGGCGAGGGTATTAAGTGGCCAGTAATTTCGTCATGGTTTAGCAGTCTTTTGGCCGCTGAATCAAACAGAGGAATGCATCATGTATTACGGATTTGATATTGGCGGCACCAAGATTGCGCTCGGCGTGTTCGATAAAGACCTTAAGCTACAATGGGAAACCCGCGTACCCACGCCGCGCGAAAGCTACGATGAATTTTTAACCGCCATTGCCGCGCTGGTGGCGCAAGCGGATGAACGCTTTGGCGTCAAAGGCAGCGTCGGCATTGGTATTCCGGGTATGCCCGAAACCGACGATGGCACGCTGTATGCCGCCAACGTTCCTGCTGCCAGCGGCAAACCGCTGCGTGCCGATCTTTCTGCTCTCCTTGAGCGCGACGTGCGCTTAGACAACGATGCCAACTGTTTTGCTCTCTCAGAGGCCTGGGACGACGAGTTTCGTCGCTATCCGCTGGTGATGGGGTTGATCCTCGGAACCGGCGTGGGGGGCGGGATAGTCATTAACGGTAAGCCCATTACCGGGCGCAGCTACATTACCGGCGAATTTGGTCATATCCGTCTGCCGGTGGATGCGCTGGATGTTGTCGGACGTGATTTCCCGTTGATCCGCTGCGGTTGTGGTCAGCACGGCTGTATTGAGAGTTACCTTTCAGGCCGTGGGTTTGCATGGCTTTATGAACACTTCTATCATCAGAAACATGACGCCCCCCAAATCATTACCCTGTGGGAACAAGGGGATGCGCAGGCGCGAGAGCACGTTGAACGCTATCTCGACCTGCTGGCCGTGTGCCTGGGGAATATCCTGACCATCGTCGACCCGGATCTGCTGGTGATCGGGGGAGGGCTGTCAAATTTCACTGCGATTACGGAACAGTTGTCCGGGCGTCTGCCCCGACATTTATTGCCGGTCGCCCGCGTGCCGCGCATTGAACGCGCGCGACACGGGGACGCAGGAGGCATGCGCGGAGCCGCATTCCTTCATCTCACCGATTAGTTTACGAGGTTATTATGCTGTCGCGTCGCCAGGGTCGACTCAGCCGTTTTCGCAAAAATAAACGCCGCTTACGTGAACGCCTGCGTCAGCGGATCTTTTTCAGAGACAGGATGATGCCAGAAGCGATGGATAAACCCAGAGTGGTGGTGTTGACCGGGGCGGGGATCTCCGCCGAATCCGGTATTCAGACCTTCCGCGCGGCGGACGGACTGTGGGAAGAACACCGAGTTGAAGATGTGGCGACGCCGGAAGGTTTCGCCCGCGACCCGGCGCTGGTACAGGCGTTCTACAACGCCCGCCGTCGCCAGCTTCAGCAGCCGGAGATTGCGCCGAATGCGGCGCACCTGGCGCTGGCAAAGCTGGAGGAAGCGCTGGGGGATCGTTTTCTGCTGGTCACGCAGAACATCGACAATCTTCACGAAAGGGCCGGAAACCACAACATCATTCACATGCACGGCGAACTGCTCAAGGTGCAGTGCGCATGGAGTGGTCAGGTGCTGGACTGGAAAGAGGACGTGCTGGACGAAGACCGCTGCCACTGCTGTCAGTTCCCTTCGCGTCTGCGTCCGCATGTGGTCTGGTTTGGCGAAATGCCGCTGGGAATGGATGAGATCTACAGCGCCCTGGCTATGGCGGACGTCTTTATCGCCATTGGTACCTCAGGACATGTCTATCCGGCGGCAGGATTTGTTCACGAAGCGCGACTGCAAGGTGCCCATACGGTGGAGCTTAATCTGGAGCCAAGCCAGGTCGGGAGCGAGTTTGAAGAGAAACATTACGGTCTGGCGAGCGAGGTGGTGCCAGCCTTTGTGGATAAACTCCTGAAGGGGCTGTAAGAGTAACGGGCGACATTGCGTCGCCCGTTATGCATTAACGGCCTGCTTTTAGCTTCTGATAATACTCTTCATACAGGCGGCTCGCGTCACCGACGTCGTTCTGCCATTCCCCTTTGCTGATGGTTTCAGCGTCCGGATAAAGCGATTTATCATTTGCCACTTCAGGGCTGAGCAGCTTCCGCGCGGCCAGGTTTGGCGTCGGGTAGCCGATGGTTTCCGCCACCTCTTTTGCCACATCCGGGCGCAGCAGGAAATTGATCAGCTTCAGGGCGCCCTCGACGTTTTTCGCATTCGCCGGGATCGCGAGGCTGTCCATCCAGAAGATGCCGCCCTCCTTCGGCCAGACCACCTCCAGCGGCGTCCCGGCCTGACGCGCCACAAACGCAGAGCCGTTCCAGACCATACCCAGATTCACTTCACCTTCCATATACGGGTTAGCCGGGTTATCCGAGTTGAACGCCGCCACGTTTGGCATCAGCTTTTTCAGTTCGTTATACGCCGCTTCGATCTCTTTCGGATCGGTGGTGTTACCGGAATAGCCGAGTTTACGCAGCGCAACCTGGAACACTTCGCGCGCATCGTCGGTTAAGAGCAGGCTGCTTTTGTATTCCGGCTTCCACAGGTCAGCCCAGGATGAAACCGTTTTTGGATCAATGGCATCGCTGTTGACGCCAATTGCCGTCGCGCCCCAGATGTACGGAATGGAGTAGTCGTTGTTCGGGTCGAACGGCTTGTTTAGCATCTCAGGATCGAGGTTTGAAAAATTGGTTAGCTTCGTTTTGTCGATCTTCTGGATCATGCCTTCTTTGCGCATCTTGTCGACGAAATAGGTCGACGGCACCACCAGGTCATACGCGCCATCTTTATAGGTTTTGAGCTTGGCGTACATGGTTTCATTCGACTCGTAGGTCGAATAGATCACCTTGATGCCCGTCTCTTTGGTGAACTGCTCCAGCAGGCCCGGCGGCACATACTCGGTCCAGTTGTAGAAATAGAGCGTTTTGCTGTCATCAGCATGCGCGGAGCCCATTCCGAGCACCAGTGCCGCAGCGGCAAGCATTTTTTTCATTTCTGTGTCCCCTGAGATTTTGTTTTATCACGAGCAATAACCTGGCTGGCAATTACCAGAACCAGCGATAACACCAACAGAATAGTCGCCAGCGCGTTCACTTCGGGTGAAACACCGACTTTAACCATTGAGTAGATCTTCAACGGCAGAATTTCATAGCTCGGCCCGGTGACGAAGGAGGACACGACCACGTCGTCCATCGACAGGGTAAAGCTGAGCAGCCATCCTGCTGCCACGGCGGGCATCGCCAGCGGCAGAATGATTTTGCGCAGAATGGTCATCTCGCTCGCACCCAGATCTTTCGCCGCTTCCAGCATGCGTACGTCGAACCCTTTCAGACGCGCGTAGACGGTTACCACCACAAACGGCAGACAGAAGGTGATATGCGAGAACAGCAGCGACCAGAAACCGAGCTGGACGCCCAGCAGCATAAACAGCACCAGCAGTGAAATGGCCATCACGATATCCGGGGACATCATCACCACAAACAGCATGCCACTGACGAACGGCTTACCGCGAAAACGGTAGCGGTACAGCGCCACGGCGGTCAGCGAGCCAATCAGCGTCGCGAAGGTGGCAGAGAATACCGCCATCGTCAGCGAGTGCTGAGCGGCCTGTAGCAGGCTGTCATTGTTCATCAGCAGGCCATACCATTTGGTGGTAAACCCTTGCCAGTTGATCCCGAAGCGTGAGCTGTTAAAGGAGTTCACGATCAAAATGATTATCGGAATATAGAGATACGCATAAATGGCGGTCATAAAACCGCCGCGAAGCAGTCGACCGATCATTCCAGCTCCACCTTCTTATTCAGCAGGCGTGATGCACGCCAATAAACCAGCAGCATCAGCCCCATCACCACCGTCAGCGTTATGCTGGTGGCCGAGCCGAACGGCCAGTCGCGGATATTCAGGAACTGGCTCTTAATCACGTTACCGATCAGCAGGTTTTTCGCCCCGCCCATCAGGTCCGATACGTAGAACAGGCCCATCGCAGGCAGCATGACCAGCAGACAGCCGGCGATAATACCCGGCATGGTCAGCGGAATAATGATGCGGACAAAGGTTTGTAACTTACTGGCGCCCAGGTCTTTCGCCGCTTCCAGCAGCGGTTTATCGAGCTTTTCAATGCTGGAGTAGAGCGGCATCACCATAAACGGCAGCAGGATATAGACCAGGCCGACAATCACCGCGCCCGGGGTGAACATGATGCGGATCGGCGTCTCGATCACCCCCAGCCATAGCAGAAACTCGTTCAGATAACCTTTGGTGCTGAGGAAGATTTTCAGCCCGTAGATGCGGATTAACGAGTTGGTCCAGAAGGGTACAATCAGTAAAAACAACAGCAGCGGCCGTACTTTTTGCGGCAGGCGGGCCAGGAACCAGGCGAATGGATACCCCAGCACCAGACAGGCGAGGGTGGCAATCAGCGCCATATTGAGCGAGTGCAGCAGCACGTCAAAATAGAGCGGATCGAGCAGGCGCGCGTAGTTGTCCAGCGTAAAGACCATCGCGACGAAGTTCGCATCGTCGCGGGTCAGGAAGCTGGTCACGATGATCATCAGGTTGGGAAGAAAGACAAACAACACAAGCCAACCGACGATCGTGGCAATCACCACATTCTGGAACTTACTTGTGTTCTTCATCAGCCAGTACAACCTCCCAGCTTTCTACCCAGTTGATGACCATTTTCTGATCCAGCGAGTGGTCGAAGTCCGGATCGTCCTCGTTAAAGAACTCGCTGACCATCACCATTTTGCCGTTTTCCAGTTCCACAACGGATTCGAGGGTCATTCCCTTGTAGTTGCGTTCGCGAACGTAACCGATCAGACCTTCGACGTCAGCCGTGTCGTGGATCTCATCAACGCGGAGATCTTCCGGGCGCAGCAGGACGTTGAGCTTTTGCCCCTTCTCGACGGCAAAGTTGACGGTAATATTGCATTCGCGGCCTTCCACGTTCGCGCGAACGCGCTGCTCGTCCAGACGCTCAATCACCGTGGCGTTGAAAATATTGATTTCGCCTATAAAGCTGGCGACGAACAGGTTTTTCGGCTCTTCGTAAATTTCACGCGGGGTGCCATCCTGCTCAATCTTGCCGTCGCGCATCACCACGATACGGTCTGACATGGTCAGGGCTTCTTCCTGATCGTGCGTAACAAACACGAACGTGATGCCGAGCTTACGCTGAAGCGCTTTAAGCTCGTTCTGCATCTGCTTGCGCAGCTTGTAGTCCAGCGCGGAGAGGGATTCATCCAGCAGGAGCAGGCGAGGTTTGTTGACCACGGCGCGGGCAATGGCCACACGCTGCTGCTGACCACCGGAAAGTTGATGCGGCTTGCGCTGGGCGAACGCCTCCAGCTGTACCATGCGCAGGGCTTCGGTAACCCGAGGTGGGATCTCGCTGGCCGGTGTTTTTTGCATCCGCAGGCCAAACGCCACGTTCTCAAACACGGTCATGTGCGGGAACAGGGCATAGCTCTGAAAGACGGTATTGACGTGGCGATCTTCGGCTGGAACCTGGGTTATGTCCTGGTTCTCAAGATGGATATGGCCGTTATCGACGCTTTCCAGCCCGGCGATAAGGCGCAGGACGGTGGTTTTGCCGCAGCCGGAGGGGCCGAGCAGCGTGAGAAACTCACCGTCATTGATGGTCAGATTAAGGTCGGAAATGACATCTTTGCCATCGAAACTTTTACGAATTCGTTCCAGTTGCACCAGCGGTGAAAGGGAACGGGGTTGTGTATTCAATTTTCGCGCTGTCCCATATAGACGCCTCAGGCAGCAGACTGAAGCGGGGTTTGTGTGTAACCACCTTGGTGACTCGTAATGAGGGCGGACATTCTACGGCAAACCCATTGAATCGCCAATCCTTCTCACTTATTCATAAGCTACATTTATTAACGCACAACGATATAAACGTAAAAAGTTCTCGTTTGCGGGATAAAAGTGACCTGACGCAATATTTGCGTTTTGCTGCTTAATGATAATGTTGTCACAAAAAGTGAGGGTGACTGCATGGATAAACTACTTGAGCGTTTCTTACATTACGTTTCGCTGGATACCCAATCTAAGCCGGGGGTCCGACAGGTGCCAAGCACCGAAGGCCAGTGGAAGCTGCTAAATCTGCTGAAAGAGCAGCTGGAGGCCATGGGGCTGGTTGATGTCACGCTCAGCGAAAAAGGGACCGTGATGGGAACACTGCCGGCGAATATTGACGGCGATATCCCGGCAATTGGCTTTATTTCTCATGTCGATACCTCACCTGATTTTAGCGGTAAACACGTAAACCCGCAGATTGTTGAAAACTACCGCGGCGGTGATATTGCGCTGGGCATTGGCGACGAAGTGCTGTCGCCGGTGATGTTCCCGGTACTGCATCAGCTGCTGGGGCAGACGTTAATCACCACTGACGGCAAAACCTTGCTGGGGGCCGATGACAAAGCGGGCATCGCCGAGATCATGACTGCGCTGGCGGTGCTGAAGGGCAAAAATATCCCACATGGCGATATCCGCGTGGCCTTCACGCCGGATGAAGAGGTTGGAAAAGGCGCAAAACACTTTGACGTTGAGGCGTTTAACGCGCAGTGGGCCTACACCGTTGACGGTGGCGGCGTGGGTGAACTTGAGTATGAAAACTTTAACGCAGCATCGGTAACGATCAAAATCGTCGGGAATAACGTGCACCCGGGGTCTGCGAAGGGGGTGATGGTAAATGCGCTGTCGCTGGCTGCGCGTATTCATGCGGAAGTGCCCGCCGAAGAGAGCCCGGAGATGACGGAAGGGTATGAGGGTTTTTATCATCTGACCAGCATCAAGGGGACCGTGGACAGCGCGCAGATGCACTATATTGTCCGCGATTTCGACCGCAAAGCCTTTGAAGCGCGCAAGCGTAAGATGATGGAAATCGCGAAAAAGGTCGGCAAGGGGCTACATCCGGATTGCTATATTGAACTCATCATCGAAGATAGCTATTACAATATGCGCGATAAGGTGATGGAGCATCCGCATATTCTTGATATCGCCCAGCAGGCGATGCGCGATTGTGACATCGAGCCGGTGATGAAACCGATCCGTGGCGGTACCGATGGTTCACAGCTGTCGTTTATGGGCCTGCCGTGCCCGAACCTGTTTACCGGTGGATATAACTACCACGGCAAGCATGAATTCGTGACGCTGGAAGGGATGGAGAAAGCGGTGCAGGTGATCGTGCGGATAGCGGAGTTAACCGCGAAGCGGTAATGTTTTATGCCGGGTGGCGGCTACGCCTTACCCGGCCTACATTTCGATCGTAGGCCCGGTAAGCGCAGCGCCACCGGGCAATGGGCAAGGAGTGCCAATGTCAAACTACCGCCGCCACTACATCCCCGGTGGGACCTGGTTTTTCACCGTCAATCTGCAAAACCGCCAGAGCGATTTACTTACTCGCCACATCGACAGCCTGCGTTCCGCTACCGCCACGGTTAAGCGTGCGAAGCCCTTTACCATTAACGCCTGGGTTATCCTGCCTGAACATATGCACTGTATCTGGACCCTGCCGGAAGGAGACAGTGACTTTTCAGCGCGCTGGCGCGACATCAAAAAAACGTTTAGCCGCAACATTGAAATGCGCCACGTCTGGCAACCGCGTTTCTGGGAGCACACTATTCGCAATGAGCAGGATTATCGGCGGTATATGGATTACGTCTACATGAATCCGCTGAAGCATGGCTATGTCGGGAAAGTCGTCGACTGGCCATATTCAACGTTTCATCGGGACGTGCGGGAAGGGTTATATCCGGCAGACTGGGCGGGTGAGATTGAGGATTTTGCGGCGGGGGAGCGGAAGTAAAACAAAGCCGGGTGGCGGCTACGCCTTACCCGGCCTACATTTCGATCGTAGGCCCGGTAAGCGCAGCGTCACCGGGCATTAAAGCGGCTCAGTCCTCAAAAAACCAGTACCCGCTGTTCACCAGCGCGGCCAGCATGGCGAGGAAGGAGGGATCGTCCAGTGCGTCGCCAAAGGTATCCGCAGTCAGCACCATATGGCTGGCAATCGCTTCCAGCGCCGGGCGATGCGGAGAGTCCAGGCGCTCGCCGTTGACGAATACCTCTTCGCCAATGCGTAGTACGCGTAATCCGCCCAGACGAACCAGCTTATCGCCCTGCTGGAGCGCATCATAGATTTCATCTGCCTGATACGGCGGCTCTGGTGGTGCGACGTCCAGTTCGTGACGCGACTGGCTGATAAACTCGCCAAACCACTGTCTGAAGTGCTCCGGTTCGTTGATCAGATCCAGCATCATCCCGCGCAGCTTATCCAGCTCCTCTGGCAGAATATCCGCCGGGTGCTCACGCGCCGGAACGTCCGGATCGCTGTAACGGTAGCTGCCCAGCTCACGCTGTAAAACATAGTCAGCAAATCCGCTGATCATCTCGCGCCCGCTTGGCGCGCGGAAACCAACCGAATAGTTCAGCGAGTTTTCCAGGGAATAACCTTCATGCGGGAAGCCCGGTGGGATATAAAGAATGTCACCTGGCTCCAGCTCTTCATCAATGATCCCTTCAAACGGATCAACCTGAAGCAGATCCGGGTGCGGGCAGTGCTGCTTCATTGGCACTTTTTCGCCCACGCGCCAGCGACGGCGACCGGTACCCTGAATGATAAACACGTCGTACTGATCCAGATGCGGACCCACGCCGCCACCGGGAACGGAGAAGGAGATCATCAGATCGTCCATTCGCCAGTCTGGCAGGGCGCGGAAGGGACGCATTAAGGCTGCGGTGGGTTCGTGCCAGTTGTTGACCGCCTGCACCAGTAAAGACCAGTTGTTTTCGCCCAGGTGATCGTAGCTTTCAAAGGGACCGTGGCTGACCTGCCATTTCCCATCCTGGTGGCTCACCAGACGGCTGTCTACCTCGTTTTCCATCGCCAGACCAGCGAGTTCGTCAGGAGAAATAGGGTCGATAAAATTGCTGATCCCGCGTTTAAGAACGACCGGGCGTTTTTGCCAGTAACGTTCAATAAATTCGGGCCAGTTAAGCGTTAATTGATAATCCATATTTTTGTATTCCGCAGGCTCTTACTGAGACGGATTATAACGGAAGCACCGCCCCCTGACTGCGAGATCCGCGTATTTTTCACATTTCGGGTCAACTATCGTTCGATACGGGATGCTGGCGGCCAAAAATGACTTCCATACGGGCACCGCCCAGCAAACTTTCACCGGTTTCAATCTTGCCCTCGTACTGATCGACGATTTCCCTGGCGACGGATAATCCGACGCCCTGGCCTGGCCGCAGCGTATCGGCGCGCTGGCCGCGATCGAACACCACTTCGCGTTTATTACGGGGAATGCCAGGACCATCATCCTCAACGATAATATGCAGTTCGTTATCCGTTACCCGCGCGGACACCTCGACAAACTCCAGACAATATTTGCAGGCGTTATCGAGCAGGTTTCCCATCACTTCCATAAAGTCATTTTTCTCACCGACAAAGCTAATTTCCGGTGAGATATCCAGACTGATGTTGACCCCTTTACGCTGGTACACCTTGTTCAGCGCAGAGGTGAGGTTATCCAGCAGCGGGGCTACCGGGTGCAGTTCACGGCTCAACAGGGCGCTTCCGGAACGCATGCTCGCGCGGTGCAGGTAATAGCCGATCTGCTGTGAAATACGGCTGATTTGTTCCAGCATCACCGGCTCGGCGTCATCCACGCTCATTTTCGAACTGCGCATGGAACGCAGGGTACTCTGCATCACGGCCAGCGGGGTTTTTAGGCTGTGCGTAAGGTCGGTGAGCGTCGTGCGATACTTGTCGTAGCGTTCACGTTCGCTTTTCAGCAGGCGGTTGAGGTTGCGCACCAGGCTGGTCAGCTCACGCGTGGTCTCCGGGTTTAGCTTCTCGCGGTGATGTTCCTCCAGCTCGCGCACCTCTTTGGCAAGGGATTCAATCGGGCGGAGGCTCCACCACGCAGCAACCCACAGGAGAGGGATCACCAGCAGCAGGTTGGCAGCCAGAACATACACAAACCAGTTCCAGACCATATACGAGCGTTTCAGCTCAACCGGTATGGTATCTATCACCACAATGGTTAACTGCGGCATGTTCAGGGTGGCGGGGTAAAGGTTGATGGCCACAGAGTGGGTCATCTCCGTGTCGTCATCTTCGGCACGGATCTCATTAAGCTTGATCTGTAAGGCGCGATCGTCACGCAGCAGGCTGCTGGTGGAGTTGAGGTCGGCTTCTATTTCATGAAAACCGTTGGTTTTCAGCCATTCCGGACGGATGCGCTTTTTCAACCACGGGACATCGCGCTGGGCCCAAAGCAATTTCCCTTTTTCATCATAGATCAGCGCCAGCGTCGGGCTCTGCTGATTCAGGTTTTCCGGCATCTCGACGGTGATTCGGTTGTTTTCCCACTTCGCCAGGGTATAAAACAGGTTACTTTCGCCGCGAAGCAGGCGGAAGGTGGTTTTATCGAAGCTCACGCTATAACCGACCAACGCCACCATCCCGTAAGAGAGCGACAGCACCAGCACGACGGCGGCGGTTGCCAGCAAAAAGCGAACCCGCAGCGAAAGGGGTAAAATGTGGCGCAATATCCCTTTCATTTAGCGTAATTCGAACAGGTAGCCCTGACCACGCACGGTGGTGATCACGTCATGCGGGTACTGCGCCTGAATTTTTTTACGCAGGCGACCCATCAGTACGTCAATGGTGTGGCTTTCGCGCAGCTCGGCATCCGGATAGAGCTGAAGCATAAGGGAATCTTTGCTCACCACTTTACCGTTGTTACGGATCAGCGTTTCCATGATGGTGTATTCGAATGCGGTCAGCTTGATCACTTCATCATTAATAGAAAATTCGCGGCGAGAGAGGTCCACCTGGAACGGCGGCAGAGAGATAACCTGTGACGCCAGCCCGCTGTTGCGGCGCAGCAGCGCCTGCATACGCGCAGCGACTTCTTCAATATGGAAGGGTTTGGTCACGTAGTCATCCGCGCCAGCGCTCAGGACTTCAACCTTGTCCTGCCAGCCTTCGCGGGCAGTCAGCACCAGCACCGGCAGGGAAACGTCATGGCTACGCCAGCGGCGGATAAGGGACAATCCGTCTTCATCCGGCAGCCCTAAATCGACAATGGCGATGTCCGGCAGGTGTTCATTGAGATAATAATCGGCCTCTTTTGCGTCTTCAGCATCATCCACCTGATGACCCATCTCCTGAAGTTGAACTTTCAGGTGATGACGTAGCAATGCGTTATCCTCAACAACCAGTACGCGCATCATCACTTCTCCCTTTATAAATGGTATGAATAGTTTAACGCTGATTATTCAGGTTGACACCAGCGCAATGAAATTAAATGATTTTTTCATGCTCCCGAACACAGGGGGGGATGACGCCAGGCACCTGATTATTAAGTATGTTGACCTGAGCCTGGTTCATATCACCCACCCAACTCACGTAAGCCTCATGCGCCCCCAGCAGGCGCGGGTAATATAAACTGACTTGTTTTCGCAAGCTTTCGCAATCCCGATAAAACAGCCATCCGTTTATGAACTGTTGAAGGCGAGTCGCTTTTTAGACAGCACGGGCACGCCAGTTTTGTAAGTATTGCCCTTTTTTTTGTAAGGATGTTCTCACTATGCCTGGCTTTGTCTACGCTTATTTTATGGTGCGAAATTAGATTTGCATAAGATGTGCCAGAAAAGCAGCATTTTTACACAACAAAACAGCAATATAGCGAGTAAAGAGGACTTTATGGAATGGAAGGTTGTTGAGACTATTGCGAGCCCGGAAAGCGGAACCATCTTTTGCAAAGTTGAAACACAGTATGGCCTGAATTATATCCTGTGGTTAAAGGGAGATTATTACGTTCGTACAGGTGAAATCATCACCACTTCAAACCAGGGGATCCTGATTAACGATCGGCGGCGTAGAGTATGGATAGCGCAGGCAATGCCCTTTACATCAATAGGCTGGATGGGGTTCAAACAGAAAAACGCGTGTCCAGGAAACCGACAGGAGATGGATCGCCCGTGCACGGCTGAAACCCCGTGCCAGTTCAAACTGTGCCCGTTCGGCTTAAAACGGTATATTCCGGAAAGTTATTCCACGGCAAAAAATAACAATCAGCCTGACGGCAGGCTTTAATCCCGGCAAAACAGGTAATGTGACGTGAAAACGTCGGCTCGATGATGTAAAGCAGCCCCCTTTCCGGAAGGAAAGGGGGAAGGGCGATTACTTCAGCTCGTCAACCATAGCGATGGCACGGCCAATATAGTTTGCCGGGGTCATCTCTTTCAGGCGCGCTTTTTCTTCTTCTGGCAGCGCCAGACCGTCGATAAACTGTTTCATACCTTCAGCATCAACGCGTTTACCGCGGGTCAGCTCTTTGAGTTTCTCGTACGGTTTTTCGATGCCGTAACGACGCATCACGGTCTGAATCGGCTCCGCCAGCACTTCCCAGTTGTGATCCAGCTCGTCCAGCAGACGGTCGCGGTTAACTTCCAGTTTGCTCACACCTTTCAGGGTGGACTGGTAGGCGATCAGCGCGTAGCCAATACCTACGCCCAGGTTACGCAGCACCGTGGAGTCAGTCAGGTCGCGCTGCCAGCGGGATACCGGCAGCTTGCTCGCCATATGCTGCAACACGGCATTCGCCAGACCCAGGTTACCTTCGGAGTTTTCGAAGTCGATTGGGTTCACTTTGTGCGGCATGGTGGACGAACCGATTTCCCCGGCGATAGTCTTCTGCTTGAAGTGGTTCAGGGCGATGTAACCCCATACGTCACGATCGAAGTCGATCAGGATGGTGTTGAAGCGCGCAATGCAGTCAAACAGCTCGGCGATGTAGTCGTGCGGCTCAATCTGGGTGGTGTACGGGTTCCACTGGATCCCCAGAGAGGTCACAAACTCTTCGCTGAACTGGTGCCAGTCCACTTCCGGGTACGCGGCGATGTGGGCGTTGTAGTTACCCACCGCGCCGTTGATTTTGCCGAGGATCTCAACCTGCTCCAGCTGACGATACTGGCGCTCCATGCGGTACGCCACGTTCGCCATCTCTTTACCCATGGTGGATGGGGTTGCTGGCTGGCCGTGAGTACGGGACAGCAGCGGAATGTCGCGGTATTCCACGGACAGCGCTTTCACCGCATCAATGATTTTACGCCAGTAAGGGAGTACTACCTCTTTCCGCGCGGTAGAGAGCATCAGCGCGTGAGACAGGTTGTTAATATCTTCAGACGTACAGGCGAAGTGAATAAATTCAGATACCGCGTGCAGGGCAGGGACGCTTGCCACTTTCTCTTTCAGGAAGTATTCAACCGCTTTCACGTCGTGGTTGGTGGTGCGTTCGATGGTTTTAATGCGCGCGGCATCTTCTTCGCTGAACTCAGCAACGATTTTATCAAGGTAATCGTTTGCCTTTGCGTCAAAAGCAGGAACTTCCTTGATTGCTGTCTGGGCGGCCAGCTTTTGCAGCCAGCGTACTTCAACCTGAACACGGAACTTCAGCAGGCCATATTCGCTGAAGATCCCGCGCAGCGCGCTGACTTTATCGCCGTAGCGTCCATCGACAGGGGATACGGCGGTCAGTGAGGATAATTCCATAATTCGCAACTCCGGGAGGTTAACAATGAGCAAGAATTTGTTTTGCCTGAGTCGTCAGGCGATGACGAGAAAACATTAACTGTAGGCGGCCACCGCCGACCTGTTGCCACAGCACGGCGGCACGGATGCCTGCCAGCAGCGAAGCGCGTACCTTCGCCTGTACCTGTGGGCTTTGCAATACGGCAGGCGAACCGGTGACCTGAATACGCGGGCCGAGCGGGCTAATCACGTCAACGTAGATACCGGCCATCGCGCTGAGCAGGGTCTCAGACTGGAGGTCAAAGTGGTCGAGCTGGCGCTGTAGCCCGGCGATGCGGTCGCCCAGGGTATTCATTGCGCCTTTTGCCGCATTAAGCTTACGTTCCAGTACCATCAGGCTTAAGGTGTAGCGGGTCAGTTCCGCGTTCAACCCCTGACGGTTGCTGGCGTTGAGCACGCCGAGCAGAGTTTCAAGACCGAGACGAAGATTGGTTTCACTGCCGCCAAAGACGCCCAGCGTGGAGCCTGGGTTAAGATCGATAACGCTGTTGAGTGAAACGTGCAGGGCATCAGCGTCGCAATGACCCTGATGCGCCAGCTGTTGCACCAGACGGGCTGACTGGCAAATTCCCGCCAGCGCCAGGGTGATGTCATAATAGTTCTTCGCCACACGGTCTCCTTTATGTGTGCAAACGGTTTAAACAGCAGGCAGCGGCAGGCGCTGTTCAATGATCCCACCGCCGAGGCAAATTTCGCCGCTGTAGAAAACAGCAGACTGGCCAGGGGTAACGGCGGAAACCGGCTCGTCGAAACGCACGTCAATGCGATCGTCATCCAGTGCGGTTACGGTGCAAGGGATGTCCGTCTGGCGGTAGCGCGTTTTCACTGTGCAGCGTAGCGTGCCTTTCAGCGGCTCGCGATCGACCCAGTGCAGCTGTTGCGCGATCAGTCCAACGGACATCAGGCGCGGGTGGTCGTGACCCTGAGCCACAACCAGAATATTGTTTTCGACGTCTTTGTCGACCACGTACCACGGATCTTCGCTGCCCTCTTTGGTGCCGCCGATACCCAGACCTTTACGCTGGCCGAGAGTGTGGTACATCAGCCCCTGGTGCTGACCAATCTCATCACCGTCAACGGTGACGATTTTGCCCGGCTGTGCAGGCAGGTAGCGCCCCAGGAACTCGCGGAATTTACGCTCGCCGATAAAACAGATACCGGTGGAGTCTTTTTTCTTCGCGGTGATCAGATCCAGATCTTCAGCAATCTTACGCACTTCCGGCTTTTCAAGCTCGCCGACCGGGAACAGGCTCTGGGCAATCTGTTCGTGGCTCAGCGTATAGAGGAAGTAGCTCTGATCTTTGTTGCCGTCCAGGCCGCGCAGCAGCTGGCTTTTGCCATTCACATCCGCGCGACGCACGTAGTGGCCGGTCGCAATGTAGTCTGCGCCCAGGTCTTCCGCGGCGAATTCCAGGAAGGCTTTGAATTTGATCTCTTTGTTGCACAGGATATCCGGGTTTGGCGTGCGGCCCGCTTTGTACTCTTCGAGGAAGAGTTCAAAAACGTTGTCCCAGTATTCTGCGGCAAAGTTAACGGTGTGCAGTTCGATGCCGAGCTTATCGCACACGGCCTGCGCATCGGCGAGATCCGCAGCGGCAGTGCAGTATTCCTCGCCATCGTCTTCCTCCCAGTTCTTCATGAACAGGCCCTCCACCTTATAGCCCTGTTGCTGCAACAGGTAGGCGGAAACGGAGGAATCGACACCGCCGGACATGCCGACGATTACTTTTTTCTGGCTGTTATCTGACATGGAATACTCACGACATTGAACTTCAAGGCGGCGTATTCTATCACGCCCCCCCACCATTGACACCCTCTCTAAACGGCCAGTTAAATTCTGCAATGACATCCAGCGGCAGGCGCGCCGCAGACTGCCAGCAGCGGATGCTTTCCGCCACCAGCGGTGAACGCAGGTTTGGCGCGTTCAGGATCTCCTCGGCAGTCACCCACAGGCAGCGATCGATATCGTCGTCGTGCGGTTTAGTGGCGCACGTTTCGTTAAGTTCAACGGCGAATAAGAAGCGCAGGAAAGGCGTCTGGTCAGGCGCTATCCACTGATGCATACGGATAAAATGCTGCGGTTCGGCGCGGATACCCGTCTCCTCCCACAGCTCACGGGCTGCCGCCTGGCGTAAGGTTTCATAGGCTTCAAGATGCCCGGCAGGCTGGTTCCACAGCGCTTTGCCGTTGATGGTCTCTTCCACCACCAGGAATTTCCCCTGCGCATGGACCACGCAGGCGACCGTAACATGAGGTTTAAACATCAGTTCTCCTTAGGGGTAACATCCCGCCATTCCCCGTTTGCCAGCGAGTCCAGCGTGTAGCTGCCCATGGCATAGCGAATGAGTCGCAGGGTAGGGAAGCCCACATGCGCAGTCATGCGCCTGACCTGTCGGTTGCGGCCTTCATAAAGGGTGATTTTAAGCCAGCTGGTGGGAATGGATTTCCGCTCACGAATCGGCGGGTTGCGCGGCCACAACCACTCGGGTTCATTCACGCGCTCAATACCAGCCGGCAGGGTGGGACCGTCGTTCAGCGTTACGCCGTTACGCAGTTTTGCCAGCGACGCGTCGTCCGGCTCGCCTTCAACCTGCACAAAGTAAATTTTCCCGGTACGCTTGCCCGGCTGAGTGAGCCTGGCCTGGAGCACGCCGTCATTGGTGAGCACCAGCAGCCCCTCGCTGTCACGATCCAGACGTCCCGCCGCGTAGACTCCCTGTACAGGGATAAAATCCTTCAGCGTGCTGCGCCCGGCCTCGTCGGTGAACTGCGGCAATACATCGTAGGGTTTATTGAACAGTATGACCCGCGTTGGCTGGGGTTCTGGCGTTCTTCTGGTGGCTTGTCGTGAGCTGAATCGCTCAACCCGCTGTTTTCTAAAAGAAGTTTTCGTCATGGTATTTTCAGGCGTTATCAATTGCCGCATTATAGCCTAATAACGAAGACCTTTCATGGCGTCGGACAATCAGGTACTATCGGAAGGCTCATTACAATTTATTAACATAAGATCAGTAACAACCAGAAGCGCTCGAAGGAGAGGTTAATGGAAAGCAAAGTAGTTGTTCCGGCGGAAGGTAAAAAGATCACCCTGCAAAACGGCAAGATTAACGTTCCTCACAACCCGATTATCCCGTTCATTGAAGGCGACGGTATCGGCGTAGACGTTACCCCGGCAATGCTGAAAGTGGTTGATGCCGCTGTTGAGAAAGCCTACAAAGGCGAGCGTAAAATTTCCTGGATGGAAATTTACACCGGTGAAAAATCGACTCAAGTTTATGGCCAGGACGTCTGGCTGCCAGCCGAAACGCTGGACCTGATCCGCGACTATCGCGTTGCTATCAAAGGCCCTCTGACCACGCCAGTTGGCGGCGGCATTCGCTCCCTGAACGTGGCGCTGCGTCAGGAACTGGATCTGTATGTGTGTCTGCGTCCGGTGCGTTACTACCAGGGCACCCCAAGCCCGGTTAAGCACCCGGAACTGACCGACATGGTTATCTTCCGTGAAAACTCAGAAGACATCTACGCCGGTATCGAATGGAAAGCGGACTCTGCTGATGCAGAAAAAGTGATTAAATTCCTGCGCGAAGAGATGGGTGTGAAGAAAATTCGCTTCCCTGAGCATTGCGGCATCGGCATCAAGCCGTGCTCCGAAGAAGGGACCAAGCGTCTGGTGCGTGCCGCCATCGAATACGCTATCACCAACGATCGTGACTCTGTGACCCTGGTTCACAAAGGCAACATCATGAAGTTCACCGAAGGCGCGTTCAAAGACTGGGGCTACCAGCTGGCGACCGAAGAGTTCGGCGGTGAACTGATCGACGGCGGCCCATGGCAGAAAATTAAGAACCCGAACACCGGTAAAGAGATCATCATTAAAGATGTGATTGCCGATGCGTTCCTGCAACAGATCCTGCTACGACCTGCTGAGTATGACGTGATCGCCTGTATGAACCTGAATGGTGACTACATCTCCGATGCGCTGGCCGCACAGGTGGGTGGTATCGGTATCGCCCCGGGCGCGAACATCGGTGACGAGTGCGCCCTGTTCGAAGCAACTCACGGTACTGCACCTAAATACGCAGGCCAGGACAAAGTCAACCCAGGCTCTATCATTCTGTCCGCAGAGATGATGCTGCGTCATATGGAATGGTTCGAAGCCGCAGACCTGATCGTTAAGGGTATGGAAGGCGCGATTAACGCGAAAACCGTCACCTATGACTTTGAACGTCTGATGGAAGGCGCTAAACTGCTGAAATGCTCAGAGTTTGGCGACGCGATTATCGCGAACATGTAATCCACTCGCTGGGTTAAATGACAACGGGAGCCTGAGGGTTCCCGTTTTTTATGCACACAAGACGGAAACAACGCTATGACCCATGATATCCCGCTCAAGTATTATGACATCGTCGACGAGTATGCGACCGAAACGGCGAAACCGGTAGAAGAGGCAGAGCGTACGCCGCTGGCACACTATTTCCAGCTGCTGCTCACTCGCTTATACAATAATGAGGAAATCAGTGAAGAGGCGCAGCGGGAGATGGCTGTCCAGGCGGAGATAGACGAAGCGCGCATTGACGATATTGCGAACTTCCTGAATCAGTGGGGCAATGAATAACGCGTCATCGCGCTGAGTCTGCCAGCAGCCTGGCGAGGTCGTGCCGGGTTAGCGACTTTGAAAAGTACCAGCCTTGTACGAGGGCATCGGGGTATCTCTGCGCGATGAACTGATATTGCGTTTCGCTTTCAACCCCTTCAAAAACCAGGGTTTTGTGCAGTTTAGCGAGCGCGTCGCTGAAGATCACCAGGATATCCTGTTTATAGTGCTCGCTGATGCCGTCCACTAACGACTTATCCACCTTGATTTCGTCATATTTGAGATTTGATAGCCTGGCCAGATTAGAGTTTTGCACACCAAAATCGTCTATTGAAATTTTGACGCCTGCCGATTTAAGCTCCTCACAAAACTCTTCAAGGATGGCCGCGGTGGAAACGCCATTCTCGGATAACTCAACTTTGATTAGCGATAAGGGAATCGCGTTCTCTGAGCATTCATGACGTAATACCGCCAGGAATTTGCCATCTTCAATTTCCGTCCGGCCAACGTTCAGTGAAATCATTAACTGATGTTCAGCGGCCAGCGCGGCAATTTCCGCCAGGGATTTCTTTATCATGTTCTGATAATAAACGTTATACAGGCCAATTTTTTTAATTAACGGGATAAACAGCTCAGGAGAAACCTCTTTGTGATTGTTATCCTGCCATCTTGATAACACTTCAACCCCGACGATTTTCTTATCAGCAACCCGAATAACAGGCTGAAAATGAACGCTGATGGTATTCGCTTTTACCGCTTTGACCAGCGTTCGCTCCAGAGAACGTCGGTCTTCATAAAGTCGAAGAGAAAACAGCGTCAGGGATACCCAGATAAAGTATAAAAACAGGCACAGAAGCACCATCACTACGTGGGAGAGCGAAGCCAGTCCGGCATCATGGTGTGTGACGGTAACGCACAAATCCCAGCGTGTACTGCACTCCGTCACAGCCAGCGTAAATAACAGAGACTGTAAGCGGCTGAGGTTTTCTGATGGCGGCGTAACGGTGAAAAAGGTGCGGCCGAAATCTTTAGTGGAAGAAAGAAGCGAATAGTTGGCGGTAACGGGGGCAAATTTATCGTAGGCTGAACGGGAGGTGAAGATAATAAGGTGGTTATAGATTGTCGCATTGCCGACAAAGAAATCTTTCTGCGAAAACTGCGCCAGGCTGAATCCGTTCTGGGTATTATGCAGCTCAGAGGGAAGGGCGATGGGATTTGCCAGCTTGCCCCAAAACGCGGTGCAGGTGATTTTCCCCTTTTCAATAAACCCCACATCGGCGAAATAGAGACTTCGCATCTTTAATTTTCGGTAGACGTTCAGACTGGCGCTATCGCATCCCTGCGCGGAGGTATTTTTAAGCGTACTGGCGATATTTTGCGTTAACTCTTCAGAATAGCTTAAGAGCGTGTGGGAGATCTCCCTCTGCCGGTTCTTTTGCTGCTCAGCGATAATGGCGTTAACCGCATACAGCGACAGGACGACCATAAAGGTTGAGATGATAGCAACGGCAATGGCCTTCTTCATTTTCCTGTTGTCCCACCACGTCCTGAGGTGCAGGGATCTTAACACAGGTCATAAAAGCTACAAGTATGAGAGTTGAGGCTGCACGGAATCGAAAGGAAAGCCACCATGCCAGGCTCCTTTCATCTCAGAACCACTCAAACCGTGTTGAGAGCAGTAGCAGTAACGTACTGGCAGAAACAAGATTAAGGCAGATGACAAACTTGCTTGATACGTTCATGTTATCAACGTTTTTGTTGTTCAGTAGCCACAGAGAATAGCGTTTCACCTCCACTGAAGAAACGCCAGATTTTGGTGGGTTCGGGCAAAAAAAAGCCCACTCAAGAGTGGGCAAGAAATACTGGAAGCAATGTGAGCAATGTCGTACTGAATACCTGAGTGATTTGCTCAACTATTCAGTAATGAGAAAGATAATCTTTCTCAGTAAAAGATGCAACCCCACGATGAGTGTGGAACGGCATTTTTTTACTGCTCATATTTTAATCAAACGAACCGTGTGATTCTTATCACAAATTTCCTTTCTCAGATCCTGTGCTATCCTTTTCTGTGTCGTTGATTTAATGACAAAAACCATACAGAGAGGAAAGCTATGGGAATTTTATCCTGGATTATCTTTGGGCTGATTGCGGGGATCCTGGCGAAGTGGATTATGCCGGGCAAAGATGGCGGCGGTTTCATCGTCACGATCATTCTGGGGATTGTGGGTGCAGTCGTCGGTGGCTGGATCAGTACCCTGTTCGGCTTTGGCAGAGTTGATGGCTTCAACTTCGGCAGCTTTGTCGTCGCGGTGATTGGCGCCCTGGTTGTTCTGTTTATCTACAGAAAAATCAAAAGCTAAATCTGACCTGAGTTAAAAAAGGCTGCCTGACGGCGGCCTTTTTACTTTGGGCGTTACCACCAGCCCAACTGCGTACCGGCGACGGCCACGATGGCGACAATCAGCATGATGATGGTCGTTTTTCTCATTTAAGCCCCCGGCGCGGCGTAACCACCAAGGAAAAACCAGCCTAAAAACACCACCGCCGTGATAAAAATAACCACCGGAAAGAGGATCCCTATTCTCATGCCATCACCTGTTTGAGTTTGTATAAGGCCGTAGAGTGTACGATTTTAATCTAACGCGACAAAGCCTGTTTTGCTTTTTCCTTTTTTATCCTGATACATCGCGAGGTCTGCGGTGCGCAGGGCGCTATCTTCATCAGTGCGGTGAGGATCAACAATAACGACGCCAAGGCTTGCGCCGGGATAAATAATAGTGGCATTACCCAACCCGTATTCGCCCGCGATGAGACCATTGAGGCGGGTTTTGATTGCGTTGACCCCTTTGCTGGCGTCGCCATCATCGCTGTGACTCAGGCTGGCAACCAGAAATTCATCGCCGCCGAGCCGGCCAATAATCTCATCCTGCGTTTGCTCGTGAGTCAGCCGCTTGCCGACCTGTACAAGGAAGCGATCGCCCGCCTCATGCCCGTACTGGTCATTGATTCGCTTGAAATCATCGAGGTCAATAAAGGCCATCATGACGTTGCGGTTAAGATGGCGCGCCAGTGAGAACAGGGTGGTAAGGTTTTCAAAAATGGCGCGACGATTCGGCAGGCCGGTAAGGGCGTCGGTGTAAGAGTGGGCAATGAGCGCCGCATTTGCTTCGCGAAGCTGAAGCACAAGCGACTCTTTCTGAATGTACTGACCAATTAAACCGGCAAAGAGTCTGATCACCTGCTCGCCACGCTCGCTGAACTGTTTCTGTGCGGTGCTGGCCGCGCAAAGCGTGCCATACAGAGAACCGTCAGCCAGGTGAACCGGCACGCTCATATAGGTTGTAATGCCCAGTGCTTTGGCCGCTTCACACTCCGGCCAGCGGTCGGGCACCTCGTTACTGAACAACGTGTCGCTGTCGATGGCGCGCTTACACAGTGTTTCGTCCCAGGGCACGCTGAACCCTTCAGGGATCTGCATTTGCTTGCTGTTACGGGCATATAAAATGTGCTGCAAACGCGCATTGATATCGACTTTCGTCAGGTAGGTTGATTCCATATCCGTCACAATTTCCAGCATTTCCAGTAGCTGACGCACCAGACTGTCGAGAGATTGCTCAGTGGAGAGGGTTTCTGAAACACGGGCAAGAATGATATCTGACATGAGGCAGGATGACTCCCATGCAGAAGACCTCTGTATCTGCATGTTATGCTGAAAATATAGACTCCAGCCATAGTAAAACATGAACAGGATTAATTTTATAGATTCTTCTGGAGGCGGATGAGGGTGAGGCTAAAAAAAGCCCCGATGTTGAGATCGGGGCAAAACATCTTGATTACGGAATGATGTTCTCTGGTCAGTGTGAGAACAGGCATCACTATAAGGGGGAATCGTGCAGGTTTAATGGAGAAATCATGGAGAAAACGGCGATGACCCGTTACTCTGACGTTTTTACACCCTGAAGGATCACGATAATGAAATATCTTCTCCTGGCGCTGGTTTTACCGCTGGCCGCCTGCTCAACAAAGACAACCCCTCCTGATGCGCCTCAACCGCCGCACGCTATTGGTATGGCAAACCCGGCGTCAGTGTACTGTCTGGAGAAAGGGGGAGAGCAAATCCCTGTTCAAAGCCCGCAGGGCGTACGTACCGAGTGCAAATTGCCAGGCGGGGAAGTGATCGATGAATGGGATCTCTACCGCCGCGATCACCCGCAACCGACCAGATGACAACGGCAATAAAACTGCGATACACTTCTCTTTAGGATTATTCTTAGCCAGTTTCTGGCAGTACGTTTGCGAGAAGAAGTATGTTTCAGTTAAAACCGGGCAGCATAGCGATGATCGTGGGTGCGCGTACGGCGGCAGGCCGTCGAAATATCGGTAAATCCGTCGAGCTGTTTGGACTTTGTCAGCCGGGCCAGCGTTTTGTGAACCCGGTTAACGGCGTCATGACGCAATTACCCGCCACGTCAGCGCGTGCGCTGTGGCTGGTCACTGGTGATGTTTATGCCTTTGATAACCAGCACGGTTTTGCGTTTGTTCGCCCGGAACATCTGATGCCGCTTACTCCCGACGAGATGCCACACAACGTGGATGAGCTGGCGATCGGTTAATCACAGTTTACGCAGCCAGTCCGCCAGAACCTGCGCGTGATTCTGCTCCGTATTTTTCGCCCCATAGAGTAGCGTCACGGTCTGCTGTTTGGCGAGAGCCGCCAGGCGTTTGCCTTCATCCTGATGCTGCGCCAACTCTTTACGATAGGCTTCACTGAACGCGGTGAAATCTATCGTTTCACTGTGAAAAGCTTTTCGCAGTTCGCTGGACGGTGTTAGCGCTTTACACCACTCATCACAGGCGAGATCGGTCTTTTTTATCCCTCGCGGCCAGAGTCTGTCGACCAGGATCCGGTAACCGTCTTTTGAGGTCGCCTGCTCATACACGCGTTTACATTGAATCATGGGTCCTCCTCATTTCCTTACGACGTTCTGCAAGAACACTATAGCACCCGGCTTTTATCCACCCAATTTAAGGTATTGTGATAATTGCAAAAGATCGGTAGTCTGAGGTTCCTTATGTTATCTGAAAATCCTCCGGCATAAGGAATCTCTGATGGAACTCTCCCCGGTTAAAACGACGCTGCGCATTGCGCTGGTTGGTGATTACAATCCCGATGTTATTGCGCACCAGGCGATCCCGCTGGCGATTGACGACGCCGCTGCGGTTCTGGATCTCACCGCTGATTATGACTGGCTCGCCACGCCTGAGCTGACCAGCGCCGAAGACCTCGTCGGGTACGATGCCATCTGGCTGGTACCGGCAAGCCCGTATAAAAACACCGAGGCGGCGTTTATTGCGGCGCGTTACGCGCGTGAGAATAGCATCCCCTTTCTCGGCACCTGCGGCGGGTTCCAGCATGCGCTGATTGAGTATGCGCGTAATGTACTGGGCTGGCACGATGCAGGCCATGCCGAAACCGACACCGAGGGAAGGATGGTAATTGCGCCGCTGACCTGCTCGCTGGTGGAAAAAACCGACGCGATCGAGCTGCGGAATAACACGCTGATTGCTAAAGCGTATGGCAAGCCGGAAATTCAGGAGGGGTATCACTGCAATTACGGCGTCTCACCTGAGTTTGCCGACCAGCTTGAGCGGGGCGACATGCGCGTAACGGGCTGGGACGAGCAGGGCGAGATCCGAGCGGCAGAGCTGGTAACCCATCCTTTCTTTGTCCTCACCCTGTTCCAGCATGAGCGGGCCGCGCTGCAAGGGCGCCCGGTCGTGCTGGTACAGGCCATGCTGCGGGCGGCGCAGGGATAAAAAAAGCAGACCTCCGGGTCTGCCTTGAATGTCAGCGGGGTGTGATCTCCCGGTCACGCCCGGCAAGCATACCGCATAACGCCATCACCACCGCGGCCAGCGCGCAGGCGAGCAGCGGAATGCGCCAGTCTCCGGCGGTATCGTGAATTTTCCCCATCAGCGGTGGGCCACAGGCCGCCAGAAGATAGCCAATCGACTGTGCCATGCCGGAGAGCGCCGCGGCCTGATGGGCCGAGCTGGCGCGCAGCCCGATAAACGTCAGGCCGAGGATCATGGTGGCGCCGGATCCAAAGCCAAACACCAGCGTCCAGACGACGGCCAGCCCCGGCACGAACCAGAACCCGGCCGCGCTGACGGCGCACATCAGGGCGACTAGCCCGGCAATGCCACGCTGATCGTTAAGACGGTGCAGGATCAGCGGAATGGCGAGACCGGGAACCGCGGTTGCCAGCTGGAGAAGCCCGTGCATGGAGCCAGCCTGCGTTTCGCTGTAGCCATGGCTAAGCAAAATCGCGGGTAACCAGCCGATAATGACGTAGTAAATCAGCGAGTTAATGCCCAGAAAAAGCGTCACCTGCCAGGCGAGCGCCGAGCGCCAGATAGCCCGATTGTGCAGCGCGCCCGCTCCGGTCAGGGTGGCGGCCGGCTTCTGGCGCCATTGCGGTAACCACAGCAGCAGCGCCACCAGCGGGAAGAACATCAGCATCAGCAGCGCCCCGTGCCAGCCACCACTCCCCAGCGACAGCGGGACGATCAGCGCCGACCCTGCGGCAGCAGCGGCTCCCATCGTCAGCGAATAAGCCCCCGTCAGTTTTGCGACCTGGCCCGGAAAATCACGTTTGATTAAGCCAGGTAACAGGACATTGCCCAGCGCAATCCCACAGCCCACGATCGCCGTACCGATAAACAGCAGCGAGGGCGACGGCAGCGAACGTACGCCAATCCCGATGCAAATCAGCAGCAGAGCGATAAAAAGGCTGCGCTCCATGCCCAGGCGCCGGGCGACGCCTGCGGCAAGGGGAGAGATAAAGGCGAAGGCCAGCAGAGGCAGCGTCGTGAGCAGGCCGGTTTGCGCCGTGCTTAAACCATAGTCCTGTCGGATGGTATCGAGCAGGGGGGCGACACCGGTAAAGGTGACGCGCAGCGTCGTGGCAATCATCAGGATGCCTGTAATCAGCAGCGCACCCTGTTTCCCGGAAGGTTGAATAGCAGTAGTCATTATTGTCTCTTACGTTCAGGCGAGCGCATACCATACCGATTTAAGTCGTGGTTGAAATCAGGCTAAAATGACAGTTTATCGCTAATATCGGACAACTTTATGTACGGACTGGGGCTCGATGGCTACGATCCCGATAGCCAGCACGACGCGGCGGTGGCCTTTCGCATCCGCGTGGTGGCACAGGAACAATATATTCCGCTGCATCAGCACCGCAAAGGGCAGCTGATTATGGCGCTGGGGGGAGCGATCACCTGTGAAGTGGAGAACGCGATGCTGATGGTGCCGCCCCAGTATGCGGTGTGGATCCCGGGACAAACGCCGCACAGCAACAAGGCGACGCCCGGCGCGCAGCTCTGTCTGCTGTTTATTGAACCCGGTGCGCTCGAATTGCCGACGCGCACCTGTACGCTGAAAATATCGCCCCTGGTGCGTGAGCTGGTGCTGGCGCTTGCGGACAGGTCACGGGAGGAACTGCCTCTTCCCGCTACCGGAAGGCTGGTTGACGTCCTGTTTGATGAACTGCCCCTGCAACCGCAGGAGCATCTACAGCTGCCGGTATCTCCGCATCCAAAAATTCGCCTGATGAGTGAGACCATGGCAAACGAACCTGCCGCCTGGCAGACGCTGGCGCAGTGGGCCAGCCACTTTGCCATGAGCGAACGCAATCTGGCGCGGCTGGTGGTGAAAGAGACTGGCTTGAGCTTTCGCCGCTGGCGGCACCAGCTCCAGCTGATTGTCGCATTGCAGTTTTTGATCGGCGGAAAGTCGGTTCAGCAGGCGGCGCAGGCGCTGGGGTATGACTCCACCACCGCCTTCATCACCATGTTTAAGAAAGGACTGGGACAGACGCCCGCCCGCTATATCGCCAGCCTGACTACGACTTCCCGATAAACAGCGAAACCAGTCCGGCAGCAATCAGCGGGCCAACCGGCACGCCACGAAACAGCGCCACGCCTAACACGGTGCCCACCAGCAGCCCGGCCACCAGTGAAGGCTGGCTGCTCATCAGCGTCACGCCGCGCCCGCCAAGCCATGAGACAAAAACGCCCACCGCAATCGCCACCAGCGATTTCCAGTTTACAAAGGAGTGCAGCAGCGTTGAGGCCGGTAGCGTTCCGCTGGCAATCGGGGCCATCACGCCGATGGTCAAAATAATGATCCCGATGGTAAGCCCCTGTTTTTCTATCCACGGGAAGAAGGTATTCAATGGTGTGACGCGAACGATGATCAGGACCAGAATGGAAATCGCGACGGTGGTGTTGTGGCTGACAAAACCCAGAGCAGCCAGGGCCAGAAGTATGAGCAGAGTAGGGTCGAACATGACGGGATCCTTGCCAAAAATAGTAAGCCTGCTTACTTTACGCGCAAACGCGACGGCAGGCAGGCTTTACTGAAAAAATTGTCTATTTTTGGGCACTTGCCTGACGTCAGTCCACCAGCTGCTGGATAAGTGGACTTCCTTCGCGGATAAACACCGGGATGGTTTCCAGCGCCGCAGGCACCCGGATATGCTCCCCACCGGCGTAGCGCTCACCGTTGAGAGCGATCCAGCTATTGCCCGTCGGCAGCCAGACATCGCGCTCACGCTGACCGGCCTGCATAACCGGCGCCACCAGAAGATCTTCGCCAAACAGATACTGATCTTCACACGTCCAGCTCTGCTTATCCTGCGGATAGTGCCAGAACAGCGGACGCAAGAGAGGGTCTCCGTGCAGATGAGCCTGCTGGTACAACGCGTCAATATAGGGGCGCAGGGTTTCGCGCACGGTAAGCCAGTGCTGCATGATGGCGTAATTCTCTTCTCCGTAACTCCACAGCTCATTAGGCGAACCGCTGTTACACTGAGGAATGCCGTCACGGTAGCGCTCCGGGGGCTGGATCTGCGGTACGCGATAGCCGTGCATGCGCAGAACCGGTGTAAACACCGCCCACTGGAACCAACGGATCAGCAATTCGTGGAACGCCGGGTCGTTAACGTTCCCTCCCTGGAAGCCACCGATATCGGTTGTCCACCATGGGATCCCCGCCAGCCCCATATTCAGTCCCGCGGCGAGTTGATTGCGAAAAGCATGGAACGAGGAGTGGACATCACCCGACCACGCCAGCACGCCGAAGCGCTGGCTGCCTGCCCAGGCGCAGCGTACCAGGTTAACAATGTCGGTTTCACCATTTGCCTGGAGCCCATCGTAAAAGCACTGCGCAAAGTCACGCGGGTAGCGATTGCCCACTTCCAGCACCGGACCGGCGTGGTAGCGATAGTTGTCAAAATCATAGGCGCGGTATTCCGGCTCCGCTTCGTCCAGCCAGAACAGCTTAATGCCCATGTCGTAGTAATTTTTCTTCACCGTATCCCAGACGAATTTCCGCGCCTCAGGATGGGTCGCATCAAAGAAGGTGGTATTGCCCATAAAATCGAGGTTGACCTGCACGCCACGTTCACTGCTGACCAGCCAGCCTTTGGCTTTCATCAGCGGGTAGAGAGGGCTGCGCGCCTCTACCGTTGGCCACACCGACACCATCAGCGCAATACCCATTTCGCGCAGCTCGTCGACCATCCCTTCAGGATCGGGCCAGTCTACGGGGTCGAAGCACCAGGTGCCCTGATTCGGCCAGTGGAAAAAGTCGATGACCATCACCGACAGCGGCAGATTACGGCGGCGATACTCTCGCGCAACCTCCAGCACCTCCTGCTGGGTGCGGTAGCGTAATTTGCACTGCCACAGCCCGCTGATAAACGCCGGGGCGGAGGGCGGAGTACCGGTGGCTTTCACATACTGGCGGGTGATATCCGCCACCGTGTCGGCGGCGGTGATCCAGTAGTCCATTTCTCCTGTGACGCGGGCGCGCCATTCCGTCTGATTTTTTGCAAAGCTGGCTTCACCAATCGCCGGGTTGTTCCACAGCAGGCCATAGCCAAGGCTGGACTGCATAAAGGGCACGCTGGCCTGGGAGTTGCGCTGCGCCAGTTCCAGCGTACAGCCTTTCAGATCCAGCCACGGCTGTTGATACTGACCCATGCCATAGATGCGTTCATCCGGACGCGATTCAAACCGGACGGTGAGCTGATATTTCCCCCCCATTAGCGGCTTAAATTCGCGGCCATCCAGCTTCAGGGCGCTGACATATTTATCCTGGCTCTTCTCGCTGGCACCGATACCCACCGTTGAACGCTGGCGCCACATCTCTTCCAGCAGCAGTTCGCCGCGCTGATTGTAGAAGGCCAGCTGACCTTTAAGATTCAGCGTCGCGGTAATATTGCCGTTGCGCAGCGTCAGGCTTTCCGCTTCGGCGACAATCTCAGCCTGGCAAGGGGCGGCGGGCAACAGTGCCTGTAAGGCGTCATCAAAAGCCGGGGAGCAGGTGGCCCTGACGCGCAGGCTGTTTTCACCCCACGGTTCAATACGCAGGGTCTGGCGTTCAAAACGCCATTCGATACTGTTGGAATGTTGGATCAGCTCACTCATGGAAAACGCGTCCTTCTAAACAGGGTGTTTGGCAAGATGGATGGATTGCATTGTGCTGTCGTCGAGCTTGTACCAGCGCAGCGTGGCAAACGCGCAGAGTGACAAGACGCCAGGCACGACGGTGAAGAGGGCGATGATGCAGTACATGGCCGTGGTGGTCTGTTCCGGGGCGTTGGCGACATAGCCGCTTAAGCCCAGCGTCCAGCCAACAATCGCGCCGCTGATCGCCATTCCCAGCTTGAGTACGGCGAGGAAGGTGGAGAAGATCACGCCGTCCATGCGTTTCCCCTGTTTCCATTCGCCGTAATCGGCGACGTCCGCCATCATTACCCACATCAGCGTGGTGGTGGCCTGGTAAAGGGTGGAGACGATAAACGTCATGGGCACCAGAATAAGCACTGACTTAGGCGCAAAGAACAGGGCGAAGCTGAGTACCCCCGCCAGTACGGAACAGTATCCAAACATCTGCACTTTGCTGACGTTCTGCGTCAGACGTTTGGCCAGCGCACTGCCTGCGGCTTTCCCGAGAATATGCGCCCCGAGCATCCACATAAAATAGCTTGCGCTACCGAGATAATAAGTGACGAAATACATCATTGCGCCAAGGCGAATAACGCCAAAACCAATGTTGGTTAATACCAGGACGGCGACAACCCGCCATTGGTCGTTTCGTAATAAATCCCGCAGTTCCGCAAGATAATTATTGTGGGTAGCGGGAGCCTTAATACGTTCACGCGTATTGGCGAAGCAGATCCAGAACATGATGACCGCGATGGTCGCCATAATGGCCATCGCCCAGCGGTAGCCCAGTAATTTATCATCGCCGCCTAAAAACTCTGCCAGCGGCATCATAAAGAATGTCGACAGCGCGCCACCCAGCGTGGCCAGGAAAAAACGATAGGACTGGAGGGAAATTCGCGCATCGTTGTCGGGCGTGATCACCGCGCCCATGGAGCAATAGGGAATATTGATTGCGGTGTACATCAGCATCATCAGGGTATAGCTGACGGTGGCGAAAATCATTTTACCGTGCAGATCGAGCGACGCCGGCACGGCGTAGGTCAGCAGACAACTTGCGCCAAAGGGCAGCGCCAGCCACAGCATCCAGGGGCGGAATTTGCCCCAGCGCGTGCGCGTCCTGTCTGCGATATAGCCCATCGCCGGGTCTATTATGGCATCGGCGGTTCTCGCCAGAAGAAACATGGTGCCCACGAATGCGGCAGGTAGCCCCACCACGTCCGTATAGTAAAACGTCAGAAAAATAATGACGTTATCCAGCCCAATATGGCTCGCCATATCGCCTAACCCATAACTGATCTTTTCTTTACGGGTAATTATTTCGGTCATTGTATTCACCTTGCCAGTGTAAGGTTTATTTTTGAGGTGCTCCGTAAACAAGGTTAACCATGATGAAAAGGTTAACAATTGCGAGATCTGGCATCGGGGTTACGTAAATTTCTTTTCGTGATACCGGTAACAAATAAAGTATTTAAACAGTGACTTTATACGGTGGAGGATAGGTAACAGCGAATCGTTTCAGCGAAAAAATAGTCATTTCACGGACGCGTCATTGTCATTTAACTGTCATTGTGCAGGGGTAAAAAAGAGGCAAATGGGCAAAGCAGAGGGCATCATGAACGATCCTATGTTTGTCGAAACGCTGATTATCTCCTCATCGTTTTTTATTATCGCGATTATTTTGATTGCTTCCGTGCTGCTGCTGGAAAACGGCTGACCGTTAGCCAGCCGCTGTATTTATTGTTTACGGAACGTCACCAGTTCAGGACGGGCGATACGCAGATAGTCCTGGGTGTCCATAATCACCGACTTTTCCAGCAGGCCGGCGTTAAAGGCGATCTCGTCGAAGCGCTCAAACAGCAGCGGATCGGCGACCAGCGTCAGATCCGGATGAAAGCTGAAGGGGGGAATGGCGCCGAAAACGCAGCCGGTAAGCGCATCCACTTCTGCCGGACTGGCGAGCGAGGCCTTTAGCCCACCGAAATGACTGGCCAGCAGGCTCAGATCGGCCTGCCGATCGGCGGCGAGGATTGCCAGAATATGTTTCTTAACACCGTTGCCTTTTACCTTGCAGACCAGTGCTTTTGCACCCTGTCGCAGATCGGTTCCGCGAATTTCACTGACCGCTTCGCATTTCCCAACGGCCTCATGCGCCACCATGCGAAAGCGCGCCTCCTGCTCGGTTAATAAGCTGATTAGCCGCTGATGGGGCGTCGTCCCGATCACGTCATCAGACATAACGATTTCACCTGTGATTTGCCAATACGTAGCTTGCTACATTAGCACGGGACGGAGAGGGCTGAAAGAAAACAGCCAGCGGGTGCGCTGGCTGTTGGGTCATGCGTTGCTGGTGGACGACTGTTTCTGGAACAGTTCCCGGAAGACCGGGTAGATGTCATCCTGGTCACGAATGTGCTGCATCGCAAAGTTATCGAACATCGCTTGCAGATGCTCATACTCACGCCACAGCGTCTGGTGGGCGCGACGGGTAATTTCAATGTAGCTGTAGTAACGCACCACCGGCAGGATCTTCTTCGCCAGAATTTCATGACACAGCGGCGAGTCATCCGCCCAGTTATCGCCATCCGATGCCTGCGCGGCGTAGATATTCCACTGCGCCGGATCGTAGCGCTCCTTCACCACCTCGTCCATCAGCTTCAGGGCGCTCGACACGATGGTGCCGCCGGTCTCCTGCGAGTAGAAGAACTCATGTTCATCCACCTCTTTCGCCTGAGTGTGATGGCGGATGTAGACCACCTCCACGTTCTTATACGTTCTGCTCAGGAACAGATAGAGCAGAATATAAAAACGCTTAGCCATATCCTTGGTGGCCTGATCCATTGAACCTGATACGTCCATCAGGCAGAACATCACCGCCTGACTGGAAGGCTCCGGCCGTTTTTCGTAGTTCTTGTAGCGCAGGTCGAACGTGTCGATAAACGGCACCCGGTCGATCTTCGCCCGCAGTTCGGCGATCTCTTTTCGCAGGCGCTCCTCTTCCAGCAGTTGTGCCGGTTCGGTGTTTTCCACCACTTTCAGGCTGGTTTCCAGCTCGCGCAGTTCGCGCCGTTTGCCTGCCGTCATCGCCGTGCGTCGCGCCAGTGAGTTTTGCAGTGAGCGCACCACGCTGATGTTGGCGGGCACCCCGTTTGCGGTATAACCCGCGCGATGGGTTTTGTATTCGTTGAGCTGACGGTGCTGATTCTTTCTCAGATTCGGCAGGGCCAGATCCTCAAACAGCAGGTCGAGATATTCGTCTTTTGAAATCTGAAAGACGAACTCGTCCTGGCCTTCACCGTCCTGGCTGGCCTGTCCCTGACCGCTGCCAGAACCGCCGCCTCCGCCTTGGGGCCGCTCGATTCTGTCATTCTGGACGAAGTGGTCATTACCTGGGTGCACACGATGGCGAAGGCCGCCACGCCCCTGATGAAACATCGGTTCGCTGATGTCATCGTTAGGGATGGAGACGGATTCGCCGCTGTCGACATCGGTCACCGAGCGTTTGTTGATGGCCTCGGAGATCGACTGTTTAATTTGCGCTTTATAACGGCGCAAGAAGCGCTGGCGATTCACCGTGCTCTTGTTTTTGCCGTTAAGACGCCGGTCAATAAACCAGGTCATATATCCCCCGTACTGCATTTGCCAACTTGCAGCGTCCGTAAGTACCGGACATTTTGTTGGCCCGGTAAGCGCGTTACCGGGCACTTGTTTTAAGACGATTTACGCACGCGCAGATACCATTCACAGAGCAGGCGGACCTGTTTGCGGGTATAGCCTTTTTCCATCATACGGTCGACAAAATCGTCGTGCTTTTTCTGCTCGTCGGTTGAGGTTTTGGCGTTGAACGAGATGACCGGCAACAGCTCTTCCGTGTTAGAGAACATTTTCTTCTCTATAACCGTGCGCAGTTTTTCGTAGCTGGTCCAGTTCGGATTGCGGCCGTTGTTATGCGCTCTGGCGCGCAGCACGAAGTTCACAATCTCGTTTCGGAAGTCTTTCGGATTGCTGATCCCGGCTGGTTTCTCGATTTTTTCAAGTTCCGCGTTCAGGGATTCACGGTCAAACAGCTGGCCGGTATCCGGGTCGCGATACTCCTGATCCTGGATCCAGAAGTCAGCGTAGGTGACGTACCGGTCGAAGATGTTCTGGCCGTATTCGGAATAGGATTCCAGGTAGGCGGTCTGGATCTCTTTGCCGATAAACTCGGCGTATTTCGGGATCAGGTAGCCTTTCAGGAACTCCAGGTAGCGTTCAGCCTGCTCCTGTGGGAACTGTTCACGTTCAATTTGCTGTTCCAGCACGTAGAACAGATGTACCGGGTTGGCGGCCACCTCCGCGTGGTCGAAGTTAAAGACGCGGGAGAGGATCTTAAACGCGAAACGCGTCGACAAACCGTTCATCCCTTCGTCGACCCCGGCGTAATCGCGGTATTCCTGGTACGATTTCGCTTTCGGGTCGGTATCCTTCAGGCTTTCGCCGTCATACACGCGCATTTTTGAGTAGATGCTGGAGTTTTCCGGCTCTTTCAGGCGCGACAGGATCGAGAAGCGCGACAGTGTTTCCAGCGTTCCCGGTGCGCAAGGGGCATGGACCAGCTCACTGTGGTTGAGCAGTTTTTCGTAAATCTTGATCTCCTCGGAGATCCGCAGGCAATAAGGCACTTTGACGATGTACACACGGTCAAGGAACGCCTCATTGTTTTTGTTGTTACGGAAGGTCACCCATTCAGATTCGTTAGAGTGGGCAAGGATAATCCCGTTAAACGGCAGGGCGGAAATACCTTCTGTCCCGTTGTAGTTCCCTTCCTGGGTGGCGGTCAGTAGCGGATGCAGCACTTTGATCGGTGCTTTAAACATCTCGACAAATTCCATAATCCCCTGGTTGGCGCGGCACAGCGCACCGGAATAACCGTAGGCATCCGGGTCGTTTTGCGCGTGATGCTCCAGCTTACGGATATCGACTTTACCCACCAGCGCCGAGATATCCTGGTTGTTCTCGTCACCGGGTTCAGTTTTAGCGATGGCGATCTGCTCGAGGATAGACGGCCACACTTTCACGACGCGGAACTTGGTGATGTCCCCGCCAAACTCGTGCAGACGTTTTGCCGCCCACGGCGACATGATCGTACCGAGATAGCGATGCGGAATGCCAAACTCTTTTTCCAGAATTTGTGCATCCTCTTGCGGATTAAACAGGCACAGCGGATGGTCATTGACCGGGCTGCGTTCGCCGTTGGCGCTCAGCACATAGATCGGCACGCGCTGCATCAGCGCTTTCAGCCGTTCAGCCAGGGAGGATTTACCCCCACCGACAGGACCCAGCAGATAAAGGATCTGTTTCTTCTCTTCCAGCCCCTGAGCGGCATGCTTCAGGTAGGAGACGATCTGCTCAATGGCGTCTTCCATGCCATAGAACTCTTCAAACGCCGGGTATCGGGCGACCACCCGATTCGAAAATAGACGGGAAAGCCGTGGCTCCAGGGCAGTATCAACCATGTTTGGCTCACCAATAGCCATCAATAGCCGTTCTGCCGCATTGGCATAGGCACTGCGATCTTGCCGACAAATGGTAAGAAACTCCTGCAGTGTGAACTCTTCGTCCTTGGCAGCTTCGTAGCGCTGGCGATAGTGATCGAATATATTCATGGCATGCCGTCCTTTCGTTTTTTAGCACAGGATAAGAGCCGTTCGTATGAGTAGTGGAGGCTCCCGGAAGAGAATTTTTCGCACCTCACTGCCAGAGCAGCAACCTGTGTGCCAGGTCGAAGGCTATGAACCGCAGGGTGTTCAGCAAAACCTCTTCTTAAATTAAAGCGTAGATGGCAATTGCAAAACTTGCATACGGATAAAATCTACTTTCAATGACATATCAATAACTCATCCAAAAATTTCCACTGCGGTTATAAGCGAAAAGCGGGTTTTTCATTTATCGGTCACATAAATGAAAGCGGGATGTCATCTGAAAAATGAAAAATAACGGGTTAATCAAACGGATTAGCGCGCAAAAAATTTTGGGATGTACGGGAATGGCGGTTACACTTCACCCGCTGATTATTTGACTACAGGAAAGAATGGATTGTGACCAAACTCAAACTTCTGGCATTGGGCATCCTTGCCGCTACCGCAGCGAGCACCGTACAGGCTGAGAGCCAGTGGACTGTTGGCGCGGGTGCTGGCGTGATTAACAGCCCGTACAAGCAGTATGACCGCGACGTTTATCCTGTCCCCGTTGTCACCTATGAAGGCGATAACTTCTGGTTCCGTGGGTTGGGCGGTGGCTACTATCTGTGGAACGATACGGCCGATAAGCTCTCCATCATGGCCTATTACGATCCAACGCACTTTAAACCAGGCGACAGCGACAGCAATGCGCTTCGTCAGCTGGACAAACGCAGAAGCTCACTGATGGCGGGGCTTTCTTACGTCCATAATACCGAGTATGGCTTCCTGCGCACTGCGCTGGCGGGCGATACCCTGGACAACAGCAACGGCTTCATCTGGGATCTGGCGTGGCTTTATCGCTATACCAACGGCGCAGTGACGCTGACGCCGGGTATCGGTGTGCAGTACAGCAGCGAGAATTACAACGACTACTACTATGGCGTGTCTAAAGCGGAGTCTCGCCGCAGTGGTCTGAAGAGCTACAGCGCGGATGATGGCTGGGATCCGTACCTGGAACTCACCGCCTCGTATAACTTCCTCGGTGACTGGAATGTGTACGGTACTGGCCGTTACATTCGTCTGAGCGATGAAGTGAAAGACAGCCCGATGGTCGACAAGTCCTGGTCTGGCATCTTCTCCGTGGGTGTGACCTACAAGTTCTGACCAGAACGTGATGCATTAAAACGGGGCGCTAGCGCCCCGTTTGTTTTTTATGATGCCTGAACAATATTAGCGCTTCACAATCTTGATCGTCTGGCCTAAGCGGGACGGTTTTTCTTCGCTGGTTTTCTGCGGCGCGGTCACGCACGCGGTTTCCACGCACACGAAGGTCTTGTAACCGTCATCCGGGATATCCGCCATGCTGACGGAAAGGGCAGGGCCCGGGTTCCAGCCCACCACGTTGCTGTGGTGGTGATGAACCACATCAATACCGCGGTTCAGCGCGCTGTCGTGGATGACGCTACAGGCTTCCGGGTGCAGATACACGCGGTCGGTACGATCCGGGAAAGTCTGCACGCCGTCGTCCAGCTTGCCTTCTTTCGCGTTATCCACTTTGTCGATAAAGGTATCGCCAAGTCCGCTCACCTTAACGGCCTGAATATCGCCTACGTTGAAATAGGTGTGCAGGGCGGACGTTGTTTCGAATTCGCCGTGCGCTTCCAGTTCAATTTCGCAGGTTTTACCCAGCTTGAAGCGGGCATACAGGGTGAACTCGTGTGGCCACAGGGCACGCGTTTCATCATTCGCCTGGAGTTCAAAGGTCAACACCGCACCGTTTTCATCTTCATTGTGGGCTTTCAGCGTCCACTGCTGGTTACGGGCGAAACCGTGTGAGGGTAAACCCTGCTGCGCTGACGGGCCAAACCATGGCCAGCAGATCGGTACGCCGCCGCGGATCGCCGCCCCTTTTTTGAACGAGGTGGCCTCGCTCAGCCACAGGCCTTCTTCTTCACCTTCTGGTTTCCAGGAGAGCAGGTGGGCGCCATTGAGCGCTACGGAGGCTTTAACGCGCGGATGATCAACGACGATGATATCGGCACCGTCGATCTGACGGCGGGAGAGCACAGGGGTAAGTTGTTCGACTACCGGAAGTGCAAAAATTTTATTAATCATTAAGCAATCCTCTGTCTAAAAACAATAAAAAAGGCGACCGAAGTCGCCTTTTAGGATCAAGCACTCATCTCAACTTATTTGGAGATGTGAGCGATCAGGTCCAGTACTTTGTTAGAGTAGCCAGTTTCGTTGTCGTACCAGGAAACCAGTTTCACGAAGTTGTCGTTCAGTGCGATACCTGCTTTAGCATCGAACACGGAAGTGCACACTTCGCCGTTGAAATCGGTAGATACAACGTCGTCTTCGGTGTAACCCAGAACGCCTTTCATTGGGCCTTCGGAAGCAGCTTTGATTGCTTTCTTAATTTCTTCATAAGAAGCAGCTTTTTCCAGACGAACGGTCAGGTCAACAACGGATACGTTAGGAGTTGGAACGCGGAACGCCATACCAGTCAGTTTGCCATTCAGTTCTGGCAGTACTTTACCTACTGCTTTAGCAGCACCGGTAGAAGATGGGATGATGTTCTGAGCCGCGCCACGGCCGCCGCGCCAGTCTTTGTGAGACGGGCCATCAACGGTTTTCTGAGTAGCGGTGGTTGCGTGAACGGTAGTCATCAGACCTTCGATGATGCCGAAGTTGTCGTTGATAACTTTAGCCAGCGGTGCCAGGCAGTTGGTGGTGCAGGATGCGTTGGAAACGATGTCCTGGCCAGCGTAAGTTTCGAAGTTTGCACCGCGAACGAACATTGGGGTGTTGTCTTTGGAAGGACCAGTCAGAACAACTTTCTTCGCACCCGCAGTGATGTGTTTACGTGCAGTTTCGTCGGTCAGGAAGATACCGGTAGCTTCAGCTACAACGTCAACACCGATTTCGTTCCATTTCAGGTTAGCTGGGTCTTTCTCAGCAGTAACGCGGATGGTTTTGCCATTAACAACCAGGTGGCCGTCTTTCACTTCAACGGTGCCGTCGAAACGACCGTGAGTTGAGTCGTACTTCAGCATGTACGCCATGTATTCAGCGTCCAGGAGATCGTTGATACCAACGATTTCGATGTCAGAACGTTTCTGAGCAGCACGGAAAACAATACGGCCGATACGGCCAAAACCGTTGATACCTACTTTGATAGTCATATATTCCACCAGCTATTTGTTAGTGAATAAAAGGTTGCCTGTAAAATTACAAAAACCTTACGCAGCGTCAAGCGGAATCGTGTCAATCATTGCGACAAATCAATCCTGTGACTAACGTTTGTGCGACTGACTCGCCTCACTTTCCCTTTGAGCTAGCAACCACATGGGGGCTGCGCCCGGAATTTTAAAGGCCTCGCAGGATTAAAATGTGAAATTGATCACAATTGCCTGACCGCCTTTTCGCGACACATAAGTTTAGAACAAAAGTGCACGCGCGGGTGTTAATGTTTTGTTAGAATCTGGGTTAAAAGATGTCTGTTTCAACAGCGAGATGTAAGCATATGTCGAACCAACGTAACCCCGACGATTTGAAAAAAAACCTTACAGAGATGCAGTTTTACGTGACGCAAAATCACGGCACAGAACCGCCGTTTTCCGGGCGTTTGCTGCACAATAAACGGGAAGGCGTCTACCACTGCCTGGTGTGTGATGCACCGCTGTTTAACTCCCAGACGAAGTACGATTCTGGCTGCGGCTGGCCGAGCTTTTACGAGCCTGTCAGCGATGATGCGATCCGCTACCTGACGGACACCTCGCACGGCATGGTGCGCACCGAAATTCGCTGCGGGAACTGTGACGCCCATCTCGGGCATGTCTTCCCGGATGGCCCGCAGCCGACGGGGGAGCGTTTCTGCGTAAATTCGGCTTCCATGAGCTTTACCGATGATGAAAACGGCGACCAGACCAAGGGTTGAAAAAACGTTTCAGCAAATTATTCCTTTGAAAGGGAGAGATCATGAATATTGATGACATGATTGCAGGTATGACCCCGGAGGTTTATCAGCGTCTGGTAACGGCCGTTGAGCTGGGAAAATGGCCGGACGGTGTGGCGCTCACACCTGAGCAAAAAGAGAACAGTTTGCAGCTGGTGATGCTGTGGCAGGCGCGTCATAATACCGACGCCCAGCACATGACTATCGACACTAACGGTCAGATGGTGATGAAAAGCAAGCGCGAGCTGAAAGAAGAGTTCGGCATCGCGCCGAAGCCGATTGCGACCTTCAAATAAAGATCCCATGTAGGCCGGGTAAGCGCTAGCGCCACCCGGCACACTGCACTTTAGTGCGGGATCCCAAGCGACTCCGCCAGCTGTTTCGCGAGCTGGTTTTCGTCGTCAGCCCCATACTCCCAGAACATGGCGCCAGCCAGACCTTTCTCCTTAATGTAATCCGCTTTGATCGCCACGGATCGCGGGTTCTCATAGGAAATCGCAAACAGCGCCTTCCCGTCGGCGGATTTCACCGACAGCCACGGCACCTTCGCCTGTTCGTCCCAGTGCTCGGTAAAGCGTTTCTGCGGATCGTTCAGCAGCTTGCGGACGATATCGTTGTACTTCACATAGGTATCTTTGGTCAGATCATAGCCAAGCGATTTGAACAGGCCCAGTTCCTGCGGCCCGAAGTAGGGCTGCGTCACCGGATTGTTCTGCGCGTCCGATTTGCTCCAGTCGATACCCGGTTCAACGGCGCGCTTCGGCACGCGCCCATAGAAACCAATTCCGAGGTTCATCTGCTGCGGCTTCAGCCCGGCGGCCAGATAGTTATTCACCACAAAATCGACGCTGTACTTGTCTGCGGCAGCCACCGTTGGCCAGGCGCTGGAGTCATACAGATTCGCGTTAAAATACTGAGTACCGTACGCCATGTCGTAGGTCATCAGGTTGATGTAATCGAGCAGGGGGGCAATGGCTTTCACATCCACCCAGCTTTTCGGACTTTCCGCATTCGCGCCCACCGCAATCGTGACCAGCTTTTTCTTACCAAACGCGTCACGCATCTCTTTTAACAGCGCGGTGAAATTATCCCGGTCGGCAGAGGTGCTCTCGACCAGTCCCCACGCGCCGTTGACCGGATATTCCCAGTCCAGGTCGATCCCGTCCAGACCGTATTTACTGACGATCTCCTGCGCGGAGCGAATAAATACCGCGCGACTCTCTTTGGTTGCCGCTGCGCCAGAAAAACCACGCGCCCCCCAGCCGCCAACGGAAAGCAGGACTTTCAGGTTCGGGTTTTGTTTACGAAGCTGAGGAAGTAACGCCAGATCGGATGCCACCTTAGGTGATAACCAGATTTGATGCAGTTTTGCCGGATCTTTCAGCACGGCGTTGGTTTCGTCTTTCTCGTTGTTATAGACCAGACCAAACGAGTAGTTGAGGTGGGTGATCTGGCGGACGTCCAGTTTATTAATATCGCCACCCGGTCCGGCGGTAACATCGCCACCGCCATTGAAGTAGCCCACGGACATCAGGGGCGCGGCGGAAGCCAGTGACGCGCAAAGCAAGGGTAATGCTGCCAGCAAGGGCAAACGTTTCATATAATTTCCTCTTTGACTGAACAAAAATAACCACGCCACAGAAAAGGCGTGGCGAAAAAACAGCCTGAAGAGAATAGCATCGCCGTTTCGCTTGTGATGCGAGGGAGTTCACTTTATGGGAGATCGGTGAGGGGGTTTGCCGGGTGGCGGGGGGGGGGGG
>NZ_JADBRE010000011.1:100816-144796 GCF_014930525.1 Enterobacter cloacae complex sp. S1
AGGCTGGGTAAGGCGAAGCCGCCACCCGGCTAAAAAAACTTACGCCTGCGTCTCTATCCAGTCAGCCAGCGTATACAGCGTTGCGCCTTCTGCGGCCATATCCATAAACGCCTGGGCGCTGTCCTGCGGCTGAATATTCACCCCGCGACAGCCGTCGGTGATGACATTCACGGTATAGCCCAACTGGAGCGCATCCAGCACGGTGAACTTCACGCAGTAATCCGTCGCCAGGCCCAGCACAATCAGCTCGGTGATCTCATGGTGGCGCAACCACGCGTCCAGCGCCGTCTTCTGACGATGACCGTTATCAAAGAACGCGCTGTAGCTGTCGATGGTTGGGTTTTCACCTTTGTGGAACACCGCGTCGATGGCCTTCTGGTTCAGCAGCGGATGCAGCTCAGCGCCCTCCGTCTGCTGCACGCAGTGATCGGGCCAGAAGGTTTGCGCCAGCCCGTCCAGTTCGCCCTGGCTGTAAGGCTCAACGTTGTGCTGGCTGGCAAAGCTGCCGTGGTTTGCCGGATGCCAGTCCTGACTCGCCACCACCGCTTCACCACGAGCTTTACACCACTCAATCAGCGAATTCGCGACGTCTACGGTGCTGTCGCCTTCCGCGACGGCCAGTGCACCGCCCGCACAGAAATCATTTTGCAAATCGACCAGTAACAGGGCGCGTTGCTTCATGGGACCTCCTTATTCGTCCGGCGTCAGTTCACCGCGCAGGTTTTGCATCATGGCGCGGCGAATGGAATCAATATCCAGATCCTGACTCAGTAAATAGTGAAGTTTAGTCAGCGTTGCCTCAACGGTCATATCGAAACCACTGATCACCCCAGCGTGCGCCAGGGCATTACCGGTGGCGTAGCCGCCCATATTGACTTTGCCGGACATACACTGGGTGAGGTTGACCACCACAATCCCGCGATCGCTCGCCTCCTGGAGCTCTTTCAGGAATTCACCGTTCTGCGGGGCGTTACCCACACCATAGGAGCGCAGGATCAGCGCCTTCACCGGCTGGCGCAGGAAGTTGCGCACCACGTCAGCGGAAATACCCGGATAAATCGTCACCACGCCGATCGGCTGCGGGGTGATGGGGTGAACGATCAGTTCGCCTGCGGTATTTGGCGCGGGCGGCGTGCCCAGACGACGGATATGGATCCCCGCTTCCAGCAGCGGTTGCAGGTTAGGTGAGGCAAAAGCGTCAAAGCCATCGGCGTGCGCTTTAGTGGTACGGTTCCCGCGGTACAGCCGGTTGTTGAAGAACAGCGTTACCTCGTTGATCGGGTAATTAGCGGCCACGTACAGGGAGTTAAGCAGGTTGATCTGCCCGTCTGAACGCAGTTCCGCCAGCGGGATCTGCGAGCCGGTCACGATGACGGGCTTGCTCAGGTTCTCCAGCATGAAGGAGAGCGCCGAGGCGGTGAACGCCATGGTGTCGGTGCCGTGCAGGATCACGAAGCCGTCGTACTGGTCGTAATGGGCTTTAATATCGTCCGCAATATGCTGCCAGTCTTCCGGCGTCATGTCGGAGGAGTCCATCAGCGGCTCATATTCGTGGATGGTAAAGTCCGGCATTTCCGGACGGTGGAATTCAGGCATCAGCGCCAGCTGGCGCTGCAAGTGGCCGGAAACCGGGATATAGCCATTTTCTGAGCGCTGCATACCGATGGTACCGCCGGTATAGGCGACATAAATTGATTTCTTCTGCATGGTAATGAGTTCTTGTTCTTCAAAAGAAAAAATCCCCTCTTCACGGGAAGAGGGGACGGTTTTTAACGCACGTTCGCACAGGTCAGGCAAAACGCGTAGCGGCTTTGTGGATCATTAAAGGCTGCGAGCTTGTCGCTCTCCGCTTTCATGGCTTTCGCCGCGGTCGCCACCGGCGCCGGCAGATAAGCCTGAAGCGCGTCCGGCAGCATGGCACGAACGGAGCCGGACATGCTGTCCATGACCATATCGAAGAACGTTGGTTCGTCCTGATAATAGTCCACGTGCCACTGCTTGAGCTTCGCCAGCTCCGCCGCTTTCTTCACGGCGTCGTCGAAGTCACCCAGGCTGTCTACCAGGCCGTTGCTCTTCGCGTCCTGGCCGGTCCAGACGTGGCCCTGAGCGATCTGGTCAATCTGATCGGGCGTCTTTTTACGGGAGTCCGCAACCAGCGTGATGAAACGTTTATAGCCACTCTCAATGCTGAGCTGCATCATCTCAGACACCTCAGGCGGCAGGGATTTGGTAACGGACACGTCCGCCAGCGGCGAGGTGGAGACGCCGTCGGTGTGGACGCCGAGATAATCCAGGCTGTTCTCTACGGTGTTGATCACGCCGAAGATGCCAATCGAGCCGGTCAGCGTGCTTGGGTTAGCCACAATGTAGTTGGCTGGCGTCGAGATCCAGTACCCCCCGGAAGCCGCCATGCCGCCCATCGAGACCACTACCGGCTTGCCCGCGGCGCGCGCGGCGGCCAGTTCAGCACGGATCACTTCAGAGGCGCTGACGCTGCCGCCAGGGCTGTTCACCCGCAGGACAATCGCCTTCACTTTCGGATCCAGGCGCGCATCGCGGATCTGCGACGCGGTGGTGTCCCCGCCGACGTTCCCCGGCGTTTCTTCGCCGTCCATAATGGCCCCGTTAGCAAACACCACGGCGATGCTGTCACCGCTGTCGTCCGGCTTTTTCGCGGCGTAGTCATACATGCTGATGGCGCTGTAGTTTTTATCCTCTTTACTCCAGCCGAACTGTTTGGTCAGCGCTTTTTCAATTTCAGCGCTGGAACCCAGCTGATCGACCAGTTTGTTATCAAGCGCGTATTTCGCTGTATCGCCGTCCACCTTGCGCAGGCCGTCCAGCACGCCGCGCGCGCCCGGGAAGACCTGCTCAGCGGTAATCTGACGGTTAGCGGCAATGGTGCCGAGGTAGTTCTGCCACAGCTCGCCAATCCAGCGGCTGTCCGCTTCACGGGCGGCAGGGGACATATCATCGCGGATAAACGGCTCCACGGCGGATTTATAGGTCCCGACGCGGAAGACGTGGGTGGTGACCTTCAGCTTGTCGAGCAGCGATTTGTAGTACAGACCGTTAGTGGCGAAGCCATGCAGATCGACCGTGCCCTGTGGCGACAGCCAGATCTTATTGGCAAAGCTCGCCAGATAATATTGTCCCTGGGTGTAGCTGTCGCCAATGGCAATAACCGGTTTACCGCTGTCGCGGAATTCGCGCAGCGCCTTACCGATGTACTGCATTGACGGCTGATCGGCGCCGGCAAAATCTTTCAGGTCCAGCACGATACCGGTAATGTTACGATCGTCTTTAGCCTGACGGATGGTGTCGACGATATCAAACAGGGAGTTTTCCTGAAGACGGTCTGACGTTGCGCCGAACAGCTGGCGACCAATCACGCCCAGACGGTTGCTGGTCGATGGCTTATCAACAATCACCCCGGTGATATCGAGTAACAGCGCGCCGCGCGTCGAATGCTGCGACTGGTTTGCGTTGCTGATATGCATCCAGATACCTGCGCATACCAGGACCAGGAAGATGAAGAAGATGTTCATCACCAGGTTGCGGACGAAGTTGAGCAGTCGCCACGTCCATTTAAAGAAACCGGCAAAGATTCGCCAAAGGGTTCGCATGTATTCTCCCTAACCAGAAAAGGACTGTTTCCGTCGCCACGGGACGGTAATGTGCGGTTATCGTAATGACCCAACCGCCACTTGTCAGCAGGAATCGCCTGCCACGCTGTAACAAATTCTGCTGTCGTGTTAATTTTGTGAGTAAATTTCATGAAAGGAGTTAACCAATGGACGCACTTGAACTGCTTGTTAACCGTCGTAGCGCTTCCCGCCTGGCCGAACCGGCACCCGTCGGCGAGCAGCTGGAAAACATTCTGCGTGCCGGAATGCGTGCGCCGGACCATGGCACATTGCAGCCGTGGCACTTCTTTATCATTGAAGGCGAAGGGCGCGACCGCTTCAGCCAGCTGCTGGAGCAGGGGGCTGTTGCCGCAGGCCAGGATGAGAAGGGGATTGATAAAGCCCGCAACGCGCCGTTCCGTGCGCCGATGATCATCGCGGTAGTCGCAAAATGTCAGGCCGATCATAAAGTGCCGGTCTGGGAGCAGGAGATGTCTGCCGGTTGCGCGGTAATGGCAATGCAGATGGCCGCCGTCGCGCAGGGCTTTAACGGCATCTGGCGTACCGGGCCGCTGACCGGGAGCACCGCCGTGCGGGAAGGTTTCTCCTGCGGCGAACAGGATAAAATTGTCGGCTTCCTCTATCTCGGCACCCCGCAGCTTAAAGCTTCCAGCACCATTAGCGTGCCGGACACCACGCCTTTCGTCAGCCGTTTTTAATCACCCGCGCTAAACTGTCTGGATTCTGAGCATCCGCCGCAGAATTCAGACAGTCATACTTACCTCTTTATGGAATGAGCGCTACCATAGCGCGATTGAGATGACAGGAGACGTCCATGAGCGAGCAAACCATTCGTTTAACGCAATACAGCCACGGAGCCGGTTGCGGTTGTAAAATTTCCCCGAAAGTGCTGGAGACCATCCTGCACAGTGAGCAGGCGAAGTTTGTCGACCCGAACCTGCTTGTCGGTAACGAAACGCGTGACGATGCAGCGGTTTATGACCTGGGTAACGGCACCAGCATTATCAGCACCACTGACTTCTTTATGCCGATTGTCGACAACCCGTTCGACTTCGGACGCATTGCGGCCACCAACGCCATCAGCGATATCTTTGCGATGGGCGGTAAACCGATTATGGCGATCGCCATTCTGGGCTGGCCGATTAACACCCTCCCGCCGGAGATTGCCCGCGACGTGATCGAAGGCGGACGCTTTGCCTGCCAGCAGGCGGGTATTGCCCTGGCCGGTGGTCACTCTATCGATGCGCCGGAGCCGATCTTCGGCCTGGCCGTCACCGGCGTGGTGCCGACCGAGCGCGTGAAGCGCAACAGCACCGCGCAGGCGGGCTGCAAGCTGTTCCTCACTAAGCCGCTGGGCATTGGCGTACTGACCACTGCCGAGAAGAAATCCCTGCTGAAGCCCGAGCATATCGGTCTGGCAACGGAAGTGATGTGCCAGATGAACCTCGCCGGTGCGGCATTCGCCAATATCGACGGCGTGAAGGCCATGACCGACGTGACCGGTTTTGGTCTGCTGGGGCACCTCTCTGAAGTCTGTCAGGGCGCGGGCGTGCAGGCGCAGGTCTGGTATCAGGATGTGCCGAAGCTGCCGGGCGTGGAAGAGTACATTGCTCAGGGCGCAGTGCCGGGCGGGACGCAGCGCAACTTCGCCAGCTACGGCCATTTAATGGGCGAAATGCCGGAAGCGTGGCGTAACCTGCTGTGCGATCCGCAAACCTCCGGCGGCCTGCTGCTGGCGGTGACGCCGGAAGCTGAAGCTGACGTTCAGGCGAAGGCTGCCGAGTTTGGCATCACCCTGACGGCCATTGGTGAGCTGGTGACCGCCCGCGGTGGTCGCCCGATGATTGAGATCCATTAATTCGATGCGGTTGTTTATTGCCGAAAAGCCGAGTCTGGCGCGTGCCATCGCCGATGTGCTGCCCAGGCCGCATCGCAAAGGCGACGGCTTTATCGAATGCGGTAACGGGCAGGTGGTCACCTGGTGTATCGGTCACCTGCTTGAACAGGCGCAGCCGGATGTCTACGACAGCCGCTACGCCCGCTGGAATCTCAACGATCTACCGATTGTGCCGGAAAAGTGGCGTCTCCAACCGCGTCCTTCCGTCACCAAACAGCTCAACGTCATTAAGCGCTTCCTGCATGAGGCGACGGAAGTGGTCCACGCGGGTGACCCGGACAGGGAAGGGCAACTGCTGGTCGATGAAGTGCTGGACTACCTGGAGCTGGCGCCGGAAAAGCGCCAGCAGGTGCAGCGCTGCCTGATCAACGACCTCAACCCTCAGGCGGTAGAGCGGGCCATTTCACGCCTGCGCGCCAACAGCGAATTTATTCCCCTGTGTGTCTCCGCGCTGGCGCGTGCCCGTGCGGACTGGCTATACGGGATCAACATGACCCGCGCCTACACCATTCTCGGGCGCAACGCGGGTTATCAGGGCGTACTCTCCGTCGGTCGTGTCCAGACACCGGTGCTGGGGCTGGTGGTGCGTCGCGACGAAGAGATCGAAAATTTCGTCGCCAAAGACTTCTTCGAAGTCAAAGCGCATATCGTCACGCCGAAAGACGAACGCTTTACCGCCGTCTGGCAGCCAAGTGATGCCTGTGAGTCATATCAGGACGAAGAGGGACGGCTGCTGCATCGCCCGCTGGCGGAGCACGTGGTCAACCGCATTACCGGCCAGCCCGCAATCGTCACCAGCTATAACGACAAACGGGAAACGGAGCCCGCACCGCTGCCGTTCTCCCTTTCGGCGTTGCAGATTGAGGCGGCTAAGCGCTTTGGTCTTAGCGCGCAGAACGTGCTCGATATCTGCCAGAAGCTCTACGAAACCCACAAGCTGATCACCTATCCGCGTTCGGACAGCCGCTATCTGCCGGAAGAACACTTCGCCGGACGCCACTCGGTGATGAATGCCATTGGCGTCCATGCGCCGGATCTGTTGCCGCAACCGGCGGTAAACCCGGATACCCATAACCGCTGCTGGGACGATAAAAAAGTCGATGCTCACCACGCGATAATCCCGACGGCGCGCACCAGCAACGTCAACCTGACCGACAACGAAGCAAAGGTCTATAACCTGATCGCGCGTCAGTATCTGATGCAGTTCTGCCCGGACGCGGTGTTCCGCAAGTGCGTTATTGAACTGGAGATTGCCAAAGGCAAATTTATCGCCAAAGCGCGTTTCCTTGCAGAAGCGGGCTGGCGCACGCTGCTCGGCAACAAAGAGCGTGACGAAGAGAACGACGGCACGCCGCTGCCGGTCGTGGCCAAAGGCGACGAACTGCTGTGCGAGAAGGGCGAAGTGGTTGAACGACAAACCCAGCCGCCGCGCCATTTCACCGACGCGACGCTGCTGTCGGCCATGACCGGCATCGCCCGCTTTGTGCAGGATAAAGATCTGAAGAAGATCCTGCGCGCCACCGACGGTCTGGGCACGGAAGCGACCCGCGCGGGGATCATCGAACTGCTCTTTAAGCGCGGCTTCCTGGAGAAAAAGGGACGTTACATCCATTCAACAGAACCGGGCCGGGCGCTAATTCATTCGCTGCCGGAGCTGGCCGCCAGGCCGGACATGACCGCGCACTGGGAGTCGGTGCTGACGCAGATCAGCGAAAAGCAGTGCCGTTATCAGGACTTTATGCAGCCGCTGGTAGGGACGCTTTATCAGCTGATTGACCAGGCGCGCAGTACGCCAGTGAAGCGATTCCGGGGAATGGTCGCCCCGGGCGGCGGGGCGAAGAAACCGTTCAAAAAGAAGAAAAGCGCAGCCAAAAATACAACCGCTTAAACCGTAGGCCGGGTAAGGCGAAGCCGCCACCCGGCGAAAGCCCCTCTGCGGCCTGAAAAAAGCCCGGTGGCGCTAACGCTTACCGGGCCTACAAGGGCGAGAATGCAGCGAAACTAAATCACACCCTGTCCGATCATCGCATCGGCCACCTTCACGAACCCGGCGATATTCGCCCCGCGCACGTAGTTAGTTTGCGAGGCCTCGCCGCCGTACTCCACGCAGGCGTGATGAATATCGAGCATGATGTGGTGCAGACGGACATCCACTTTCTCTGCCTTCCAGCCCATTCTCGCGGCGTTTTGCGCCATTTCCAGACCGGATGTTGCCACGCCGCCAGCGTTCGCCGCCTTGCCTGGCGCAAACAGCACGCCCGCGTCCAGGAACAGGTCGGTCGCTTCAATAGTGGTGGGCATATTTGCCCCTTCCGCTACCGCTTTCACGCCATTGCTAATCAGCGTCCGGGCGGCATCCACGTCCAGTTCGTTTTGCGTCGCGCACGGCAGGGCGATATCCACCGGCACGCCCCACGGCTGTTTACCTTCCAGATAGGTCAGGCCAAACTCACGGGCATAATCCGCTACCCGACCGTCACGGCTGGCTTTGATTTCGCACAGACGCGCCAGTTTTTCTGCCGTAAAGCCAGCTTCATCCACCACGGTACCGCTGGAGTCGGAGGCGGTCACCACGCGCGCGCCAAACGCCATCGCTTTCTCGATAGCGTACTGCGCCACGTTGCCGGAGCCGGAGACCGCCACGCGCATCCCCTCGAAGCTCAGCCAGTGACGCTTAAGCATCGCTTCAGTGAAATAGACCAGACCATAACCCGTCGCTTCCGGGCGAATCAGGCTGCCGCCAAACGACAGACCTTTGCCGGTAAAGACGCAGGCGCTGTTGTTGGAGAGCTTTTTCATCATCCCGGCCATAAAGCCCACTTCACGCCCCCCCACGCCGATATCCCCGGCAGGAACGTCGGTGTCCGGCCCAAGGTGGCGATAGAGCTCAGTGACCAGCGCCTGGCAGAAGCGCATCACTTCGCCTTCGCTCTTGCCTTTCGGATCGAAATCACTCCCGCCTTTACCGCCGCCCATCGGTAGGGTAGTGAGCGCATTTTTAAAGGTCTGCTCGAAGCCGAGGAATTTCAGAATCGACAGGTTCACCGAGGGGTGGAAGCGCATCCCGCCCTTAAACGGCCCAATGGCGGAGTTAAACTGCACGCGCCACGCGCGGTTGACCTGCACCTGATTGCGGTCGTCCACCCACGCCACGCGGAACTGGATGACGCGCTCCGGCTCTACCAGACGTTCAAGCAGCGCCATCTGACGGTAACGCGGGTTTTCCTCAAGGAAGGGCCACAGGGTGGTCATGACTTCACGAACGGCCTGGGCAAACTCGCTTTGGTGCGGGTCGCGCTGCTGAACATGGGCAAGAAAGCTTTCCAGAGAGCGTGTCTGATCCATAGATATAAGAACCTCTTATAATAATTTATGCGTGTGGCGTAGATGTTTTGTGTCGTTTTTTTGACTATACCACCCGCACCGCTTTGAGAGGCAAGCAGAAATTTATGCCGCAAGGGAAATTAATGACAGGGCGCGAGTCATAACCAAAAGCGATGACGAGATAAATTAAAGATCCCGTCCGGATCGACCGTTATAGATATAAACGATGCAAAGGAAATAAAGTCTATGAACCGTTACGCAATGGCCGCGTTATGTTTGATGGTGTCCACCGGGGCACAGGCTGACCGCATTCGCCCGGATGTCGAGGTCAACGTGCCGCCAGAGGTCTTTAGCGCTGGCGGCCAGCGTGCGCAGCCGTGTAATCAGTGCTGTATCTATCAGGATCAAAACTATTCCGAAGGCGCAGTGGTCAGGGCAGATGGCGTGCTGTTGCAGTGCCAGCGTGATGAACGCACCCTCAGTACAAACCCGCTGGTCTGGCGTCGCGTAAAAGAATAAACGCCTCCAGCAGCGGTATATCCGCCGGGGCTAAAGCATACGTGAACGCGTCTTCTGGCGTGCACCATACCAGCGCCGAGTGATAATGCGCCTTCAGCTGACCGCTAAATTCAGGCACATGCCAGGCGTGGAGGTGAATCAGCCGCTGCGACACCTCCCGCTGGTGGCTTGCCACATACCGCGCGGGCACGGCCTCAATGCCGAGCTCTTCGCGCAGTTCGCGGATCAGCGCTTCCGGCTGGGTCTCACCGGCTTCAACCTTCCCGCCTGCAAATTCCCACATTCCTGGCTGATCGGCATGTTCGGGACGCTGCGCCAGCAAAATCTTGCCCTCTTTTTCGAGGATGGCCGCAACCACATCGAGTGTTTTCAGCATGTTCGTCAATAATTAATAGCGAAAAACGACATATTATCGTGCCCTTCCAAAGAGTCCAGTCATCAGGAGAATCAGGTGAAAGAGACATCCGCCTGGGTTGCGCCCATGGAAACCCTTCCCGTCAGCCTCAGCCCCATCGCCGCCATGCAGAAAAAACACTTCGGCGCGGTGCTGAACCCCACGCGCTGGTGGGGGCGTATGCCGCGTCTTTTCTGGCTGGTGGCGCTATTTGTCGGCTATCTGGAGCGGCGCAAGGCGCGTTTGACGCCGGTTCTGCGATCGCTACTAATGACGCGGATCTCGCAGATCTGCCACTGCGCATTTTGTATTGATGCCAACAGCCTGCGTCTGGCCGAGCGGAGCGGGGCGCTGGATAAAGTGCAGGCCGTCAGCGACTGGCAAAATTCCACCCTGTTCAGCGAAGAGGAGCGCGCGGCGCTGGCCTATGCGGAAGCGGTCACCGCCACGCCACCTCAGGTGGATGAAAATATCAAAAGTCTGCTGAAGCGCCACTTTACGGAAGAGACCATCACCGAAATGACGGCTCTGATTGCCTTTCAGAATCTTTCCGCCCGCTTTAACGCCGCGCTGGATATCCCGGCTCAGGGGCTGTGCGCCACGTTTAAAGGTAAACCGCATGCTGGATAAACATCTGCACCCCCGACTGAAACCCGGGTTAAATCAGCTGGCCGCCGCGCTGGATAGACCGTTTATCACGCCTGATGGCTTAACGCTCGCCGGGTTTGCGATTGGCGTGCTGGCGTTACCGTTTCTGGCGCTGGGCTGGTATCCGGCGGCGCTGATCGCCATTGTGCTGAACCGGCTGCTGGATGGTCTGGACGGCGCGCTGGCGCGTCGCCGTGGCCTGACGGACGCGGGAGGATTTCTTGATATCGCCCTCGACTTCCTGTTCTACGCCCTGGTGCCGTTTGGCTTTGCGCTGGCCGCTCCGGCTGATAACGCGATCGCCGCCGCCTGGCTGCTGTTCGCTTTTATGGGGACGGGCAGCAGTTTTCTGGCCTTTGCCGCGCTGGCGGGGAAGCATGATATCGACAACCCCGGCTATGCGCACAAGTCGCTTTATTACATTGGGGGATTAACGGAAGGAACGGAGACCATCGCGCTGTTTGCGCTGTGCTGCCTGCTTCCGGCGCATTTCGCGCTGTTTGCCTGGACGTTTGGCGCATTGTGCTGGCTGACCACCACAACGCGCATCTGGAGCGGTTATATCACGCTGAAATCACTTCCCCGCTAGCGTGCGCTCTCCGGTCCGCGCTCGCCGGTGGAGACCGGGTTCTGCGGATGGCTGCTCCATTCGTACCAGCCGCCGTCGTAGACGGCAACGTTCTGCCAGCCCATGGCGCGGGCGTACATAAAGGCTTCAGACGCGCGCCAGCCGGTACCACAGTAAAACGCAACGTGCTGCTCCGGCAGGATATTCCATGTTTTCCACATGGCGGCAATATCATCGGCGCTGCGCATGGTGCCATCCGGATTGTGGAAATCTTCCATGTGGGTCGCGTCGCTGCCTGCATGGCCCCAGCGCGCACCGGCAATTTCACCTTTTGGCTTGATATAGCTGTAGCCGCTGGTTTCACCGATAAACTCTGGCCAGGAACGAATGCTCACCAGCGAGGCGTCCTGACGGTGCAGCATTCCCCGGGCCTGCTCCATATCCACCATCAGCCGGGGCTGGCCCGGGATCGGCGCGCCAAAATCAGGGGCTGGCTTCACCTTTGCAGGCGTTCCGCGCTCAACGGGCAGGCTGGCGTCGGACCACGCCTTCCAGCCGCCATCCAGAATTCGCACATCCTTCACGCCCGCGTAGAGCATGATCTGCGCCACGCGCGCGGCGGCATACACGTCACGACCGTACAAAATGACGGTGGTATCGTGACGGATCCCGTGCTTCGCCAGCATCGCTTTCAGCTTTTCGTCAGAGACCTTATTCCACAGCGGTTCGCTTTCCACCTCATTAGTGTCGATATAGCCCGCACCGGGAATGTGGCTCAGGAGATAAAGCTTCGGCGCACCCCAGCCAGCCTCGATCACCTTCCACTCTCCGGCTGGTGCGGCGGTAACGGGTTTGCCCTGCTGCAACTGGCGGATCCACTGCGGATAAACCAGCTGTTCGAAATGCGCCAGACGTTGCAGACGGTCGGATTGTTGCAGGGCATCGCTCAGGGTGGAGACGTGGGTAAAGCCCGCTTTCTCCAGCCGCGCTTTGACGGTCTGGTTGTCATCATCGTTGCCATAGAGCGCAACCGGCATGTCTGGCGTAAGCCGATGTTGTTTTGCCCAGCCGCTGAGCTGTTCATCGCTCATTGCCCCAAGCCAGCTGGCAGAGAGATTAAGCGCGGCGGGTTCATGCCCGGACGTTCCGCTCAGGGTCTGCGGCCAGCCGTTAAAGAACGCACTGACGCGCGTATCAATTACCGCGCCGTTTTGCGCCTGGAGCTGGTCCAGCGTGAGGGAGTGGGGCATATCAGCCGCCGTGGAGGAGAGTGAGGCGAGGCCGCAGAGCAGGGCCAGCGCGGTCAGTTGAGAAACACGTTTCATCGAAAAACCTGACGTCATTAAAAGAGGGGGGCATTGTCGTCTCTCCTGAAGCCAAAAACATTGCGTTAGCACATTATTGCCAGCGAGAAATCTCAATCACCTCGCCGCCGGGCGGAATATCGTCCTCATCATGCGTGACCAGCACCACCGGGATCCTGCGCTGGCGAGTAACCTCGAATACCCACGCCCGGAATGAGGCGCGCAGCGTTTTATCCAGTCGACTGAACGGCTCGTCGAGCAGCAATGCCTGCGGCTGGGCGAGAAGAGCGCGCAACAGGCTGACCCGGGCGCGCTCGCCGCCGGACAGGGTCGCCGGATCGCTGGCGTAGTGGTTTGCCAGCCCGGCAGTGTCCAGGGCCTGTTCTACCGCGTTGCGGCGGGCGCGCCCGACGATGTGCGCCGGCAGCGCCAGCATCAGGTTTTGCCCCACGCTGAAGGCGTCAAACAGCAGGGCATCCTGAAACAGAATGCCGATCCCGCGCGTTTCCACGGGAAGCATATCGCAGCGGCGATCGTTCAGCCACAGCTCGCCGTGCGCCTTAAAATCAGCGGATAACGCCCCCACCATCCAGGCGAAAAGGGTCGATTTCCCGCTCCCGGAGGGCCCCATCAGCGTGACAATCTCCCCCGCCGGGACGCGGAAGTTGACCTCACGGAAGAGTGGCGCAATGGTGAGATTTTTCACGTTCAGCATTAACGTAATCCTTGTCTGTGACGGCCCACGAGCCGGGAGAGCAGCGCGGCAAGGGCAAATACGCTGCTGGTCAACAGCAACAGACCCAGCGCCCGGCTGGCGAGGATCGGAATGCCGCCGCCGCTGCTGAGGGCGACCGCCTCCGTCGTCAGGGTGGTGAAACGTCCCGCTCCCAGCCAGAGGGTGGGCATGTACTGGGCCATGCTCACGGAAAAGCCGGTGGCAAAGGCCAGCAGGGCCGGACGAACCATCAGGGGGCATTTCACCAACCAGAAAATTTTCGCCTGTCGCCAGCCCAGCGTTCTGGCGGTGAGGATAAGCCGGGGATCGAGCCTGCGCCAGGCCGGTTGCAGCACCAGGAGCATCCACGGGAGAACCCAGAGCATATGGCTCCAGAGCACCGCAGCGTACTGGCCGTCGATGCCCAGCCACAGCGCCACGGCATACTGCCCGGACACGAGGGGCAGCGCCGGGAGGGCGAGCGGCAGCCAGACCCACACCGCGCCGCGCTGGGGTCCCCACTCAAGCCAGAGCATGAGGATGGCCAGCGCTGTCAGGCTGGACAGCAGTCCCAGTGAAAGGCTGTCGCTGACGGGGCCGATGTCGTCCCGGCGTGCCAGCATCAGCAGAACCAGCGCACAGAGCACGCCGCACAGCGGCAGTAACCCGCCCAGCGTCCGTGCGGGCAGCGCAGTATGCGAAGCGCGACGAACTCCGGAGGGGTCACGCTGGGCGCGCCGCCATGCCGTCCAGAAGCCGTATCCCACCGCGGCAAGCGCGGCCAGCAGCAGGAGCAACACCAGACACAGCAGCGTTCCCTTTGTTTGCTGTTGTGCATCGCCCTGGGCGAGCCACTGCCAGGCCAGTACCGCCAGCGTAGGCGGGTTGCCTGGCCCGAGCACGATCGCCACATCCACCACGGAAAGCGACCAGGCCAGCACCGCCAGCATCACGGCGCCCAGCGCGGGGGCGATTGCCGGGAGGACGAGCCAGTTGAGCGCCTGCATTCGTCCGTAGCCGAAGGTATGCAGGACAATTTTCTGCTGTGCGAGACGCTTTTCAGGCAGCGCGGCGTAGATTGCCCACAGAACGAACGCGCTCTCTTTGACCGCAAGCGTCAGGCCAAGCCCGATACCGTAGCGGTCAAGCTGCGGCGAACAGACCGTACAGATCCGGTAAAACTGCCCCCCTTCCGCAAACAGCAGCAGCGCGCTGGTGGCGAAGGCGACGTGCGGCACGGCTAACAGCCACGGCAGACGGGGGCTCAGGCGCTGCCAGCCTTCACCCGGCCAGAGAAGCGCAAGCAGGGTCAGGGCGATAAACAGTGAGCCCAGCGTCGCGATAAGCGTGGAAACCAGCGTGGCGGCCAGCGCCTGCGGCAGCTGCGGGTCGGCAAACAGCGTCGCCCAGTTGCCGGGAGAAAACGCCGGGGCCAGCAGCATGCCGCTGGCGGGAAGCAGTGGCAGATAGATGACCGCCATTGCCGCCCAGACCAGCCCGCTTAGCGGGTTCCGTAGCGGCGAAGCCATTCCTGCTCCAGGGCGTTAACCCAGGCGGCGTGAGGTTCGGGAAGTACATCAGGCGTGCCTGAGGGGGTAAAGGCGCGAAGCTGTTTTGCCGCTTTCGCAGGCAGTTTTTCGCCATCCAGCACGCTCGGGTCACCCCAGATGGCAGGATTAGCTTTGCGGATCTGCGCCTGTGGTGACAGCAGGAAATTGGCCACCACTTTCGCACCTGCGCTCGCGCTGGCGTTTGCCGGGATGGCGACAAAATGGACGTTGCCGATCATGCCTTTGAGAAAGCCGAAACTGTAGCTGTCGGCAGGCAGTTCACCGCTCGCCACCTTTTGCATCGCATGGGCGGGGTTAAAGGTGAGCGACAGGTTCAGACTGCCGCTGGCCAGCAGCGTATCCATGCGCGCAGGCGACGGAGGAAAATCGTTCCCTTCGCGCCACAGCAGGGGGTGCAGCGTATCAAGGTAATCCCACAGCGGCGCGGTGACCTGCGCAAAGGTTCTGTCTGGCGCGTTTTTTAACGCCTCCGGATGGGCGGTCAGCGCCAGCAGTAGCTGCTCAAGAAACGCCGTGCCGGTAAAATCCGGCGGTCGCGGATAGCTCACCTTGCCAGGGTGCTGTCGGGCGTATACCAGCAGCGCGTGGGGATCTGCCGGTGGTGTCGGCGTACTCGCTTTACGGGCGATAAAGGTTAATTGCGCGCCGCCCCACGGGGATTCTGCCCCATCGGTCGGGATGGCAAAATCTTCCGTTACCGGTTTACGGGTATCGACGTAGCGCCAGTTGGGCAGGGTTTGCGCCCAGCCGGTGAGCAGCAGGTTTGCCGCTTTCAGGTTGCGGAAGTTTTCCCCGTTTACCCAGAGCAGATCCACCGACCCGTTACTGCTACGTCCTGCGGCATGTTCCGTCTGGATCCGCTTCACCGCGTCGGCGGCATCGGCCAGATGAACGATCTTCAGGTTGACGGCGTAGTGCGTTTTCATCTCGCCGCTTACCCAGTCGAGGTAGCGGTTAACGGCCTCGTCACCGCCCCAGGCGTTAAACCAGACGGTCTGCCCGGTGGCCTGTTGCTGAATGGATTGCCAGCTCTCTGCGGCGAAGGCAGAGGTTGCCAGCAGCAGACTCGTCAGAAACGCGCAAAAACGCACCCGGCGCATAATGCCTCACTTTTTAATCGAAGGGATGTAACGGGAAAACAGCCAGCGAGTGACCAGCGGTAATAACCCTAATAGTGTAAAGGCGAACAGCAGTCCCGGCGACAGAATATCGCGCAGCGCGGTGAGTTTCCCCAGCTCGCGTCCGGCGTTCAGATAAATGACGGTGGCAGGTAGCATTGCAAGCTGGCTGACCCACCAGTAGTGACGCACCCTGAGACGGGTTAGCCCCATCAGCAAATTGACCAGAAAGAACGGGAACAACGGCATCAGGCGCAGGGCAAAAAGGTAGCGTGCGCCGTCGCGATCCATCCCCGCATCTATCGTGCTCATCTGTGCGGCAAAGCGCCGTTGCACCCAGTCGCGCAGCAGATAACGGCTGACGAGCATGGCAAGCGTGGCGCCGAGCGTCGAGGCAAATGACACCAACAGCGTCGCCTCCCACAGGCTGAAAAGCGCCCCGCCGAGCAGCGTCAGAAGCGCGGCTCCGGGGATCGACAGCGCGGAGAGCAGAACGTAAACCGCAAAATAGATCAGCGCGCTCTGAAGAGGCGCCTGCTCCACACGATCGAGCAACGTTTGCTGGTGCATTTTTAGCGTGTCGAGGGAGAGCATGCCTGGAGGAAGCAAAACAACGGTCAAAACAAATGCGCCCAAAAGGGCGCACAGGAGACTGATTTTTTTAATATTCACTGAAGTTTACAGCTTGAACGTTGCCCATACCGGCGCATGGTCGGACGGCTTTTCCATACTACGGATGTCATAGTCGATACCGGTTTCGATGCAGCGTTCGGCCAGGGGGGCGCTCGCCAGCAGCAGATCAATACGCAGGCCCCGGTTGTCATCGAAGCCTTTAGAGCGATAGTCAAACCACGAGAAGCGATCCTGCGTCGCCGGGTTAGCCGTGCGGAAAGTATCCACCAGCCCCCAACCCAGCAGGCGCTCCATCCACTCGCGCTCCTCCGGCAGGAAAGAGCATTTGCCGGTGCGCAGCCAGCGCTTACGGTTCTCTTCGCCAATACCGATATCCAGATCCGTCGGGCTGATATTCATGTCGCCCATGATCAGCACCGGGTTTTCTTTTTTGAGTTCGGTTGTCAGGTAGTTTTGCAGATCCTGATAAAACTTCGCTTTGGCCGGGAATTTGGTTTCATGATCGCGGCTTTCACCCTGCGGAAAATAGCCGTTGATGACGGTCACATTGCCGAGCGCGGAAGGAATTTCCGCCATGATGATGCGGCGTTGCGCCTCTTCATCGTCACCCGGGAAGCCACGACGCACCGACACCGGCGTATCTTTGGTCAGCAGCGCAACGCCGTAGTGGCCTTTCTGACCGTGGTAAAAAACGTTATAGCCCAGCTTCGCTACCTCTTCGAGCGGGAACATATCGTCGTGAACTTTTGTCTCCTGCAAGCCGATCACATCTGGCTGATGTTGCTCAACAATCGCTTCAAGCTGGTGAGGGCGGGCACGCAGGCCGTTGATATTAAAAGAGACAAATTTCATAGTCGCTGCCAATGCAAGGTGAATAGTGCAAGGATGGTAGCAGAATTTACGTCGTCTGTTATCCGCTTCGCCCAATTACTGCGACAGATAATGCCGACGGTGCAATATTTGCACCATTTCGGCGCGTTTTGCCCTCGAACAGGGCATAAAGGACCGATAAATTTCGCGAGCGATCACAATTCCAGAATTATATTTGGCCTCTGCATACTCTTTCTTGTTTTCATGCGGCAAAGCGCCGCTTGTCGTAAAAATATTCACTATTTATGCATTAACAGTGAATAGCTCCATATTGTAACTCATTGATATTCTGTTACCCCAACCCGTTTATGCATTTTTATCGCTGGCTGGCACGAACGCTGCAATCTACATTCACAGTGCAAACACTCAATCATTTAACATTTAAACAACCTTTTATTTACCGGATGAGGTCGCTATGTCTCTGTCAGTTACGCGTGAAAATTTCGATGAATGGATGATGCCGGTATACGCTCCGGCGGCTTTTATTCCGGTACGTGGGGAAGGCTCTCGCCTGTGGGATCAGCAGGGCAAAGAGTATATCGACTTTGCGGGTGGGATTGCGGTGAATGCGCTGGGGCATGCAAACCCGGCGCTGCGGCAGGCGCTGAATGACCAGGCGGCGAAATTCTGGCATACCGGCAACGGTTATACCAACGAACCGGCATTGCGTCTGGCGAAGAAGCTGATCGACGCCACTTTCGCAGAAAAAGTCTTTTTCTGTAACTCCGGCGCGGAAGCGAACGAAGCGGCGCTGAAGCTGGCGCGAAAATATGCGCACGATAAATTCGGCGCGCACAAAAGCGGCATCGTAGCCTTTAAAAATGCCTTCCATGGCCGAACGCTGTTTACCGTCAGCGCGGGTGGTCAGCCCTCATATTCTCAGGATTTTGCGCCGCTGCCGCCGGATATCCGTCATGCGGCGTATAACGATTTACACTCTGCCAGCGAGCTGATTGACGACACCACCTGTGCGGTGATTGTCGAGCCCATGCAGGGGGAAGGCGGCGTCATGCCCGCCCAGAAAGCGTTCCTGCAAGGGCTGCGCGAGCTGTGCGATCGGCATAACGCGGTCCTGATTTTTGACGAAGTCCAGACCGGCGTGGGCCGCACGGGTGAGCTGTACGCCTACATGCACTATGGCGTGACCCCGGATGTGCTCTCAACAGCCAAAGCGCTCGGCGGCGGTTTCCCGGTGGGGGCGATGCTGACCACCGATAAATTCGCCAGCGTGATGACCGTGGGCACCCATGGCACCACATACGGCGGCAACCCGCTGGCAACCGCTGTCGCCGGACAGGTGCTGGATATCATCAACACCCCTGAGGTGCTTAACGGCGTGAAGCAGCGTCACCAGTGGTTTGTTGAGCGCCTTACTGCCATCAATAACCAGACCGGCTTGTTCAAAGAGATCCGCGGTCTGGGGCTGTTAATAGGCTGTGAGCTTGCCCCTGAGTTTGCCGGCAAAGCGAAGCTGATTTCACAGGAAGCGGCAAAGCAGGGCGTAATGGTGCTGATTGCCGGTGCTAACGTGGTGCGGTTTGCCCCTGCGCTGATCGTCAGCGAGGAAGAGGTCAGAACCGGGTTAGATCGTTTTGCGCTGGCCTGCGAACAGGTGAAGTCCGGGGTGTCATCATGATGGTCATCCGTCCCGTTGCGCACGGCGATCTCGCCGGGCTTATGCAGCTTGCCGGTAAGACAGGGGGCGGGCTAACCTCGCTGCCTGCCGATGAAAAAACGCTGTCGGCGCGCATTGAGCGCGCCCTGCAAACCTGGCAGGGGACGTTGCCAAAAAGCGAACAGGGCTATGTGTTCGTGCTGGAAGATACCGACACGGGAACCGTGGCGGGGATTTGCGCCATTGAGGTGGCCGTCGGGCTTAACGATCCGTGGTACAACTACCGCGTCGGCACGATGGTCCACGCCTCGAAAGAGCTGAACGTTTACAACGCGCTGCCGACGCTCTTCCTCTGTAATGACCATACCGGCGCCAGCGAACTCTGCACCCTGTTTCTCGATCCGGACTGGCGCAAAGAGGGCAACGGTTATCTGCTCTCCAAATCGCGCTTTATGTTTATGGCCGCCTTTCGCGACCGCTTCAACGAAAAAGTGGTCGCGGAGATGCGCGGCGTGATTGATGAGACGGGCTACTCGCCGTTCTGGGAGAGTCTGGGCGAACGCTTCTTCTCCATGGAATTTAGCCGGGCGGATTACCTGTGCGGTACCGGTCAGAAGGCGTTTATCGCCGAGCTGATGCCGAAGCATCCTATTTATACCCATTTCTTAACCCCGGAAGCGCAGGCGGTGATCGGCGAAGTTCACCCGCAAACCGCCCCGGCTCGCGCAGTGCTGGAGAAAGAGGGATTTCGCTACCGTAACTACGTCGACATTTTCGACGGCGGCCCGACGCTGGAATGCGACATTGACCGCGTTCGCGCCATCCGTAAAAGCCGCCTGGTTGAGGTCTCGGAGGGCCAGCCCGCGCCGGGCGAGTGGCCAGCCTGCCTGGTCTCTAACGAGAATTACACCAACTTCCGCGCCATGCTGGTGCGAACCAACCCATCATGCGAGCGTCTGGTACTGACGGCTGCGCAACTGGATGCCCTGAAATGTAACGCTGGCGACACGGTTCGCCTGGTACGACTCTGCCCTGAGGAGAAAACAGCATGACTCTATGGATTAACGGTGACTGGGTAACGGGCGAAGGTGACGCGCGGACAAAAACTAACCCGGTCGGCCAGGAGGTGCTCTGGTCGGGGAACGACGCCAGCGCCGGGCAGGTTGAGCAGGCCTGCCAGGCTGCACGGCGCGCGTTTCCGGCATGGGCGAAACGGCCATTCTTCGAGCGCCAGGCGCTGGTTGAGAAATTTGCTGCGCTGCTGGAGGCCAATAAAGCCGAGCTGACCCGCATCATTGCCTGCGAAACCAGCAAGCCGCGCTGGGAGGCAACAACCGAAGTCACGGCGATGATCAACAAAATTGCGATATCGGTGAAGGCGTACCATACCCGCACCGGCGAGCAGCATACCGAGATGCCAGACGGCGCCGCCACGCTGCGCCACCGTCCGCACGGGGTGCTGGCGGTGTTTGGCCCGTATAACTTCCCCGGACATCTGCCGAACGGGCACATTGTGCCTGCGCTGCTGGCGGGGAATACCGTCATCTTCAAGCCGAGTGAGTTAACCCCCTTAACCGGAGAAGCAGTCATAAAACTCTGGGAGCAGGCGGGGCTGCCGCCGGGGGTGGTGAATCTGGTGCAGGGCGGGCGTGAAACAGGTCAGGCGCTGAGTGCGCTGAGCGACATTGACGGTCTGCTGTTCACCGGCAGTGCCGGAACGGGCTATCAGCTGCATCGTCAGCTGGCGGGGCAGCCGGAAAAAATTCTGGCGCTGGAGATGGGCGGCAACAACCCGCTGATTGTGGAAGATCCGGATGATATCGATGCCGCGGTCCATCTGACCATTCAGTCGGCGTTCATTACCGCCGGACAGCGCTGTACCTGTGCCCGCCGCCTGCTGGTTAAACGCGGCGCGCAGGGGGATGCGTTCCTGAAGCGTCTGGTGGAGGTGAGCGCGCGTCTGGTTCCCGCGAAATGGGATGCCGAGCCGCAGCCGTTTATCGGCGGGCTGATCTCCGCGCAGGCGGCGCTGAACGTGCTGAAAGCGTGGCAGGAGCACGTGGCGCGCGGGGCGAAAACCCTGCTGGAGCCGAAGCTGGTTCAGCCGGGCACGTCGCTGCTGACGCCGGGGATTATTGAGATGAGTGCGACGAGTAACGTGCCGGATGAAGAGGTCTTTGGCCCGCTGCTGTGCGTCTGGCGCTATGACGATTTTGAGTCGGCGATCGAGATGGCCAACAACACCCGCTACGGCCTGTCGAGCGGCCTGATATCGCCGCATCGCGAGAAATTCGAACAGCTGCTGCTGGAAGCGCGCGCCGGGATCGTGAACTGGAACAAACCGCTGACCGGTGCGGCGAGCACCGCGCCGTTTGGTGGCGTAGGGGCGTCGGGCAACCATCGCGCCAGCGCCTGGTATGCCGCCGATTACTGCGCGTGGCCGATGGCAAGCCTGGAAACCCCGGCGCTGACGCTGCCGGAGACGCTGAATCCGGGGCTGGATTTTACAGAGGGTGACGCCCATGAAAGCGCGTGAGGTTAACTTTGACGGCCTCGTGGGGCTGACGCACCACTATGCCGGGCTGTCGTTCGGTAATGAAGCCTCGACGAAGCACCGTTTCCAGGTCTCGAACCCGAAGCTGGCGGCGAAGCAGGGTCTGTTGAAAATGAAGGCGCTGTCCGATGCCGGTTTCCCGCAGGCGGTGATCCCGCCTCAGGAGCGACCAAACGTGGCCGTGCTGCGCCAGCTGGGGTTCAGCGGTACGGATGAACAGGTGGTGGAAAAAGCAGGCACGCAGACGCCACACCTGCTTTCGGCGGCCAGTTCAGCCTCCTCGATGTGGGTGGCGAATGCCGCCACCGTTGCGCCGTCGGCGGATACGCTGGACGGCAAAGTGCATCTGACCGTTGCTAACCTGAACAACAAATTCCACCGCGCCAGCGAAGCGGAGACCACCGGGCGCGTGCTGCGCGCCATTTTTAATCATGAAGCGCATTTCGAGGTACATTCGGCGCTGCCGCAGGTCGCGATGTTTGGCGATGAAGGGGCGGCAAACCACAACCGTCTGGGCGGCGACTATGGCGAGCCGGGTTTGCAGCTGTTTATCTATGGACGGGAAGAGGGCGGCCACGCCGCGCCGGTTCGTTATCCGGCGAGACAAACTTTAGCCGCAAGCCAGGCGGTTGCGCGGCTGAACCAGGTTAATCCTTCTCAGGTGATTTTTGCCCAGCAAAATCCGCAGGTGATCGACCAGGGCGTGTTTCATAACGACGTCATTGCCGTTTCCAACCGTCAGGTGCTGTTCTGCCACGAGCAGGCGTTTGCCCATCAGGAAAAGTTGCTGGCCACGCTGCGCGAACGCGTGCCGGGATTTATGCCGATTCAGGTGCCCACGCAGGCGGTAAGCGTGCAGGATGCGGTCGAAACGTATCTGTTCAACAGCCAGCTGCTGAGCCGGGATGATGGCAGCATGATGCTGGTGCTGCCGCAGGAGTCCCGCAACCATCAGGGCGTCTGGCGCTATCTGAGCGAACTGGTGCAGGCGGATATCCCGATTGATGAACTGCGCGTGTTTGATCTGCGGGAAAGTATGGCCAACGGCGGGGGACCGGCGTGCCTGCGACTGCGCGTGGTGTTAACGCCGGAGGAGATGCAGGCCGTGAATCCGGCGGTGATGATGAACGACACGCTGTTCAATACCCTCAATGACTGGGTGGACCGCTATTATCGCGACCGTCTGGTTCAGGCCGATCTGGTTGATCCGCAGCTGCTGCGCGAAGGCCGCGAGGCGCTGGATGCATTATCGACCATCCTGCAACTGGGATCGGTTTATCCGTTCCAGCGCTAAGGAGATGATATGGAAAACTTACTGGCGCTGACGCTGGCCGAAGAGACACCGGAGCGGCAAGAGGGGGAAGGCCCCTCGTTCCACTGGCGATGGCTGGGGCCTGGCGTGCTTGAACTGACGCCGACGGGGGAATATGACCTGTCGCTGCTGCTTTCGACCGGCATTCACGGAAACGAAACCGCGCCCGTGGAGATTGTCGATCTTTTGCTGCGCGCGCTGTTTCGCGCAGAGATCACGCTGCACTGCCGTCTGCTGGTGGTGCTGGGAAATCCGCCTGCGCTGGCGCAAAATAAACGGTATCTCGTGAGCGACATCAACCGCATGTTTGGTGGTCGCTGGGCGCAGTTTCCACAGAGTGATGAGACGAAACGCGCGCAATGGCTGGAGAAGGTGGTCACGGCGTTTTTTGCCGGGGCGGGGGAAACGCGCTGGCACCTCGATCTGCATACGGCCATTCGCGCCTCGTACCACGTGCGTTTTGGCGTGTTACCGCAGCGTCATCAGCCGTGGGATGAGGCGTTTCTGACCTGGCTTGGCGACGCGGGGCTGGAGGCGCTGGTTTTCCACCAGACGCCAGGCGGCACGTTTACCCACTTCACCTGCGAGAATGTTGGCGCGTTATCCTGCACCCTGGAGCTAGGAAAAGCGCTGCCGTTCGGGCAAAACGACCTGACGCGTTTTGCCCCTACGCATCAGGCGCTTCGGGCGTTGCTCGCCGGGGTTGCGCCGGAACCCTCCCGGGAACCCGTTGTGCGCTATCGGGTCGTGCAGCAGATCACGCGTCAAAGCGAGGCTTTCCAGCTACATATGGCGCCCCATACGCTGAACTTTACGCCGTTTCGCCAGGGCGTCCTGCTGGCGGAAGATGGTGAGACGCGCTATGAGGTACAGAAATCCACGGAATATGTTTTATTTCCTAATCCGTCGGTCGCGTTTGGTTTGCGAGCTGGCCTGATGCTGGAAAAAATGCCCTGATCGTCTCCCCTCGCGCAGACCGGAGGGGAAATGAAGAATAAATTTCTTAGCGTTAAAAGCGCTCTGGTATTGTTTGCGGAATATTCCTGGAGAATTGCTTTATTATTAAACGGCACTTCGCTATACTTCTCCATAATCTCTTTAAAATCATCCTGTTGAATATTTTTGTTTCATCTCTCCACGCTTTTTCCTTAATTTCTCCACAATTGGCGAAAAGTTGTTTTTTACACTTTCATTGTTTTACCGTTGCTCTGACTAATTGACGATAAACCCCGTAAAGTTAATCTCGTCAACACGGCATAGCGCCGAAGAATAACTGAAAGTAAGGAAAGACATTATGCGTAAATTAACTGCACTGTTTGTTGCCTCTACCCTGGCTCTGGGCGCTACCAGCATGGCGTTCGCCGCCGATACCGCGACCACTACCGCCGCGCCGACGGAAGGCAAAATGATGATGCATCATAAAGGCAAGCCGGGTATGCACCATGAAATGATGATGTTTAAAGATCTGAACCTCACCGATGCGCAGAAGCAGCAGATCCGCGACATCATGAAAAGCCAGCGTGACCAGATGAAACGTCCTCCGCTGGAAGAGCGCCGCGCAATGCATGACATCATTGCCAGCGACAGCTTCGATAAAGCAAAAGCGGAAGCGCAGATCGACAAAATGGCCGAGCAGCATAAAGCGCGCATGCTGGCCCACATGGAAACTCAGAACAAGATTTACAACATTCTGACGCCGGAACAGAAAAAGGAATTTAATGCCAATTTTGAGAAGCGTCTGACAGAACGTGCAGCGCCGGAAGGTAAAATGCCTGCACCAACCGAATAATCGGTTCACTCTCTTAAGACCGCCGGGCTCCTGTCTACAAAAGCGAAAACGCTGTGGACAGGACCGGCGGTTTTTCTTTTATCCCATGCCTAAGGTCTGGCCTGACTGCTGCCGATAATACGTCTGTGAAAATGCCCTGGCGCACGGTGCGTCCTTCAGGAGTGGTCATGGAATTCTTTGATATCCGTAAAATGCCGGTCAGTCTCTGGCGTAATGGTGCGGGTGAGACGCGTGAGATTTGCTGTTTTCCTCCCGCGACGCGGGATTTTTTCTGGCGGGCCAGTATTGCCTCCATCGCCAGTAACGGCGAATTTTCCGCGTTCCCGGGCGTCGACCGGGTGATTACGCTGCTGGAGGGCGGCGAGGTGACCCTGGATGCAGGCAGGGCGTTTTGTCATACCCTGAAGCATCATCAGCCTTACCGATTTGCGGGCGATCTGGCGGTGAAAGCCGTGCTCACAGAGGGGCAGATGTCGATGGACTTCAACATCATGACCCGACGGGATTGCTGCCAGGCAAAGGTGCGCGTTGCTACCCGGACGTTCACTACCTTCGCATCACGCGGTGGGGTGGCATTCGTATTAAGCGGCGCCTGGCAACTGGGCGACAAATTACTGACAGCCGATCAGGGCGCCAGCTGGGAAGCGGGCAGTCATACCCTCCGTTTACTGGAAACGAAGGGGTCGCTGCTGTTCAGTGAAATTACCTGGCTGCCGGGTCATTGAGGACGATGATCTCATATTTTCCGGTTAACAGTGGCTTGCAGAGAATTTTGTAACCATCCTGATCGAAACCGGCAGGGGTGCGCAGCAGAGCGGTAGCGTCATCCAGATTTTCAACGGCGCCAAGCCAGAGCCAGTTGCGGATGATGTGATAGTGCGTCATCCCATCGCGGGTTTCTTTCAGCGCCACCGCGCCTTCCCACGGCCAGCAGTTAACGCTGATAGAGGCTAGGCCAGCCATAAACCGGGCATGATGTTCTTCAACGCTCTCTTTTCCACAGCACGCCCCGGCGCAGCGTTTCAGCGCTGAGCGGAAACAGGCGCGACCGCGGGTGGTGGCTTCCAGTCCTAACAGGCCGTAACAAAGCTGTAATTCATCAGCCAGGGATTGCAGGGTTTGCAGTGCGGCACGTTTGTTGGCAAACAGACCGTAAAGATTGGGTTCATGCGAAAAATCCACTTCCCGGGCATAAACAACCTGCGGTTTTCCTGCGTTAATCTGCAAGGAACAGAGCTGGCGGTTGCGGCGCAGGCGTTTGTTAAACAGCGGCTGCTGTTCCTTGATGAGCCGGGCTTCGAGCAGAAGCGCGCCCAGTTCGCCTGCCGTCTCGATCCAGGTGATCCGCCGGGACTGCCTGAGCATCGATGCTTCATCCGGCGTACGCAGGTGCGACATCACCCGGCTGCGGATATTCACGCTTTTGCCGATATAGAGCGGCATGGTGTCGCTGTCGCCGTGGAAGAAATAGACGCCAGGCTGTTTAGGCAGTGCCTCAAGCCAGGGGCGAAGATGCTCGGGATATTCGTAGATAGCCGCCGCTTCGAACTCAAGACGCGGGGCGGATTGACGCCTGCTCACATACTGCTCCATATACTGTTCAGGCATACAGTGTAGCAGGTGTTTGGTGGTTAAAAAAGAGCCGGGTGGCGGCTACGCCTTACCCGGCCTGCAAAGCGGAGTTACCGTTTTGCTTTTACTTTTTCCAGAAATCATCAAACACCGTAATGGGCGGACGGCGCTTATGCTCGGTTTTCAGATACCAGCCTTCGATAATTTTAGCGGTACCTTCGTCGAGCGTTTTGCCTTCCAGATAATCATCGATGTTGTCATACGTAACGCCCAGCGCCGCTTCATCCGGCAGGGAAGGGCGATCGTCCTCCAGGTCCGCCGTTGGCGCCTTCTTATACAGGTGCTCCGGGCAGCCCAACGCCGCCAGCAGTTGCTTACCCTGACGCTTGTTCAGGCGGAAGAGGGGGTTGATATCCGTGCCGCCATCGCCGTATTTGGTGAAGAAGCCGGTGATAGCTTCCGCGGCGTGGTCGGTGCCGACCACGACCCCTTTAGTCATCCCTGCGATACTGTACTGCGCTTTCATGCGCTCACGGGCTTTCTCGTTGCCGCGGACAAAATCGCTCAGTTCAATGCCGGCTTCACGCAGGGCCTGCTCGCTTGCCAGTACCGAACCTTTAATATTTACGGTAAGAACACGGTCCGGCTGAATAAACGCGATTGCATCCTGACAGTCCTGCTCGTCAGCCTGCACGCCATACGGCAGACGTACGGCAATAAATTGCAGCGCGGTGTCACCGGTCTCGTCACGCAGCTCGGAGATGGCCATCTGGCTCAGCTTACCGGCCAGAGTGGAATCCTGACCGCCGCTGATACCCAGCACCAGCGTCTTCAGGAAAGGGTGTGCAGACAGGTAAGCTTTCAAAAAATCAACGCTACGACGGATCTCTTCATTGGCATCAATCGCAGGTTTCGCGCCCAGCGCCTGAATAATTTCTTGTTGCAGAGCCATTACGCCCTCCCTATGCAGAACCAAACAGAAAGTGTGATCTGTTAAAACTAACCCTTTGTCGGGGAAACGACAAGGATCACAGTTTTGAGTGTACTGTTTTACAGCGATTTAGTAGCTTACCGTTGTTTTATTAGAATTTTCCGAAATTCGTCTGGCGTAACTCGCAAAGTTGAACAATAGTAATTTTTATCCCATGCTTAGTTAACACGCTGATAAACAAGAGGACGGAATATGAACAAGAACGTAGCAGGAATTTTAAGCGCAGCGGCGGTACTGACTATGCTGGCAGGGTGTACAGCTTACGATCGCACTAAAGATCAGTTCACACAGCCAGTGGTAAAAGACGTAAAAAAAGGCATGACGCGTTCCCAGGTTGCAGCCATTGCCGGTAAACCTTCTTCAGAAGTCACTATGATCCACGCGCGCGGTACCTGCCAGACCTATATTCTGGGTCAACGTGATGGTAAGGCAGAGACCTACTTTGTCGCCCTGGATGATACGGGTCACGTAATCAATTCTGGTTACCAGACCTGTGCTGAATACGACACCGACCCACAGGCACCTAAGGCACAGTAAGCCTGCTTGCCTGAGAGCGTTAACAAACCGGCCGGAAGGCCGGTTTTTTTATGCATACGTGAATCTTATTTCTTGGCGCGAATTATTTGCCTGAAATGTGAAGGTAGTCAACAAGCCAGGTCAATGAGAGACAATTTCAGTCTATCCAGAATTATCCCCTCCCTGTACCATTGCGTATACTCACTTCAACGACAAACAATGTTCAGCACACTGCCCGTCAGCCAGGATAGCGACTCGAGTGATAGCGAGACGGCGGGTAGCCAAACAAGAGGGAAGTTATCATGGAAAAGAAACATATCTATCTGTTTTGCTCTGCGGGCATGTCCACTTCGCTGCTGGTTTCCAAAATGCGCGCGCAGGCCGAAAAATATGAAGTCCCTGTGGTGATTGAGGCGTTTCCGGAAACGCTGGCGGGCGAGAAGGGCCAGACAGCAGACGTTATTTTACTCGGGCCGCAAATCGCTTATATGCTGCCAGAAATTCAGCGTCTGCTACCCAATAAGCCGGTCGAAGTGATCGATTCCGTTTTATACGGCAAGATTGATGGTTTAGGTGTATTAAAAGCTGCCGTTGCGGCGATTAAAAAAGCTGCTAATTAATTTTTTATTTTTCCCGTCAAAGAGTTATTTCACACACAATACGCCGTAACGGTCGTTGCGGCATTTAAGGGTATTTTCCTATGAGTAAAGTCATCGCTTCACTTGAAAAGGTACTCCTTCCTTTTGCTGTTAAAATAGGAAAGCAGCCTCACGTTAATGCCATTAAGAACGGCTTTATTAAATTAATGCCGTTGACATTAGCCGGGGCAATGTTCGTTTTAATTAACAACGTTTTTCTGAGCTTTGGAGAAGGTTCCTTTTTTTATTCATTAGGAATTAGGTTAGATGCTTCAACTATTGAAACCCTTAATGGTTTAAAAGCCATTGGCGGCAACGTATACAACGGTACGTTGGGTATTATGTCGCTAATGGCGCCTTTCTTTATCGGAATGGCGCTGGCGGAAGAGCGTAAAGTGGATCCGCTGGCGGCAGGCTTACTGTCCATTGCCGCGTTCATGACCGTCACACCGTACAGCGTGGGTGACGCTTACGCCGTTGGCGCCAACTGGCTGGGTGGGGCAAACATCATTTCCGGTATTATTATCGGGCTGGTGGTGGCCGAAATGTTCACCTTCATTATTCGCCGTAACTGGGTTATCCGCTTGCCGGATAGCGTTCCGGCCTCCGTTTCTCGTTCATTTTCCGCGTTGATTCCGGGCTTCATTATTCTCTCCATCATGGGGATTATTGCCTGGGCGCTCTCTCACTGGGGCACAAACTTCCACCAGATCATTATGGACTCTATCTCAACGCCGCTGGCGTCGATGGGTAGCGTGGTCGGTTGGGCGTATGTCATCTTTACCTCCCTGCTGTGGTTCTTCGGCGTGCATGGTTCACTGGCACTGGCGGCGCTGGACAGCGGTATTATGACCCCATGGGCACTGGAAAACGTCGCGCTTTACCAGCAGTACGGCTCCGTCGATGCGGCGCTGGCGGCCGGTAAAACCTTCCATGTGTGGGCGAAGCCGATGCTTGACTCCTATATCTTCCTGGGCGGTACCGGGGCGACGTTGGGTCTGATCATCGCGGTCTTTATTGTCTCTCGCCGCGCTGACCATCGTCAGGTTGCGAAGCTGGCCCTGCCGTCAGGCATCTTCCAGATTAACGAGCCGATCCTGTTTGGTCTGCCAATTATCATGAACCCGGTGATGTTCATTCCCTTCATCCTGGTTCAGCCGCTGCTGGCCGCGATTACGCTGACGGCGTACTACCTGGGCATTATCCCGCCGGTGACCAACATTGCGCCGTGGACGATGCCGGCTGGTCTGGGCGCGTTCTTCAACACCAACGGTAGCGTGGCGGCCTTCCTGCTGGCGATATTCAACCTCGGGATTGCAACCCTGCTCTACATGCCGTTCGTGGCGATTGCGAACAAGGCCGCAACGGTTATCGATGAAGAAGAGAGCGAAGAGGATATCGCCCTCGCACTGAAATTCTAAAATTGCACGGCGCGGGGCAACTCGCGCCAGCGGAAAGGAGCTTAAAGATGTTAGATTTAGAGAGTATCGTTGCCGAAGAAACCGCAGAGAACGATCTGGAAGAGGTGGTGATGGGCCTCATCATCAACTCCGGGCAGGCACGCAGCCTGGCGTATGCGGCGCTTAAGCAGGCTAAGCAGGGCGATTTCGTTGCCGCGAAAACCATGATGGAGCAGTCCCGTACAGCGTTAAACGAAGCGCATCTGGTGCAGACGAAGCTCATCGAAAGCGACCAGGGCGAAGGGAAGATGAAAGTGAGTCTGGTGCTGGTACATGCTCAGGATCATCTGATGACCTCCATGCTGGCACGCGAGCTGGTAGCGGAGCTCATCGAGCTTCACGAGAAGATGCAATAAGTCAGTTGAAGTAGCAGGAGGTCAGCACGATGGAAATCAAAACCGCACATGAGCAACAGCTGTTTAATGGCAAAAATTTTCACGTGGTGATTTACAACAAAACGGAGAGCGCCAGCGGTCTGCACCAGCATGACTACTACGAGTTCACGATTGTTCTGACCGGCCGCTACTATCAGGAGATCAACGGTAAGCGCGTCCTGCTTGAGCGTGGCGATTTCGTCTTCCTGCCAATGGGATCTTATCACCAGAGCTTTTATGAGTTTGGTGCGACACGCATTCTGAACGTAGGGGTGAGCAGGCGTTTCTTCGAGAAGCACTATCTGCCGCTGGTGCCGTTCTGCTTTGTGGCGTCACAGGTGTATCGCGTTAAAAATGAGTTTATGACCTGGATTGAAACGGTTATCGCCTCGCTGAATTTCCGCGACAATGAATTTGATGAATTTATTGAAACCGTGACATTCTACGTCATGAATCGCCTCCGCCATCACCGTGAAGAACAGCAGGTGGTGGATGATATTCCTCAGTGGCTGCGCAGTACCGTGGAGCTGATGCACGATAAAGGACAGTTCAGCGATAACGCCCTGGAGAATATGGTGGCGCTGTCGGGTAAATCGCAGGAATATTTGACGCGCGCCACGCAGCGTTATTACCGTAAAACGCCTGTGCAAATCATTAATGAAATCCGCATTAACTTTGCCAAAAAACAGCTGGAAATTACTAACTACTCTGTCACCGATATCGCTTACGAATCGGGTTACAGCAGCCCCAGCCTGTTTATTAAAACCTTTAAAAAATTGACTTCATTCACACCGAACAGTTACCGCAAAAATTTAACGGTAATTAATTAACTTTCGGCGGTTTATCCGCCAGGAACCGTGACGTAATGGCTTGCCCAAATAGCGGGAAGAGTACGCTATACCTTGCAGGCGATTAACCTGATACGCTAAGGGAGATATTATGCAACAGAAATTAAAAGTCGTAACCATTGGTGGCGGCAGCAGCTATACCCCGGAATTACTTGAAGGTTTCCTGAAACGGTATCATGAATTACCGGTCAGCGAATTATGGCTGGTGGATGTTGAAGAAGGTCAGGAGAAGCTGAATATTATTTTTGAACTGTGCAAACGCATGGTTGAAAAAGCGGGCGTGCCCTTAACCGTGCATAAAACGCTGGATCGCCGCCTGGCACTGAAAGATGCTGACTTCGTGACCACGCAGCTGCGCGTCGGCCAGCTGAAGGCGCGTGAGCTGGACGAGCGCATTCCGCTGAGCCACGGTTATCTGGGCCAGGAAACCAACGGGGCAGGTGGCCTGTTTAAAGGCCTGCGTACTATTCCGGTCATTTTTGACATCATTAAAGACGTGGAGGAGATCTGCCCGAACGCCTGGGTGATCAACTTTACCAACCCGGCCGGGATGGTCACCGAGGCAGTCTATCGCCACACCGGTTTCAAACGCTTTATCGGCGTATGCAATATTCCGATTGGCATGAAGATGTTCATCCGCGATGTACTGGAACTGAGCGATAACGATGATCTCTCCATTGATCTGTTCGGCCTGAATCACATGGTCTTTATCAAAGATGTGATAGTGAACGGGCAATCGCGCTTTGCGGAACTGCTCGACGGCGTCGCCTCTGGTCGCCTGACCGCGGCCTCGGTGAAAAACATTTTCGATCTGCCGTTCAGCGAAGGGCTGATCCGCTCCCTGAATCTGCTGCCGTGCTCGTATCTGCTCTACTACTTCAAGCAGAAAGAGATGCTGGCCATTGAAATGGGCGAATACTACAAAGGTGGCGCACGCGCTCAGGTTGTACAGAAAGTAGAGAAGCAGCTTTTTGATTTGTATAAAGATCCGAACCTGAACGTCAAACCGAAAGAGCTGGAGCAGCGCGGCGGGGCATACTATTCGGATGCCGCGTGTGAAGTGATTAACGCCATTTACAATGACAAGCAGGCCGAGCACTATGTGAACGTTCCCCATCATGGGCACATCGACAATATCCCGGCAGACTGGGCCGTTGAGATGACCTGCATTCTTGGGCGCGAGGGTGCAAAACCACATCCCCGCATTACCCACTTCGACGATAAGGTGATGGGCCTGATTCACACCATCAAAGGCTTTGAAGTGGCGGCGAGCAATGCGGCCCTGAGCGGCGAACTGAATGACGTGCTGCTGGCGCTGAACCTCAGCCCGCTGGTGCATTCTGACCGTGACGCTGAAAAACTCGCGGGTGAGATGATCCTGGCGCATGAAAAATGGCTGCCAAACTTTGCTGCAACGGTTGAGAAACTGAAACTCACACACCGTTAAGAGGAGGCGCGATGGAAAACCTGCTGATCGTCAATGCCGATGATTTTGGCCTGTCAAAAGGGCAGAACTACGGCATTATTGAAGCCTGTCGCCGGGGCGTCGTGACCTCTACAACAGCGCTCATCAACGGTGAGGCGGTGGAACATGCGGCGCAGTTAAGCCGTGAGCTGCCCGAGCTGGGCGTGGGCATGCACTTTGTGCTGACGCTTGGGTTGCCCCTTTCGCCAATGCCGGGCCTGACGCGCGACGGCCAGCTGGGGAAATGGATTTGGGAAATGGCGGAGCAGGGCGCTCTGCCGCTCGATGTGATTGCCCGCGAGCTGGATTGCCAGTTTAACCGCTTTGTGGATGTGTTTGGCCGCGAGCCTACCCATATTGACAGCCATCATCATGTGCATATGATCCCGGCGATTTTCCCGCTTGTGGCAGAGTTTGCGCAACGTAAAGGCGTGGCTATGCGCGTGGATCGTGAGTTGCGCGGGCTGCCGGACGTCGCGGTGACGTCAACGGAGGGGTTCAGCAGCGCATTTTATGGCGACGAGATCGACGAAGCGCTGTTCCTGAAGGTGCTGGATGAGTCCGCCGCGAAAGGGGAGCGCTCGCTTGAGGTAATGGCGCACCCGGCGTTTGTCGATAACATCGTACGTAAGAGCGCCTACTGCTGGCCGCGTCTGGCGGAACTGGATGTGCTGACGTCGGCGTCGTTGAAGTACGCGATTGCCGAGCGTGGATATCGGTTGGGAACTTTCGCGGATCTTTAAGATAAAGCCCGGTGGCGGCTTCGCCTTACCGGGCCTACAACACCAGTCGAAATGTAGGCCGGGTAAGCGCAGCGCCACCCGGCATTTTTTACGCCGGTATCTGGTCAATCTTACTGCTGCGCGACCACACGCGGTGGGCGGCAAGCAGGTCAAACAACCGGGTCATAAACGCATCGTCAATGTTATCACCTTCGACAATGCCTTCTTCCCCTTGATCCGGTACCTTCAGCAGAGATTTAAACTTCCGCGCATCGCCTGCCAGGGCGATTGGCTTCAGGTGCTTATAGGCTTCCAGCAGATAATAGGCGGCATCACCGTTACCGAGCAGGCTCTCAACGTCGCCGCACGGCATAATCACCGCGTCAACCGTCAGCGACGGTGCCCCGGCGAAGGTCGCGGCAATTGGCAGGACAGAGCCATCGTCGGCTGTCACTTCACCCATGCGGGAGTAAAGCAGTTTGGCATGTACGCCCTGGGTTTTGAGCGCCTTCATGATCCCCAGCACGTCGCTGGCGCGCGGTTTATCATTCAGCAGGATAGCCACTACGCGGCCTTTAATTGACCCGCCAGGTACCGCGTACAAGCTCAGGGACGGATCCTTCTTCAGCCCGTTCACGTCTTTTGGCGGTGCGGCATGGCATTGCTCGTCAGTCAGCGTGATGCCGAGATTATTCGCCACGCCCTGAGCAAGCTGGATATCAATATGCGCCAGATGGTCGACCACGCGCTCGCGAATGTAGGTACGCACCACTTTGCTCAGCTCAAAGCTGAAACCGCCGATAATGTGCTGCTGTTCAATCGGGGTCTGGCTGTTCCAGAACAGGCGAGGCTGAGCGTAATATTCGCCGAATGACGGGCTGCGCTCGCGAATTTTTGTTCCGTCCACGCGCTCCTGATACGACTCAAATCCGCCACGTTTTGGCCCCGGCGGGGTTTCACGCGGCCAGTTATCGTTAATGGAGTTTGGCTCGTAGTTCGCCGGGTTGGTATCGATATCCTGGCGATGCATCCCGTCACGCTGGAAGTTATGGTACGGGCAGGTCGGACGGTTGATAGGAATTTCGTGGAAGTTCGGTCCACCGAGACGGCTGATCTGCGTATCGGTGTAAGAGAACAGACGGCCCTGTAGCAGCGGATCGTTGGTGAAATCCAGCCCCGGCACAATATGGCCCGGGTGGAACGCAGCCTGCTCATTCTCCGCGAAGAAGTTATCGGGGTTGCGGTTAAGCACCATTTTGCCCACCAGCTGAACCGGCACCAGCTCCTCAGGAATAAGCTTGGTCGGGTCGAGCAGGTCGAAGTCGAATTTGAACTCGTCCTCTTCCGGGATCAGCTGTAACCCCAGCTCGTATTCCGGGAAATCACCGGCTTCAATGGATTCCCACAGTTCGCGACGGTGGAAGTCCGGATCGCGCCCGGTCAGCTTCTGTGCTTCATCCCACACCAGGGATGCTTTCCCCGCGACCGGTTTCCAGTGGAAACGCACAAACGTCGCTTTACCTTCAGCGTTAATCAGACGGAAGGTATGAATACCAAACCCTTCCATGGTGCGATAGCTGCGTGGGATCCCCCGGTCAGACATCGCCCACATCACGTTGTGAAGGGTTTCCGGTTGCAGGGAGACGTAGTCCCAGAAGGTGTCATGCGCACTTTGTCCCTGCGGTATGGCCCAGTGTGGCTCTGGTTTTACCGCATGGACAAAGTCAGGGAACTTATGCGCATCCTGAATGAAGAAAACCGGGGTGTTATTCCCGACGAGGTCGAAAATGCCCTCTTCGGTATAGAATTTGGTGGCGAAGCCGCGGATATCACGCACCGTATCGGCCGAACCCGCGCCGCCCTGTACGGTAGAGAAGCGCACAAATACCGGTGTGATTTTGTTCGGATCGGAAAGGAAATCCGCCTTCGTGATCGCCTTCAGGCTCTTGTACGGCTGGAAATAGCCGTGCGCCGCGGAGCCGCGAGCGTGAACGATACGCTCAGGAATACGCTCATGGTCGAAATGGGTGATTTTTTCCCGCAGGATGAAATCTTCCAGCAGCGTCGGGCCGCGCGTTCCGGCGCGCAGGGAGTTCTGGTCATCGGCGATACGCACGCCCTGATTGGTGGTCAGCGCATAGCCTTCACCCCCTTTGCGGTGCGGGTCGAGAGATTTTAACTTCTCGTTATCCGCATCGGGCGACTTCACGCTTCCCGGTGCAGTAGGTTGCTCGCCCGGCGCGGACAGGCCCGGCGACGGTTTATGAGAGCCATCCGCAGGGGCGAGTGAGTCCATTCCCGGTTGAGATTCTTCGGTGCCATGAATAGGGGCTTGATGTGGTTTATCATTGTTCGACATTGCACGATTCTCCTTTGTTCGTTCCTGAAAACCCTATTAAGGATAGAACAATGTGATGAATTAGCAGGCGAACTAAGCGTTTTCAGATAAGTGATTAGCGAAAGGAGCCATCTGCCTCACGTCAGGCGCGACGGGTGGGGGGAGAATCGGCTATGATAGAAATTTCCTGCTTTAAGAATTTGCTTTAGTGAACCCGTCGCTTATGAAACCTCTTCGTCAACAAAACCGCCAGGTTATTAGCTATGTGCCCCGCGTTGAACCCGCGCCGCCTGACCATGCCCTGAAAGTGGATGGTTTTCGCGATGTCTGGATGTTACGGGGTAAATACGTTGCCTTCGTGCTGATTGGCGAGCACTTCCGTCGCTCCCCTGCGTTTACGGTGCCGGAATCGGCGCAGCGATGGGCTGTGCAGACCCGCCAGGATGAAGAGGTTGAAGAATAACAGCCATAAAAAAACCGCCCGCAGGCGGTTTTTTTATTTCAGCCGTGATTAACGATGGGCCAGTTCCGCATCTTCTTCGCTGTCGAGAATCGTTTTGTCGGTCTGCTTCAGCCACTGGCTGGTCAGGGTACCGGCGGTCATTGAGCCACTCACGTTCAGGGCGGTACGCCCCATATCGATCAGCGGTTCAACAGAGATCAGCAGGGCAACCAGCGTCACCGGCAGTCCCAGCGCAGGCAGAACGATCAGCGCAGCGAAGGTCGCGCCGCCGCCCACGCCCGCAACACCGGCGGAGCTAATGGTCACGATACCCACCAGCGTCGCAATCCAGACCGGATCCAGCGGGTTAATCCCCACGGTTGGGGCAACCATCACGGCCAGCATCGCCGGGTAGAGACCCGCACAGCCGTTCTGACCGATGGTGGCGCCAAAGGAGGCCGAGAAGCTGGCGATAGACTCCGGTACGCCCAGACGACGGGTCTGTGCTTCCACGTTCAGCGGGATAGATGCCGCGCTGGAACGGCTGGTGAAGGCGAAGGTCAGCACCGGCCAGACTTTGCGGAAATATTTCAGCGGGCTAACGCCGTTCACGCCCAGCAGGATACCGTGCACCACAAACATAATGCCCAGCCCCAGATAAGAGGCGATCACAAAGCTGCCAAGCTTGATGATGTCTTGCAGGTTAGAGCCTGCCACGACTTTGGTCATCAGCGCCAGGACACCGTACGGCGTCAGCTGCATGACCAGACGCACCAGCTTCATCACCCAGCTTTGCAGGGTATCGATGGCTGTCAGAACGCGCTCGCCTTTCGGCGCATCGTCCTTCAGCAGCTTGAGCGCAGCCACGCCCAGGAATGCCGCGAAGATCACCACGCTGATAATGGAGGTTGGGCTTGCACCGGTCAGGTCAGCGAACGGGTTCTTCGGAATGAAGGAGAGCACCATCTGCGGAACGGTCAGATCGGCCACTTTACCCACGTAGTTGGTCTCAATCGCCGTCAGACGCGCGGTTTCAGCGCTACCCTGCACCAGACCTTCAGCAGTCAGGCCAAACAGATTGGTTACCAGCACACCCACCAGCGCCGCAATCAGCGTGGTGAAGAGCAGGGTACCAATGGTCAGGAAACTGATTTTACCCAGTTGAGAGGCATTATGCAGGCGGGCTACGGCGCTCAGAATAGAGGCGAATACCAGCGGCATAACGATCATTTGCAGCAGCTGTACATAGCCGTTACCGACGATGTTGAACCACTGAATGGAATCTTTCAGTACCGGGCTATCGGAGCCGTAAATAGCGTGTAAGGCCAGGCCAAACACCACGCCCATGACCAGACCGACCAGTACCTTTTTCGCCAGGCTCCACTGTTTGTGGCGAGCCTGGGCGAGAAGCAATAGCAATACGACGAACACAACAATGTTCGCGATGAGTGGAAAATTCATCCCCGTTCTCCTGATTTATTATACGGTCGGTTTTTACCGAACCTGTTGGCGCAAGGTTATCAGAAGTGTGATGTCGCGCTTATATCCATATGGAATGGTTTATGACAAAAGTGATTATATTGTCGTTTTAATGTTCAATCTGGTGATTAATAAAACGATTGAACTGAAGTTGCAGCGAGTTGATCATCTGCGATGACCAGCGCACTGCACCATTTTCGGGCAATGTCTGCGGCATCCACACGGCATACGCAAACAGCGCCATACACAGAACGCGCTCCAGCTGGTTGCCTTTTTGCGGCACGAGGATTGGCAGACGGAAACGCCAGCGGCAGGGCCAGAGCAGCGGTACGCCCGCTGGCGTCAGCATATCGGCGAGGATATGGCTTAAGTAGCCGAGCACCATGCCCTGAATGGCATCCGCCGGGACGATCCAGCTCTCCGGAACCTTCAAATAGAAGAGTGTAAGCAGGCCGAATACGGCCAGCAGGCTGTGGGTAAACCCGCGATGACCAAAGGCTCTGGCGATGGGTTTTGAAATCCACTTCAGCCGCTGGCCAAGGAATGACTTTGGATGATCTATGTCCGGCAGGAGGCAGGTCAGCACGGCGGAAGGGACAATATGCCACCAGTCCCCCTGTGCCAGCACAGGGGTCAGTTCAGCGTTTTTGGCAAACACTGCACAGGCAAGTGAAAAAAGCAGGTGGCCTTCCGCCGTCATGATAAAACCCGGTAAACTGTCGATTCATACAGTATAGGGTTTTTATACAGTGTGTGAAAGAGGTGACGGTGTAACTCTTTGTCACAAACGCACGGTTAGCGCGCCAGCCAGCCACCGTCTACGGCGAGGGTATGACCGTTAACGTAATCAGAGGCCGACGAGGCCAGGAACACCACCGGACCCTGTAAATCCTTCGGCAGACCCCAGCGACCCGCCGGAATACGGTCGAGGATCGCCTGGCTGCGCTGCTCATCATCGCGAAGCTGCCGGGTGTTATTGGTCGCCATATAACCCGGCGCAATAGCATTCACATTAATGCCCAGCGTTGCCCATTCGTTCGCCAGCAGGCGGGTGAGGCCCAGCACGCCGCTTTTGGACGCCGTATAGGAGGGCACCCGGATGCCGCCCTGGAAGGAGAGCATGGAGGCAATGTTAATGATCTTGCCGCCCTGACCCTGCGCGATAAACTGTTTCGCCACTGCCTGAGAGAGGAAGAAGACCGATTTCAGATTGAGATCGATGACCTCGTCCCAGTCCTTCTCGCTAAATTCCAGCGCATCGGCACGGCGGATGGTGCCGGCATTGTTAACCAGAATATCGATGCGGCCCATCTCAGCGACTGCGGTATCCACCACGCTCTGAATACTCTCCTGCTTGCCAAGATCGGCGCGAATCGCGATAAAGCGTCGTCCCAGCGCCGTAACGCGCGCTGCCGTTTCGTCAGGAACCTTGCGGTTAACCCCCACGATATCGCATCCTGCCTGGGCGAGGGCAATGGCCATACCTTGCCCCAGACCGGTATCGCACCCGGTCACCATCGCCACTTTTCCTGCCAGAGTAAAAGCATCCAGTATCATACGCGCCTCAGAAGTCAGGTTATTGTCATTCTGCACGTAAGAATAGGAGTCTGGAATGAGAAAAGCAAATAAAGTAAAACGTTGTTTTGATTTGGCGATGCAGGCAGCCGAAGCTGCCTGAAAGAGCGTTACTCCCCGCGCAGATGGCGGGCAGTCAATTCTTCAAGAGACGTCAGCCTGACGTCCGCGAGGGCAAAACGGGGATCGTGTCGGCCTTCTTCAGCCGGCACAACGATGGAGCGCATACGTGCGGCTTTGGACGCCACCATGCCGTTAACCGAATCTTCCAGCGCCACACAGGTAAGTGGATCCAGCCCCAGTTTCGCGGCGCAGTCCATATATACCTGCGGATGTGGCTTGCTGTAAGGAAGCTTTTCGGCCGAGGCCAGCGCGTCGAAGCTGTCGCGCAGCCCGAACATCGTCAGCACTTTTTCCAGCATATGCAGCGGTGAGGCGGAGGCCAGCCCCACTTTCAGCCCTTGCGCCTTACACAGGGCGATAGCGTCGCGTACGCCCGGCAACAGCGGCTTATACTCTTCTACGAGGGAGATAGCGCGGTTGATAATGCGCGCCGTAACTTCGTCGCGATCCGGGCCAACCCATGGCTGGTGGGCATACCAGAGGTCAACCACCATATCGATGCGCAGCCCCAGGGTATCGGGAAGCTCGTTACGACGACTGATATCGACGCCGAGGCTGGCCATCACGTCCAGTTCAGCCCGATCCCACAGGGGTTCGGAATCAATCAGCAATCCATCCATGTCAAAAATAGCGGCAAGTATCTGGCGCGGGGTCGACATTACAACATCTCCTTATCTTGGGGGTAAGACAAACGGTGCTAAGCACAAGCAATTTAGCATATTGCATTCAAAGAGCGGGCGAAAATGACCGACAGCAGGTAGACTTAGGCACAAATAACGCGTCTTTATGAAGAGGAACTAATGACGTATCAACAAGCTGGACGCATCGCGGTCTTAAAACGTATTGCTGGTTGGGTTATTTTCATTCCCGCCCTGATTTCAACGCTGATCTCCGTACTCAAATTTATGTACGATCACAGCGAAAAACAGCCGGGCATCAATGCCGTCATGCTTGATTTTGCGCACGTCATGATTGAGATGATGCGGTTTAACACCCCGTTCCTGAACGTCTTCTGGTTCAACTCGCCCACGCCGGATTTTCACCACCAGCTGAATGTCGGTTTCTGGATAATCTATGCGTTGATATTTATCGCGATGGCGTTGCAGGCCTCCGGCGCGCGCATGAGTCGCCAGACCCGCTTTTTGCGCGAAGGGGTGGAAGACCAGCTGATCCTTGAGAAGGCGAAAGGCCCTGACGGGATGAGCCGCGAGCAGATCGAATCGCGCATTGTCGTTCCGCGGCATACCATTTTTGTGCAGTTTTTCCCGCTCTACATCCTGCCGGTCATTATCATTGTGGCCGGGTATTTCTTCTTTACGCTGCTTGGCTTCCTGTAAATCCTAAGGGAAGGGGCGTGAAGCCGCCCCCTCTCGCTATGCCGCCAGAATGCGGTCCAGCGCCCGCTGGGCATTCACCAGATGACTCCCGCCAAACAAAATAGCCCGGTTTATCAAGGTGTACAGCTGATAAACCGGCTGACGGTCAAGGAAACCCGCAGGTAACGGCGAGACAGACTGATAGCCATCATAAATTTGCGGCGGCTGTTCAGGGTGCAACGGCAGCATTGCGAGGTCACATTCTCTGTCGCCCCAGTAGCAGGCCGGGTCAAATATATAGGGACCATCAGGCCCAAGTGCACAGTTGTTTGACCATAAATCTCCGTGCAGAAGGGAAGCCTGAGGCTGATGCGAAGCCAGACGCTGCTGAATGTGTTCAACAATCGCGTCGATGTTGCCGAACGCTAATCCCTTTTCAGCGGCCAGCTCCAGCTGCCAGCCGATGCGCTGCTCGGCGAAAAAGGTCGACCAGCGGCGCTGCCATGCGTTTGGCTGTGGGGTAGTGGAGAGGTCGTTATCAAAATCGAGCCCGAACTGAGGTTGATCGCTCCACTGGTGCAAACGGGCGATCTGTTGCCCGAGAATAAAGGCGTTGTGCGCATCCAGAGGGCGCGCGGGAAGATAGTTCATCACCAGAAAGCTATAGTCACGATCGCTACCGACGGCTAAAACCTGCGGAACGGTGACTGTTTTACTGCGCGATAACAGCTCAAGCTGATCGGCTTCGGCAGTAAAAATGGGGAGCAACTCGCGCTCATCACATTTAACGAAAAGATCGCGCCCGGCGTAACGTAAATGCCATGCGGCATGGATCTCTCCGCCTGGCAGTTCGTTACGCAGTTCAATTTCACCTTCACCCAGTTGCTCACTTAAAAGATGACTGATAGCCTGCCACATGATGTCTCTCCCATGTTGTCTGCCAGATCATAAAGTTAGCGCAAAACGGCTATAAAAAAACAGGAACTAACGCACAACTGAGCGGTTTAATTTTGTACAGGGCACTTATTGTTCTTTTTTATGCCAGTTTTCCCAGCTATCCACATCAATTTCCGTGGCTTTGTCAGTCACGCTTTCCACCAGGCTACTGGCCAGCGCCTTCACCTCTTCCTGACTCAGCGGGCTTATCAGGCCAAATGCCAGCGAGCCGAGATCGTGAATATTGCCCTCATCGTCCGTCAGCGTGAGCAGAAAATTGGCGCGCGTGAACGCGTTGTTGAGTTCATTCAGTTCGGTCAGCGACGCCTCATGAATATTTACGGTTACGACGTAGCGGGTGATATCACCACTGCTCATAATTCACCTCGTTGTTATCCTGAAAGTTTTCTTAGCATAGTCGATATGCCCTGTTTAGCGACTTCCCCCTCCATGGGAAGGGGAAGCAGGTTCAGCTTCTCGCCAGGTAATCGACAATTTTCTGGGTATCCGCAAGCGAACACAGACGCGTTCCCTGGTTTATGGTGGCTGCACTCCCTGCCGCGACGCCATAGCGTGCCATCTCCAGAAGCGAAGCGCCCTGCGCCAGCTTCAGCACCATCGCGCCAACCATACTGTCACCGGCGCCCACGGTGCTCTGGCTTTTCATCGGCGGTGGCACAACCTGTACAAAGCCCGTCTTGTCGACGGCCAGCGCACCCTGAGGACCGAGAGAGACCACAACGCGATGCGCTTTGCCCGTACGTACCAGCTCTTCTGCGGCAGTACGAACGTCATCAGGCTGGCTGAGTTCTCGATTAACCAGGGCACTGAGCTCTTTCTGGTTAGGTTTAACGAGTTCAAGTTGTCCGGGTTCTAACGCCGCCTTCAGGGCTTCGCCCGAGCTATCGACAATGCAGCGGATGCCGCGCTGGAGCGCCGCCTGAACCAGCGCCGTCAGTTTTTCTGTTTTGACGCCCGGCGGCAGGCTACCGCTGATCACCAGTAATGAGCCGCTTTCAATGGTCAGCACTTTCTCTTCCAGTTGACGAAACTCATCATCGCTCAATTTCGCCCCCGGCATCACAAAACGATATTGCTCGCCGCTGGATTCAACATGGACATGCAGGTTCTGCCGGGTCCAGTCTTTAGCATCGACGGTGTCTACGGCCACCTGTTCATCTGCCAGCAACGCAACCAGATGTTCTCCCGTGGCGCCGCCAGCGGGGAAGATGGCGGTGGCTTTTCCGCCGAGATGGGTAATAGCGCGCGCCACGTTGATGCCGCCGCCGCCCGGCTCAAACACCGGCGCGCTACAGCGCAGCTTACCTTCCGGGTAGATTTGCGGCGTCATGGTCGCGGAGTCGAGGGAAGGGGAGAGTGTCAGCGTATAAATCGAAGCCATCATGACCTCCTTTTATCATGGGTTCTTTTAAGCCTGGCACCGTTTGGCAGGAAGGCAACGTAAATAACAGTATGATTTTAAATATGAATGCTGACAAATAACCTGCGCCGGGCATATAAAATAAAACACGTTTTGGGATCGTTCTTATTCAAAAAATGAAAGAAGAAAATATTGCTATGTTATTTGCGGCTTTTTATAATTTGTTACCTTTCTATGGTCGCCTTGTCATTGATCCGCAAGAAAGTTTCCGAGACCGTGACGGTCTCTTTTTATGTTGTACGGACTCCTTAAATAAAATGAAGCTTTTGAAGACAGTACCCGCAGCACTGATGCTGGCGGGTGGCGTATTTGCGTCACTGAATGCAATCGCCGATGATACCGTTTTTACTGTCATGGACGATCCCTCCACTGCCAAAAAACCCTTTGAAGGTAACGTGAATGCCGGGTATCTGGCGCAATCCGGTAATACGAAAAGCTCCTCCCTGACCGCAGACAGCACCCTGACCTGGTACGGCAACACCACGGCCTGGTCGCTGTGGGGAAATGCCAGCAACACCTCTGCTAACGATCAACGCTCATCAGAGAAATACGCGGTAGGCGGACGTAGCCGATACAACATGACCGATTATGACTACCTGTTCGGGCAGGCGAGTTGGCTGACTGACCGCTACAACGGCTATCGCCAGCGTGATGTCGTGACTGCGGGTTATGGTCGTCAGTTCCTCAATGGGCCGGTGCACAGCCTGCGTTTCGAATTCGGTCCGGGTGTCCGTTACGACGAGTACACCAACGGCGAAGATGAAACCCAGCCGCTGGGTTATGCATCGGGCACCTATGCATGGCAGATGACGGACAACGCAAAATTCACCCAGGGTGTGTCGGTGTTTGGTGCTGAAGATACAACGCTGAACTCAGAAAGTGCGTTGAATGTGGCCATCAACGAACACTTTGGACTCAAGGTGGCGTACAACGTAACCTGGAACTCATCCCCACCTGATTCTGCGCCGGAACATACCGATCGCCGAACCACGATTTCTTTAGGTTATAAAATGTAATATCGTCGGGCCGGGATTATTCTCGGCCCGTTTTTTATTTTCTGAAACTGTGCTTATTTATATTAAACGGCGTTTTAAAATAATGGGTCTGGTTTCATCTTCATAATTTCTCCATAATTAGCCGACCAGGGCTTATTCAGTTTATTTGACACGAATTGATAAATAATTTGACTAGGCAATAATGTGATCCAGATCTACACTTACGGCACAGGCGAAAAACTCGCCTCAGGCATATCGCATTAAATAAGTA
>NZ_JADBRE010000012.1:0-42427 GCF_014930525.1 Enterobacter cloacae complex sp. S1
GAGTAGCAAGGAACATAACGTGAACGGAATGACCACCAGAGCCGTATGTTCCCCCTCACCCCAGCCCTCTCCCTCAAGGGAGAGGGGGCCGTCTGTGCAGGCATTATTTTGTGGGGAACCCTCAGCCCCGTGGGAGAGGGTCAGGGTGAGGACATCAGGCCGCACTTACCCCTTACGAATCAAATACCGGTACGGCAAGGTCTCGGTTTGCTGCGCCACCAGTTCATGTTCCATAAAGGTACAAAAGCCGGGGATATCACGGGTGGTAGCCGGGTCATCGGCGACGATCAGCAGCGTTTCGCCACTCTGCATGTTACGGACGGTTTTACGCACCATCATTACCGGCTCCGGGCAACGAAGGCCCTGAGCATCAAGCGTGTGGTCTGGGCTGGAAAACAGGTCGGTCATTTTCTTCTCGTTCAGGTAAAAACGGCTGTAGTTTACGCCCCGCTATCGCCAATGCAAACCAGGTTAACGATTGCGTGAAAATTAGCCATTGCAAAGTGTCGTCAAAGCAGTATCATGCGGCGGCTTTATTGGGTTCCCTCACCCCAAATATTAATCAAAAAGGTACAATATGAACTCCTTTACACAATCGCAACGCGTCAAGGCGTTGTTCTGGCTTTCGCTATTTCATCTGCTGGTGATCATCTCCAGTAACTATCTGGTACAGCTCCCGATCTCCATCTTTGGTTTCCATACCACCTGGGGCGCGTTCAGTTTCCCGTTTATTTTCCTCGCGACGGATTTAACCGTGCGTATTTTTGGCGCACCGCTGGCGCGGCGGATTATTTTTGCGGTGATGATCCCGGCACTGTTTGTCTCCTACGCCATCTCCTCGCTGTTTTACATGGGCAGCTGGCAGGGCTTCGAAGCGCTGACGCACTTCAACCTGTTCGTCGCGCGTATTGCCACCGCCAGCTTTATGGCTTATGCCCTGGGGCAGATCCTCGATGTCCACGTGTTTAACCGCCTGCGTCAAAACCATCGCTGGTGGATGGCACCAACGGCCTCCACGCTGTTCGGTAACGTGAGCGATACGCTGGCCTTCTTCTTCATCGCCTTCTGGCGCAGCCCGGACGCCTTCATGGCAGAACACTGGATGGAAATCGCTCTGGTGGACTACGCCTTTAAGGTGCTTATCAGCCTGGTTTTCTTCCTGCCGATGTACGGCGTGCTGTTGAATATGCTGCTGAAAAGGCTGGCAGATAAATCTGAAATCTCCGCATTGCAGGCAGGTTAAGGGTTCGCTTTATCAGTTGTGATAAGATGAACGAATGAGCCGTTATGGCCGTTTATCGAAAGGAAGAAGTCAATGCGCAATCTGGTTAAATATGTCGGGATTGGCCTGCTGGTTGTTGGCCTTGCAGCCTGTGATAACAGCGACACCAAAACGCCTGCTCAGGGCGCGTCAGCAGAAAGCAACGCCACCGGTCAGCCGGTGAGCCTGATGGATGGTAAACTCAGTTTCTCTCTGCCTGCGGACATGACCGACCAGAGCGGTAAGCTGGGTACCCAGGCGAACAATATGCACGTCTATTCCGATGCCACCGGCCAAAAAGCGGTGATTGTGATCGTCGGTGACGATACCAGCGAAGATCTTGGCGTGCTGGCCAAACGCCTGGAAGATCAGCAGCGCAGCCGCGACCCGCAGCTTCAGGTGGTCACCAACAAGTCTGTTGAACTGAAAGGCCACACGCTGCAACAGCTGGACAGCATCATCTCTGCCAAAGGCCAGACCGCCTACTCCTCCGTGGTGCTCGGCAAGGTGGACAATAAACTGCTGACCATGCAGATCACCCTGCCGGCAGACAATCAGCAGAAAGCGCAGACCGCCGCTGAAAACATCATTAACACCCTCGTGATCCAGTAATCGTTCACCAGGATGCCGTGGCCTCCGTCGCTTGCGCCGGAGGCCATTTTTTTGCCACGACTTTCAGACTAACACGCCAGACGAAGCCCATCCGGCGCACTACAATTAACACGCCCCCCGGAAAAAGGAATTCTTATGACTGCCAGCCCGCCCGACAAAGCCGGACTTCATATTTTATTAAAACTTGCCTGTCTGGTGGTTATCCTTGCGGGTATCCACGCGGCGGCGGATATCATTGTTCAGCTTCTGCTGGCGCTGTTTTTCGCCATTGTGCTCAACCCACTAGTGACATGGTTTTTACGCCGGGGCATCAGCCGCCCGGTCGCGATTACCATCGTGGTGATGGTGATGCTGGTTGTCCTGACGGCGCTGTTCGGCGTGCTCGCCGCCTCGCTGAGCGAATTTTCCACCATGCTGCCGCAGTACAATAAAGAGCTGACGCGCAAGCTGGTCGATCTTCAGCGCACGTTGCCGTTCGTGAATCTGCATATCTCACCGGAACGGATGCTGCGTCGGATGGATTCCGAGAAGGTGATGACCTACGCCACCACGTTGATGACCGGGCTTTCCGGGGCAATGGCCAGCATTCTGTTGCTGGTGATGACGGTGGTGTTTATGCTGTTCGAAGTGCGCCACGTGCCGTATAAACTGCGTTTTGCCCTGAACAATCCTCAGATCCACATTGCCGGCTTGCACCGCGCGCTGAAGGGCGTATCCAAATATCTGGCGCTGAAAACGCTGTTAAGCCTATGGACCGGCGTGATCGTCTGGCTGGGGCTGGTACTGCTGGACGTGCAGTTCGCGCTGATGTGGGGCGTGCTGGCGTTTTTACTGAACTACGTACCCAATATCGGCGCGGTGCTTTCCGCCGTTCCGCCGATGATCCAGGCGTTCCTGTTTAACGGTTTTTATGAGTGCATGCTGGTAGGGGCGCTGTTCCTTGTCGTGCATATGGTGCTGGGTAACATTCTCGAGCCGCGCATGATGGGCCACCGTCTGGGCATGTCGACGATGGTGGTGTTTTTATCGTTACTGATCTGGGGATGGCTGCTGGGTCCGGTGGGCATGCTGCTCTCCGTGCCGCTCACCAGCGTCTGTAAAATCTGGATGGAAACCACGAAAGGAGGCAGTAAACTCGCCATTCTTCTGGGTCCGGGTCGGCCAAAAAGCCGTTTGCCGGGATAACCGGGTGGAAAGGGTCAAAAGTGACGTTTATTCGCCAGCGCGACGACAACATTGTACGATGTGCGCAGCAAATCGCGCTGGCGAAGAAAAAGTCACAGAAACAGGTTTATCGCGGACGCGCGTAGATGAAATTTACACTTACCCTTATCGACTGGCAGGCAAGAGCGCCAGGACTCAGCGATGCCGACGAATGGCAGGCATGGTCACGCCGGTCTGACGCCATCGATCCCGCTGCACCGCTGGCGAAACTGACCGATCTGCCGATGATGACCGCCCGCCGCCTGAATTCAGGCAGCAGGCTGGCCGTCGATCTTGGCCTGATGATGCTGCGCAAACACCGCATCGATGCCGTCGTCTACAGCAGCCGTCATGGGGAGCTGGAGCGCAATTTCCGTATTCTCCAGGCCCTGGCGGCAGAACAGCCCGTTTCCCCCACCGATTTTGCCATGTCGGTACACAACTCGGCGGTCGGCAATCTCACTATCGCCGCGCGTCAGCCTGTTGTCTCTTCGTCGGTTTCCGCCGGTATGGATACCTTCCAGCAGAGCTTGTGCGACGTGCTGAGCCTGCTGCATGCGGGCTACTCCCGCGTGTTGCTGGTGGATTTCGACGGTCTGCTGCCTGATTTTTATCACGCCGGGCTGCCGCCGCAGATGCCCGTCTGGCCCTACGCGCTGGCGCTGGTGATTGAGGCCGGAAATACGCTCAGCTGTGAAACGCACGTCAACCGCACGCCTGAAGAGCCCGCGCTGCCGCAAAGCCTCCAGTTCCTGCGCCATTACCTGCGGGACGAGCGCCAGTTTACCCTGCCGGGCGAGCGCCTGCTGTGGCAATGGACGCGCCAATGAGAGGGTTACGTTCCCGCCTCGATCGGATATGGCGCATGCTGATGACCGGATTGTGCTTCGCCCTGTTCGGCCTCGGCGGGCTGACGCTGTCGCTGGTGTGGTTTAACCTGCTGCTGATCTTCCAGCGCGACCGCACTCAACGTCGCCGCCTGGCACGCCGCACTATTTCTGCCAGTTTTCGCCTGTTCCTCGCGGTGGTACGCGGTGCAGGGGTACTGGATTACCGTTTCAACAACCTGGACGTTCTGCGCGCCGAGCGGGGCTGTCTGGTGATTGCGAATCATCCCTCGCTGCTGGACTACGTTCTGCTGGCGTCGGTGATGAACGAAACCGACTGTCTGGTGAAAAGCGCGTTGCTGCGTAACCCGTTCGTCAGCGGCGTGATCCGCGCGGCTGACTATCTGATTAACAGCGAAGCCGACACGCTGCTTGCCGCAAGCCAGCAGCGTCTGGCTCAGGGCGACACCCTGCTTATCTTCCCTGAAGGCACCCGCACCCGGGTGGGGGAAGCCATGACCCTGCAACGTGGGGCGGCGAATATCGCCGTTCGCTGCAACAGCGCCGTGCGCGTGGTGGTGATCCACTGTAGCGAACGGATGCTGGATAAACAGAGCAGCTGGTATAACGTGCCCCCCAACAAACCTGTTTTCACCGTGGATGTTCGCGAACGCATCAACATTCATGATTTTTATGATGCGAGTCAGCACGAACCCGCGCTGGCAGCAAGGCAGTTAAACCGGCATATGCAGCATCAGTTAACAACCGGTCTTCAATCTTTGTCAGGAACGAAAGATGCAAGCGCTCTATCTTGAAATTAAGAATCTCATTATCTCTACGCTGAATCTGGAAGAACTTACCCCAGAGGATATTGATACAGACGCCGCGCTCTTTGGCGACGGCCTCGGTCTGGACTCAATCGACGCCCTTGAGCTGGGGCTGGCGGTAAAAAATCAGTACGGCGTAGTGCTTTCTGCCGAAAGTGACGAGATGCGTCAGCACTTCTATTCCGTTGCCACGCTCGCGGCTTTTATCCATCAACAACGCGCCTGAGAATGACCGCTATGACAGAACAACAAACGATTTATCAGGAAGTCTCTGCGCTTCTTATTACGCTGTTTGAAATCGCCCCGGAGGATATTACCCCTGAGGCACGTCTTTACGAGGATCTGGACCTCGACAGCATTGATGCCGTCGATATGGTGGTGCACCTGCAAAAGAAAACGGGCCATAAAATCAAGCCCGAAACCTTCAAAGCGGTGCGCACGGTGCAGGACGTCGTGGACGTTGTGGAACAGCTTCAGCGCGACGCGTAACGTGCGTTCGATTCCAGTTCTTCCCGCCCTGACGGGGCTGATGCTGCTGGCATGGCCGTTTTTGATCGGCTTCGGGCTGGCGAATAATAGCCTGCACGGGATACTGCCCGTGATGGCGCTGGTGCTGCTGTTGCGCGTCTGCCAGGCCCGTCGGCAGGGCGGCCCCCTGCGTTATCTGTTCGTGAGCGTGGCGCTGGCCGGCATAGCACTTTGCGCGGCGAGCTACGTCCTGCACGCGCACCAGTGGGTGCTGTTATATCCGGTGGTGGTGAATCTGGTGATGCTGGTGGTGTTTGGCGGTTCGCTGTGGACGGCAATGCCTGTTGTTGAACGGCTGGCGCGCCTGCGTGAACCGGATCTCTCCCCCGTCGGGGTACGTTACACGCGCCGGGTTACCCAGGTCTGGTGCGGCTTTTTTATTATCAACGGGGCGATCGCGCTGTTTACCGTATTACACGCCGATATCCGTCTGTGGACGCTGTGGAATGGGATGATTGCCTATCTCCTGATGGGCACGCTGATGGCTGGCGAGTGGGTGGTGCGACAACGGGTGATGAAAAACGATGCTTAACCCTCTTCCGCTTAGCCAGTGGCTCAGTGCGCCCCGCCCTGACAACACCCCTGTCGCCTGGCAGGACGACCGCCTCTGGACGCTTGGCGATCTGCGCCACGACGTCACTCAGCTGGTCTACACGCTGCGTCGTGAAGATGGCGAACGCTGGGCGTTGTGCATCGAAAACGGTTATCTGTTTATTGTCGCGCTGCTGGCGACGCTGCATGCGGGTAAAACGCCGGTCCTCCCCGGGCACAGCCGGGCGGCGCAGCTTAACGAACAGCGGGCGCTGTTCAGCGGCGTCCTGAGCGACACCACGCTCGATTTTCAGGGGCGACAGCTGCGGGTGGCTTCCGCGCAGCGGGCAGGCCATCCCTTTTCACCGCTGCCAGCCATCGGTGAGACGCGCACGATCGAGCTTTACACCTCCGGCTCGACTGGCACGCCGCAGCGGGTAAGTAAGCCGGTGGTCAGCCTTGATCGTGAGGCTCGTCTGCTGGCGGCGCATTTTGGCGAGCGTCTGGCGGGCTGTCACGTCGTGGCTTCCGTGGTGCTGCACCACCTGTATGGCCTGACGTTTCGTGTTGTCTTACCCATGGCGCTCGGCCTGCCGCTGCATGCCAGCCTGCTCAACTATGCCGAGCAGCTCTCTGCCCTTCCCGACGATAAACGCTACCTTTTCATCAGCAGTCCGGCGTTTCTCAAGCGGCTGGACGCGTCGCTGACGCCGCCCCCCGTCAACCTGCTCGTCTCCGCCGGCGGCGCGCTGCCCTGGCAGGAGGTCGCCGCGGTTCAGGCCTGGCTCAACGTCTGGCCGGATGAAATATACGGCAGCACGGAAACGGGCGTAATGGCCTGGCGCTACCGTCAGGAGGAAAGCACGCGCTGGCAGTCTTTTCCCGGCGTGACGTTTCACGGCGATCGCGTGATATCGCCTCTGATCCCCGAGGCGGAGGGAATCGTGCTGGATGATATCCTGCACTTCACGGCTGACGGGCAGTTCAGCCTCGTCGGGCGTCGCGGTCGGGTGGTCAAAATTGAAGATAAGCGCATTTCACTCGATGACATTGAGCACCGCCTGCTGGCGCTGGACGGCATCCGCGAGGCCGCCGCGCTGACGGTGACGCGCGGCGGGCGTCAGGGCATTGGCGTATTGCTGGTGCTGAATGAAGCGGTGCGTCAGCAACACGAACAGAGCAAAACAGCGCAGGAGCTCGCCTGGCGACGCGCCCTTCGTCCCTGGCTTGAACCGGTTGCCGTACCGCGCTACTGGCGGATCGTTGATGAAATCCCGGTCAACAGCATGAACAAGCGCGTGACTGCGCAGCTACAGGAGTTGTTTCATGAAGATCCCTGAAATCGGGCGCCTCCAGCCCGATCCACAGCATCTGGAGATAACCTTTTATCTTGATCCTGACCTGCTCTGGTTTAAGGGACATTTCGCCGTACAGCCGCTGCTGCCGGGCGTGGCGCAGCTCGACTGGGTGATGCATTACGCCGCCGCGCTGGCGTCGGGCTACCGTTTTCACAGTATTCAGAACGTGAAGTTCGCCGCCCAGCTGTTGCCGGAGAACACGGTCACGCTGCTCCTTGCCTGGCAGCCCGAACGCCAGATGCTGACCTTTAGCTACCAGCGCCATGCGGGTAACGAGCGCCACACCGCCAGCAGCGGGAAGATTCGCTTATGTCAGTAACCTTCCGTCCCTGCGTGCTGATCCCCTGCTACAACCACGGGGCGATGATGGCTTCGGTGCTGGCGCGCCTGGCGCCTTTCGAACTACCCTGTCTGGTGGTGGACGACGGCAGCGATGAAACCACGCGCCGCACGCTTGAAGCGCTGGCGGCGGATCGTCCGCAGGTTACGCTGCTGCGGCTGGCCGAAAACAGCGGCAAAGGCGCGGCGGTGATGCAGGGGCTGAAAGCCTGCGCCGATCGCGGCTTCACCCACGCCGTTCAGGTGGACGCTGACGGCCAGCACGCTATCGAGGACATTCCCAAACTGCTGGCGCTGGCCGGGCGTCATCCCGATGCGCTCATTTCCGGGCAGCCCGTTTACGATGACTCGATCCCCCGTTCGCGCCTGTACGGGCGCTGGATAACGCACGTCTGGGTCTGGATTGAAACCCTCTCCCTGCAACTGAAAGACAGCATGTGCGGGTTTCGCGTTTACCCGATAGCCCCGGTTCTGCGCCTTGCAGCAACCACGCCGCTCGGCAGGCGAATGGATTTTGATACCGAAGTGATGGTGCGCCTCTACTGGCAGGGCAACACCAGCTATTTTCTGCCCACCCGCGTAACCTATCCGCCGGACGGGGTATCCCATTTCGATGCCCTGAAAGACAACGTGCGCATCTCGTTGATGCATACCCGTCTGTTTCTCGGCATGCTGCCGCGCATTCCTTCCCTGCTGATGCGTCGCCGCTCGCAGCACTGGGCGCAGCAGCAGGAGGTAAAAGGATTATGGGGCATGCGCCTGATGCTGCGCGTCTGGCAACTGCTGGGGCGTAAGGCGTTTACCGCCCTGCTGTGGCCGGTTACCGCCGTCTACTGGCTGACCGCCCGCTCTGCGCGTCAGGCGTCGCAGCAGTGGCTGGCGCAGGTTAAAACGGTGATGGCACAGCGGCAAATGCCGCAACCCGCACGGCTTAACAGTTTTTCCCACTTCCTGCGCTTCGGTCATGCCATGCTGAATAAAGTGGCCAGCTGGCGCGGCGAAATGAAACTCCATCGCGATCTGGTCTTTGCGCCAGGCGCGCAGGAGGCGCTGGGGCTCGACGATCCTCAGGGCAAACTGCTGCTCGCGTCGCATCTTGGCGATGTGGAAGCCTGCCGGGCGCTGGCCCAGCGCGAAGGGGCGAAAACCATCAACGCGCTGGTCTTCAGCGACAACGCCAGACGCTTTAAGCAGGTGATGGAGGAGATGGCGCCGCAGGCGGGCATTCACCTGATGGCGGTCACCGACATTGGCCCGGAGACTGCCATCCTCATTAAAGAGAAGCTGGATCGCGGCGAATGGGTGGCGATCGTGGGCGATCGCATCGCCGTCACCCCGCAGCGCGGCGGTAGCTGGCGGGTGATATGGAGCGAATTTATGGGCCAGCCCGCGCCGTTCCCGCAGGGGCCGTTTATCCTGGCGTCCATTTTGCGCTGCCCGGTGGTGCTGATTTTTGCCCTCTGCCAGCAGGGAAAGCTGACTCTGCACTGCGAGCCGTTTGCCGACCCGCTGCTGCTGCCGCGCGGCGAACGCCAGCAGGCGCTACAGCAGACCGTCGACCGCTATGCGCAGCGGCTGGAGCATTACGCGCTCTTGTCGCCGCTCGACTGGTTTAATTTTTTCGATTTCTGGCAGCTGCCAGAGGTCAACGAGAAGGAGTAAAGGGTGCTGACCGATCCCCGCTTTACGGCTGAAGTTGAAATCACCGTTCCGTTCCACGATGTCGATATGATGGGCGTGGTGTGGCACGGCAACTACTTCCGCTACTTTGAGATTGCCCGCGAAGCGCTGCTCAACCAGTTTGATTACGGCTACCGCCAGATGAAAGCGTCCGGCTACGTCTGGCCGGTGGTGGATACCCGGGTGAAATACCGCGACGCGGTGACCTTCGAGCAGCGCATTCGCGTCCGCGCCCACATTGAAGAGGTTGAAAACCGTCTGCGCATCGCCTATCAAATCTTCGACGCGCAAACCGGGAAACGCACCACCACCGGCTACACCATTCAGGTGGCGGTGGAAGAAGCAAGCCGGGAGATGTGCTTTGTCAGCCCGGCCATTCTGTTCGAACGCATGGGGATCGCGCCATGAAATGGATAACGCTACTCGCGCTGCTGGTAAGCCCGCTGGTGAACGCGATCACGCTGGATGAACTGCAACAGCGGTTTGCGGAGCAACCAGTGGTACGCGCACACTTCGAACAGATCCGCACGATCAAGGATATGCCTCAGCCCCTGCGCTCGCAGGGGGAGATGCTGATCGCCCGTGACAATGGCCTGCTGTGGGATCAAAAAGCGCCGTTCCCGATGACGCTGCTGCTGGATGACAAACGGATGGTGCAGATCGTCAACGGTCAGTCGCCGCAGACCATTACCGCCGACACTAACCCGCAGATGTTCCAGTTCAACCATCTGCTGCGGGCGCTGTTCCAGGCCGACCGCAAGGTGCTGGAAGAGAACTTCCGCGTCGATTTCAAAGATCTGGGTGAAGGCCGCTGGTCACTGGTGCTGACGCCCGTCACCACGCCGCTGGACAAGATTTTCTCCACCCTTGATTTGAAGGGCGCGATCTATCTGGAATCCATTCGCCTGAACGATAAGCAGGGCGACACGACGGATATCGCCCTCTCCCGCCACCAACTGACGCCCGCCCGCCTGACCGATGCAGAACGCCAGCGCTTTGCCGCACCGTAACGCCCTGCGCCCGGCGCTGCTGTGGGCCGCGGTATGCCTGATCCTGCTGGGCGTGCTGCTGTCGCTGCTGCCCGGCGCGCGGCTGAACAGCAGCGTGCTCGCCATGCTGCCGAAACAGACGCTCGGCGCGATCCCTCCCGCTCTCAACGACGGATTTATGCAGCGCCTCGACCGCCAGCTCATCTGGCTGGTCAGCCCCGGCAAACAGCCGGACCCGCGCGTGGCGCAGCAGTGGTTAACCCTGCTGCAACGCAGCCAGGCGCTGAGTGTCGTAAAAGGTCCGCTGGATGCCGCCGGGCAACAGGCCTGGGGAGATTTCTTCTGGCAACACCGCAATGGCCTGGTCGATCCGGCCACCCGCGCCCGCCTGCAAAACGGCGGTCAAGCACAGGCCCAGTGGATCCTGTCCCAGCTCTACTCCGCCTTTTCCGGCGTGAGCGGCAAGGAGCTGCAAAACGATCCGCTGATGCTGATGCGCGGCGCGCAGCTCGCGCTGGCGAAAAACAGCCAGAAGATGCAGCTGATGGACGGCTGGCTGGTGACAAAAGATGCGGCCGGGAACTACTGGTATCTGCTGCACGGCGAGCTGGCGGGCTCATCGTTTGATATGCAGCAAACCCACCAGCTGGTGACCACCCTTAACGCGTTGCAGCAGACGCTGAAAAGCCAGTATCCACAGGCGCAGCTGCTCTCGCGCGGGACGGTGTTCTACAGCGATTACGCCAGCCAGCAGGCTAAAAACGATATTTCCACGCTTGGCGTCGCCACGGTGCTCGGGGTGATCCTGCTGATTGTGTCGGTGTTTCGCTCCGTGCGTCCGCTGCTGCTGAGCCTGCTCTCCATTGCCATCGGCGCGCTGGCGGGGACGGTCGTGACGCTGCTGCTGTTCGGTGAACTGCACCTGATGACGCTGGTGATGAGCATGAGCATCATCGGCATCTCGGCGGACTATACGATTTACTACCTCACGGAGCGGATGGTGCACGGCGCGGAAAACTCGCCCTGGCAAAGCCTGGCGAAAGTACGTAACGCGCTGCTGCTGGCGCTGCTGACCACCGTCGTGGCGTATCTCTTCATGATGCTGGCCCCCTTCCCCGGCATTCGTCAGATGGCGGTGTTCGCCGCCGCAGGGCTGAGCGCCTCGTGCCTGACGGTAATGTTCTGGCATCCGTGGCTGTGCCGGGGCATGCCGGTCCGCCCGGTCCCCCTGAGAGGGATGATGCAGCGCTGGCTGAACGCCTGGCGCGACGGTAAAGCCCTCTCTGTCGGGCTGCCGGTAGCGCTGGCGCTGCTCTCCGCCATCGGGATCGCCAGCCTGCGGGTGGATGACGATATCGCCCGGCTTCAGGCGCTGCCGCAGGACATTCTGGCGCAGGAAAAAACCATCACCGCCCTGACCGGGCAAAATGTCGATCAGAAGTGGTTCGTGGTGTACGGCGCGTCGGCTCAGGAAACGCTGGAGCGGCTGGAGGCGTTTACCCCGGCGCTGGCGCTGGCGCAAAAAGCCGGTGAATTAACCCGCTGGCGCACCCTGCCGCTGAACTCGCTGGCGCGGCAGAACAGCGATCTGCATCTTCTGCGTAACGCCGCGCCGACGGTGATGAAAATGCTGCAAAGCACGGGGCTGAACGCCGTCCCACCGAACCTGAACGCCATGCCTGTCAGCGTGGAAGCGTGGCTCGCCAGCCCGGCCAGCGAGGGCTGGCGTTTGCTGTGGCTGACGCTGCCGGACGGCAAAAGCGGTGTGCTGGTCCCGGTCGATGGCGTCAGAAACAGCGCCGCGCTCGGTGAGCTGGCCGCCCGCCATCCCGGGGTCGTCTGGGTTGACCGTAAGGCCAGCTTCGACAGCCTGTTTGCGCTCTACCGCTCGCTGCTGACGGGGCTGCTGGGCGTGGCGCTGGCGGTGATTGCCTGCGGCGCGATGCTACGCCTCGGCTGGCGAAAAGGGCTGGTGGCGCTGGTGCCGTCCGTGCTGTCGCTGGCCGGCGGGCTGGCGGCGCTGGCCATGACGGGCCATCCGGTGAACCTGTTTTCCCTGCTGGCGCTGGTGCTGGTCCTCGGCATTGGCATTAACTACACGCTGTTTTTCAGCAACCCGCGCGGCACGCCGCTGACCTCCATGCTGGCGATTACCCTCGCCATGATGACTACCCTGCTGACGCTGGGGATGCTGGTGTTCAGCACCACTCAGGCCATCAGCAGCTTTGGCATTGTGCTGGTGAGCGGTATCTTCACCGCGTTCCTGCTCGCCCCGCTGGCGATGCCGTCTAACAAAGAGAACTTACCATGACCCGTTTCATTCGCCTGGCGGCAGTGATGATGGCCCTGTTGCTGGCGGGGTGTAGCCATACGACGAACCGCGATGACGCGCGCCCTCAGGCCTGGCTCCAGCCCGGCACCCGCGTCACGCTGCCCCCGCCGGGCATCACGCCTGTCATCCGCGTGCAGCAGTTGCTTACCGGCAGTTTTAAAGGCCAGACCCAGTCGCTGCTGGTGATGCTGAACGCCGATGGAAATAAAGTGGCGCTTGCCGGCCTCTCCTCCGTCGGGATCCGCCTGTTCCTCGCCACCTACGACAACACCGGGATCCACACCGAGCAGTCGGTTGTGATGCCGCAGCTGCCGCCCGCCAGCCAGGTGCTGGCCGACGTGATGCTGAGCCACTGGCCACTCAGCGCCTGGCAGCCGCAGTTGCCGAAAGGCTGGACGCTGAACGATACTGACACCAGACGCGAACTGCGCAACCCCGAGGGCAAACTGGTCACGGAAATTGTCTACCTGAACCGTAACGGCAGGCGCGAACCGATTAGCATTGTGCAGCACGCTTTTCACTACCACATCACCATTCAATATCTGGGTGACTGAGATGATTTACCTTTCTGCCGTTGGCATGGTCAACGCGCTCGGCAACTCGGCTGATGAAATAGCGGCGAACCTGATCGCTGGTGTGGCCCCCGGGATGCGCCAGCGTGCGGGCTGGCTACAGGGCTTACCCGAGGCCGTGCTGGGGGGCGTGGAGGGTGAACTTCCCCCTGTCCCCGAGTCTTTTTCTGCGCATCGCAGCCGCAACAACCAACTGCTGCTGGCGGCGCTGGCGCAAATCCGGCCCGCCGTCGATGCGGCCATTGCGCGCGTAGGGCGCGACCGCGTGGCGGTTGTGCTGGGCACCAGCACCTCCGGGCTGGACGAGGGTGATGAGTACGTGCGCCGCGCGCAAAACGGCGAGAGCAGCCCGCAGTGGCAATATCCGCAGCAGGAGCTGGGCGATCCGTCGCGCTTTCTCGCCCGCTGGCTTGCGCTGGACGGCCCGGCGTATACCATCTCAACCGCCTGCTCCTCCAGCGCGCGGGCGATCGTCAGCGGTCGTCGCCTGATTGACGCCGGGCTGGTGGACGTCGCCATCGTCGGCGGGGCCGACAGCCTGAGCCGCATGCCGGTCAACGGCTTCAACAGCCTGGAGTCCTTCTCCCCAACCCTGTGCGAACCGTTTGGCCGCCACCGTCGGGGGATCACCATTGGCGAAGCGGCGGCACTGATGGTGCTGACCCGCGAGCCGGGCGAGGTTGCGCTCCTGGGCGCGGGGGAATCCAGCGATGCGTACCATATTTCCGCCCCGCATCCGCAGGGCGAAGGGGCGATCCGCGCCATCAACCAGGCGCTGAACGAGGCGGGCATGACGGCGGCGGACGTCGGCTATATCAACCTGCACGGCACCGCTACGCCGCTGAACGATCGCATTGAGGCGCAGGTGATCCACGATCTCTTTGGCGACCGCGTGCCGTGCAGCTCCACGAAACATCTTACCGGCCACACGCTGGGCGCAGCGGGGATCACCGAGGCCGCCCTGAGCTGGCTGATCCTGACTCGAGACCTGCCGCTGCCGCCGCAGGATTTTTCCCGCTACGCGCCAGACGACACCCTGCCCGCCTTCGGCCTGCTGCACCAGAGCGCACCGCTGAATAAACCGGCGATCCTGTCAAACTCCTTCGCGTTTGGCGGCAACAACGCCAGCCTTCTGCTGGGGAGGGTATGATGCGCTACTTACCTCCCGGGGATTATCTTCCTCACGACACGCCGATGCTGCTGCTTGAGAGCGTGGAAAGCGTCACCGATGACCGCGCCGTTTGCAGCGTGACGGTGAACGATCGGGGCGTTCTGGCTCCGTTCCTGGACGCGGACGGCAACCTGCCTGGCTGGTTTGCGCTGGAGCTGATGGCCCAGACCGTGGGCGTCTGGTCTGAATGGCACCGGATGCAAAAAGGGCTGCCGCACTGTGCGCTGGGCATGGTGCTGGGCGCGCGCGAGCTGGTGTGCGACGCAGGGCATTTTGCCGCAGGCAGCACGCTGATCATCACCATCGAACGTCTGATGCAGGATGAACGCTTTGGCAGCTTCGAGTGCACCATTCGTGCGGATAGTGTCTCCCTCGCCACGGGCCGCGTGAACACCTTCCAGCCGAGCGAGGATGAATTAACCACACTTTTCAACCAGGGAACACCATCATGAGATCCGTACTGGTCACTGGCGCCAGCAAAGGCATTGGCCGCGCTATCGCCCTTCAGCTTGCGGCGGACGGTTTCACCGTCGGCGTGCATTACCATCGTGATGAAGCGGGCGCGCAGGAGACGCTGGAAGCGATTGTCCAGGCAGGCGGCGCGGGCCGTTTACTCACCTTCGACGTGGGCAACCGCGAGCAGTGCCGCACGGTGCTGGAACAGGAGATCGCTGACCACGGCGCGTGGTATGGCGTGGTCAGTAACGCCGGTATTACCCGCGACGGTGCGTTTCCGGCGCTCAGCGACGATGACTGGGACAGCGTGATCCACACCAATCTCGACAGTTTTTATAACGTCATTCATCCCTGCATTATGCCGATGATCGGCACCCGCAAGGGCGGGCGGATCATCACCCTGTCGTCGGTGTCAGGCATTATGGGCAACCGTGGGCAGGTGAACTACAGCGCGGCGAAAGCCGGGATCATCGGCGCCACCAAAGCGCTCGCCACCGAGCTGGCAAAACGCAAAATCACCGTCAACTGCATCGCGCCGGGGCTGATCGATACCGGCATGATCGAGATGGACGAAGCCGCGCTGCACGCGGCGATGTCGATGATCCCGATGCAGCGTATGGGCCAGGCCGAGGAGGTCGCCGGGCTGGCGAGTTACCTGATGTCGGATAAAGCAGGCTATGTGACGCGTCAGGTGATTTCGATTAACGGAGGCATGCTATGACCCGCCGGGTAGTGATTACGGGCATGGGCGGCGTCACCGCGTTCGGCGAGGACTGGCCGACCATCTCGCGCCGTCTGCGCGAGTATGAAAATGCGGTGCGTACCATGACGGAGTGGCAGGCGTATGACGGCCTGCAAACCCTGCTCGCCGCGCCGATTGAAGATTTCACTCTCCCCGCTCACTATACCCGTAAGCGCATTCGCGCCATGGGCCGGGTGTCGCTGCTCTCTACCCGCGCCACCGAGCTGGCGCTGGAGCAGGCGGGACTGATCGACGACGCGGTGCTGACCAACGGTCAGACCGGCATCGCCTACGGCTCGTCGACCGGCAGCACCGGGCCGGTCAGCGAGTTTGCCTCTATGCTCACCGAAAAGCACACCCACAACATCACCGGCACCACCTACGTGCAGATGATGCCGCACACCACGGCGGTGAATACCGGGCTGTTCTTTGGCCTGCGCGGACGGGTGATCCCCACCTCGAGCGCCTGTACCTCTGGCAGCCAGGCGATTGGCTACGCCTGGGAAGCGATTCGTCACGGCTACCAGACGGTGATGGTGGCAGGCGGCGCGGAAGAGCTGTGCCCGTCGGAAGCGGCGGTTTTCGATACCCTGTTTGCCACCAGCCAGCGTAACGACGCGCCAAAAACCACGCCGTCGCCGTTTGACGTTCAGCGCGATGGTCTGGTGATTGGCGAAGGGGCGGGCACGCTGGTGCTGGAAGCGCTGGATCACGCCAGAGCGCGCGGGGCGACAATCTATGGCGAGATCGTGGGCTTTGCCACCAACTGCGATGCGGCGCACATCACCCAGCCCCAGCGTGAAACCATGCAGGTGTGTATGGCGCAGTCGCTGGCGATGGCGGGCCTTGGTCCTCAGGAGATTGGCTACATTTCTGCCCACGGCACGGCAACCGATCGCGGGGATATCGCCGAAAGTCAGGCGACCGCCGCCATTTTCGGCGACAGCGTGCCCATCTCTTCCTTAAAGAGTTATTTCGGCCATACCCTGGGTGCCTGCGGCGCACTGGAAGCCTTGCTGAGTCTGCACATGATGCGGGAGGGCTGGTTCACACCGACGCTCAATTTAAGACAACCGGATGAGCAATGCGGCGCTTTAGATTATATTATGGGGGAAACCCGCCCGATTGATTGCGAATTTATTCAGAGCAATAACTTTGCCTTTGGCGGCATCAATACCTCGATAATCATTAAACGCTGGGCGTAACTATGTACCAGTTTGTACTGGGAAAGATCTCCACCCTTAGCGCGGACCCGCTGGCGTCAACGCTCGCAGACATGGCACCTCAGGGTGCACGACACGCTTCCTGGCTTGCAGGCCGGACGCTGCTCGCCAGAACCTTATCCCCCTCACCGCTTCCCGAGATAATTTACGGCGAGCAGGGAAAACCGGCCTTCGCTAACGGCCATCCTCTGTGGTTTAACCTGAGCCACAGCGGGGACGACATTGCCCTGCTGATGAGCGATGAAGGTGAAGTGGGCTGCGATATCGAAGTGATCCGCCCGCGGGAGAACTGGCAGGCGCTGGCGAATGCCGTTTTCAGCCTCACCGAACATGACGAGCTGGAACGTGAAGCGCCGGAAGAGCAGCTTTCCGCATTCTGGCGTATCTGGACGCGCAAAGAGGCGATCGTCAAACAGCGTGGCGGCAGCGCGTGGCAGATTGTCAGTATTGACAGCACCGCCCAGCCCCTCCCGGTCAGTCAGCTACGCTTCGGCTCGCTGAGCCTGGCGGTCTGTACCCCTACGCCTTTCACCTTAACGGCGGAAGCGGTTACTTACTCCGGTATTTCTGCGGCATAAAAATGACCAGCACGCCGAGTATAATCAAGCCGACGCCCGCCAGCCCGCGCCAGGAAAAGTATTCTCCCCAGCCGGGCAGTAAAATTGCAGCACTCCACACCAGGATGTAACTGAGGCTCAGCAAGGCATACGCTTTGCTGAGCGCCATACGATGCAATGCCAGATACCAGCAGCCCATTGAGGCGCAATAGCCTGTCAGCCCCAGCATCAGCGCGCCCGTACCGGGGGCTATATGCCAGAGGGCTGCCCAGAAAGCGTCGCCCATCGGGGGCAGCGTTACCATCGCATGACGCAGCAGCAGCTGCGCCACGCTGACTAACACTACGCTGCATAACGCCCAACACGCACCGTTCACAGGCTTCCTCCCAGCAAAATAACCCCGACGATAATCAACCCGACGCCCAGCCAGTGACGTAGCGGGACAGGCTCATGCCAGACGATTTTTGCCGCCAGCGTTACCCAGACAAAGTTAAGGCTCAGCATGGGGTACGCCACCCCGACGGGCAGATGCTGCAATACCACCAGCCAGGCAACCATCCCGCCACCCAGCATCAGCAGGGCCAGCCCAAGCCACAGGGCGACCTGCTGACCGCCGCCTGCCCGGGTCGCCTGTTTCTGGCACAGTTGACCTGCGCAGCTCAACAGGCTTGCCAGCACCAGCCAGATCCAGGCCATCACTGCGGCAGATATTGCAGGTAAGCCAGACGCCCCTGAATCGTCAGGTTGTCCGGTTTTGGCAGCCCGGCGCGGGCCAGGTCGTCGTTTTTCGACAACAGGATCACCAGCGACACCGGTCCCCGCTGACGATGCGCTTCAAGCCAGTGCGCGATATCATCTTTGCTCACAAAACGCCCCTTAGCGTCCGGATAATCCAGGCCGTATTTCAGCTCGCCGCTCTGCCCATACAAAATGATGTCATTACGCTGAAGCTCCCACGCCAGCCCGGCGGCTATACCAACGTTGTTCGCCAGGACGAATTTACTCATCTGTAATGGCTCGCGAACGGAATCCACCAGCGACTGCGGCTGTTTGGAATCCACTACCCGGTCCGGGATCGCAAAACCCACCAGCAGCGCCAGTCCGGCAGGGCAAAGCGCCGCCAGCCACCAGCGCTGCGGATTTTTAAGGGTAAACCAGCCCACCGAGGCCCAGATAAGAAAAGCCACTACCGCACAGAAGAGTTTGTACATCTCGACCGATGTCCACGGCGAGACCACCAGCGCCGCCAGCGTGCCAAGCACGCCAAACGCGATATTGATCCCACCGTTAATACGTAACGCTTTTTCGGCGACGGTGCAGGCGTAGCGCGCCATCAGGATCGCCAGCGGCGCAAAGCACGGCAGGATATAGGTCGGCAGCTTGCCTTTGGCGATGCTGAAGAACAGCAGCGGCATCACGATCCAGCCCAGCAGATAAAGCCCCGCCCTCTCGTTTTCTCTGTCTCGCCATCCCAGGCGTAGCGCGCCCGGCAGCATCGCCAGCCACGGCAGACTTCCCGCGATGAGGAACGGCAGATAGTACCAGAACGGCGCTTTATGCTGGGCATCGCTCCGGGCAAAGCGCTGGATATGCTCCACCCAGAAGAAGTAACGCCAGAAATCGGGTTCACGCTGAGCGATTGCCAGCCCCCAGGGCAGGACGATAAGTACGCAGCTGAGGATCGCCAGCCAGCCGAAAACCAGCACCTCCTTCCAGCGTCGTTGCGCAATCACCCACGGCAGCACGCCAATCACCGGTACCGCCAGCGCCAGGAAGCCTTTGGTCATAACGCCCATGCCGCAGGCCAGCCCCAGCAGAATGTAGCCCCCCGCTTTTCCGGCTATCGTTTTCGCCTGCGAAGCCAGCCAGAAGCTGCACATAGCCGCCACCAGCCAGAGGGTGATAATGGGATCCAGCACGGCGTAGGTGCCGATGCCATAGACCAGGAACAGGGTTAAGAAGATCAGGCCGGAGAAGATCGTCACCCGCTTATCCTGCCAGAGACGCCAGGCCAGCCAGATCACCAGCAGCGCCGTCAGCCCGGTGCAGAATATCGCCCCCGCGCGAACGGCAAAATTGGTGTGTCCAAATAGCCATTGCCCGATGCTGTTCACCCAGTAACCGGCAATGGGTTTTTCAAAGTAACGCAGCCCGAGGAAATGCGGGACCACCCAATCGCCGGAGGCCAGCATTTCGCGGCTGATTTCCGCATAGCGCGTTTCATCAGGCTGCCATAACAGGCGAAGGTTGACCGGAAGGAGGTAGTAAACGACAAACAGGGCGAGAAGCGTCAGGCCATAGCGGGCTGTTTTCATAGTGCCGGGCTCACGGTTTGTTGATAGCCAAGCCAGCCTTCCCGGCCAGCCATTTCATGACGGACGATTTTTCCCAGGGGCAGCGTGCCAGGATCCTCCGGCAACAGCTGGCTTAACGGGCAGAACTGAATGCCCTCCTGCGCCGCCAGCGCAAGCAACGCGTCAAAATCCTGCTGATACGCAATGCCTTCCACTTCGGCATGGATGGTATAAACCGGCGTACCGGCATCGCGGTGCATCGCATCCAGAATGTAACGGTTGAACCTGTCGGCACTCACCTCGCGCCCGACCACTTCATCCCACGTCGGAAGGGTGACCGGAATCTGCACCGTGCCGGTTCGGTTTTCCCCCAGCAGCGGTAAAAACGGTCCGGTGCCCCGGCAATCGCTGTTGTAGCGAAAGGCGAAGCGCTCTTTGGCCTTCACCACGCGCTGGTCGGCCCGCCATCCCGCCACGGCGGAACAGCGTACAGGCTGGCCGGTAATGGCTTCCAGCTCCAGCACGCCGCGCTCAACCTCACGCGCCAGGCGGGGGATATCCCACACGCCCGCCCAGGCCTGCCAGGCATGGTGATCCCAGGCGTGCAGCCCCACTTCATGATGCTGCGCGGCCTTGCAGATGATCGCTTCATTTTCCGCGCCGATGCGCCTGCCGGGCCATGCGGTTCCGGCCAGCAGGATATCCCAGCCGTAGAGCGATGCCGCGCGCGAGCGCAGCATTTTGTACAGAAAGGCCGGTTTAACCAGGCGCCACAGGTGACGCCCCATGTTGTCTGGCCCGACGCTGAAGAAAATGCTGGCACGCACGTTGTGCTTGCTCAGCAGCTCCAGCAGCCGCGGCACGCCCTCGCGCGTGCCGCGAAAGGTGTCGACGTCAATGCGTAAACCGACCTTTTTCATGATGCCTGTTCCGACAGCTCCACGGTGCGCAGGAAGAAGTCGAGCGTTTCATCAATGGTCTGCTCCATCTTCACCGTCGGCGTCCAGTTCAGGCAGCGCTTCGCATTGCGGATGCTCGGCTTGCGGTGCTCAACGTCCTGATAACCCTTGCCGTAGTAGCTGCTGCTCTCCACTTCGCGGAAACCGGCAAACGGCGGGAACTGGCTGCGCAGCGGGTGACGTTCAAAGCTTGCCAGCAGCATTTCCGCCAGCTCGCGGATGCTCGCTTCGTTGTCCGGATTACCGATGTTGATGATCTCCCCGTTACAGCGGCCGTCTTTGTTTTCGATGATGCGGAACAGCGCTTCAATACCGTCGCTGATATCGGTGAAGCAGCGTTTCTGTTTGCCACCTTCAATCAGCTTAATGGGCGAACCTTCCACCAGGTTGAGGATCAGCTGGGTGATGGCGCGGGAGCTGCCGATACGCGCGGCGTTCAGGTTGTCCAGGCGCGGCCCCATCCAGTTAAACGGGCGGAACAGGGTAAAGCGTAGCCCCTCTTTCTCACCGTATGCCCAGATCACGCGGTCCAGCAGCTGTTTGGAGACGGAGTAGATCCAGCGCTGCTTGTTAATCGGCCCGACCACCAGACTGGAGGTGTCTTCATCGAAGTTATTGTCGGTACACATGCCGTACACTTCCGACGTCGACGGGAAGATGATGCGCTTATCGTATTTCACGCAGTCGCGGATAATCTTCAGGTTCTCTTCGAAATCGAGTTCGAACACGCGCAGCGGGTTACGGGTGTATTCAATCGGGGTGGCAATCGCCACCAGCGGCAGCACCACGTCACATTTTTTGATGTGGTACTCGATCCATTCGGAATGGATGCTGATGTCCCCTTCAACGAAGTGGAAACGGGGATTAGTGAGGAATCGACCGATCGCATCGGATCCGATATCGAGACCGTAGATCTCGTAATTGTCGTCTTCCAGCAGCCGTTCGGTCAGATGGTTACCGATAAACCCGTTCACGCCGAGGATTAAGACGCGCGTGCGGCGTTTGATCGCCACCACCGGCGCGCTGGTGATCAGCGCCCCCGCCACCAGCCCAAGAGACTGCGCCAGCTGCGCCCCCTGCACGTACAGCCCGTTATCCGTTTGTCCGGTGACGATCTCCAGCGCCTGCTCGCCGCAGCTCACAATCAGCGGAGAGACGGAGATGACGGTGCCCGGTTTTGCCGCCGGAATGTCCTCACGCACGCGGGATTTCCAGACGATAAATTTACTGACCCCGGCGAAGCTGTACGCGCCCGGCCACGGGTCGGTCACGGCGCGCACCAGGTTATGCAGCTGACGCGCCGGTTTCGCCCAGTCCAGTCGCCCGTCCTCCGGCGTGCGGCGACCAAAACTGCTTGCCTTGCTTTCGTCCTGCGCGGTTTCGGTAAAAGTCCCCTGAAGGATCGTCGGCAGCGCGTCGCGAAGCAGGCTTTGCGCGGCGATGCAGAGCTTGTGGTGCAGCTCCAGCGCCGTTTCATCAGCGCCAATGCCCACTTTCAGCTGTGCCACGATACCGCCCGCATCGGCACGGCGTACCATTTTGTGCAGCGTTACGCCGGTTTCCATTTCACCGTTAACCAGCGCCCAGTTCAGCGGCGCACGGCCACGGTAGGCAGGCAGCAGCGAGCCGTGCAGGTTAAATGCGCCTTTTGTCGCCACGCTCAGGATGTCGTCGCAAAGCAGATTGCGGTAGTAGAAAGAGAAAATCACGTCCGGCGCAAGCTTCTGAATACGATCCACCCACAGCGGATGGTTCACATCGTCCGGGGCGTAAACCGGAATACCGTGTTCAGCCGCAATACGCGCCACCGAGCCGAAGAAGTGGTTTTCCCCGGCAACATCCGGATGGGTGAAGATGGCGGTAATGTCGAAGCCTGCGTCCAGCAAGGCTTGCGTGCCCGTGCACCCCATATCGTGATAGGCAAAGACGACGGTTTTCATGGGTGGTTTTCCTCTTGAGATGCCAGGTGCTCCTGACGGACAACACGTTGAATAAAATAGCGCGGACGCGCGCGAACATCGTTGTAAATACGGCCAATGTACTCACCCAGCAGACCCATACCGATGAACTGGGCGCCAATGAACGTGAACAGCACGGCAAACAGCATAAAGACCCCTTCCGCCGCCCACTGGGGACCAAAGACCAGCCGCAGAACGACCAGCAGAACGGAAAGCGCAAACCCGGCCAGCGCGATAACGCTGCCGAACACGCTCAACAGGCGCAGTGGCGTGGTGGTCAGGCAGGTGATCAGGTCGTACATCAGGTTGATGAGACGCATGAAGCTGTACTTTGACTCCCCGTGCTCGCGCTCGGCGTGCAGCACCGGGATCTCCGTCGCTTTACGGGCAAAGGTGTTCGCCAGAATCGGAATGAAGGTGCTGCGCTCGTGGCAGTGCAGCATGGCGTCGACGATGTGGCGGCGATAGGCGCGCAGCATGCAGCCGTAGTCGCCCATCGCTTTACCGGTGGTGCGCTGGATCAGACGGTTGATGGTGCGAGACGCCAGCTTACGGAACAGGCTGTCCTGGCGGTTTTGCCGCACGGTGCCGACCACGTCGTAGCCCTCGTCGGCTTTGGCAACCAGGCGTGGGATCTCTTCCGGCGGGTTTTGCAGATCAGCATCCAGGGTAATCACCAGATCGCCCGTAACGTGGCTGAACCCGGCCATAATTGCCGAGTGCTGGCCGTAGTTACGGTTGAGCAGTACGGCAACAATGTGGCTGCCCTCCGCCTGCGCGGCGTCGGTCAGCATCCGCGCGGAATTGTCGCTGCTGCCGTCGTCCACCAGCAGAATTTCATAAGCTTTGCCGAGCGTCTCGCAGGCGGCAGTCGTGCGGCGGATCAGTTCCGGCAGGCTCTCCTGCTCGTTATAGACCGGGATCACCACGGAAACTTTTTGTACAGGCGGCGCACTGAACATATCAATGTCCTGCAAGCTGATGGAGCGCGGTAATGACGCGGGTTGTGTCGTCATGGGTCATGTCCGGGAAAAGAGGGAGAGAACAAATACGCGCGCTGTTCCATTCAGAGTTCGGAAGCGACACATCAGGGAAACGCTCGCGGTAGTATTTTTGCGTATGTGCCGCACGGAAATGCAGGCCCGTACCGATGCCCTGCTCCTTCAGCGCGGCCATCAGGGCATCACGCGAGAGGCCGCACCGGGCCTCATCCACGCGAATGATAAACAGGTGCCAGGCGTGCAGATGCGGCCAGGACGGAATGCGCAGCGGCTGGAAAGGGGTATCCGAGAGTTCAAGCAGGTAGCGGTCGGCAATGTCGCGACGGCGCCTGTTGGCTTCGCCCAGTTTGCCGAGCTGCACCAGCGCCAGCGCGGCGTTGATATCCGCGAGGTTGTATTTAAAACCCGGGGTGATGACCTCGGCCTGCGGCGCGCGGCCATGGGTCTGGCGGTCATAGGCATCAACGCCCAGACCGTGGAACTTCAGGCTACGGATGTTTTGCGCCAGCTGCTCGTCATCCGTCACCACCAGCCCACCTTCGGCGCAGGTCATGTTTTTGATGGCGTGGAAGGAGAAAATTGCGGTGCCCCGCCAGCCCACATGACGGCTGTGGTAGCACGTTCCGGCGGCATGGGCCGCGTCTTCAATGACAGGAATACCGTGACGTTCACCGACGGCGCGGATGGCGTCAATATCGCACGGCGCACCCGCATAATGAACCGGCACAATGGCTTTGGTGCGAGGCGTAACGGCGGCATCGACCGCTTCAGGCGTCACCATCAGCGTGTCTCTGTCGACGTCGATCATCACCGGTATGGCACCCAGCAGCACGATCATATTCAGCGTCGATACCCAGGTCAGGGAGGGCGTAATCACCTCATCGCCGGGACCAATCCCCATCGCCATCAGGGTGACGTGCATCCCCGCCGTGGCAGAGGAGACGGCAATCGCATGACGATTTCCCGTAAGCGTACAGAACGCCTCTTCAAGCATCTGATTTTTCGGCCCGGTGGTGATCCAGCCGGAGGTTAATACCTCCTGTACCGCGGCGATTTCCTCCGCGCCCATTGAGGGCCGGGAAAAAGGCAAAAAATCACGCATTATTAATTTCCTTGAGTTATGCATGGCAACTTTTTGATATTAACCAAATGCCGATGCGTTTATTTCAACGAACCATAAACTCATCTCAAGGTAACGTTCATTTCTTAGGGAAAAATTAAGATGGTGATAAAAAGGAGGAATGAATTGATATAAATTTATTATTAAACAATAGGTTAAGTGATTATGAATTATTTATTATGTGATTCCGCTCACCGTATTAAAGTCAATTATCTAAACCAAACATCAACAAATAAAAAAATCCCCGACCATTTCCAATAAATATGAAATGAGTCGGGAACTTTTCTTTTTAGTTAATTGTCGCGCTTATTTTAAATTATCAGGAAAGTTTTTTGGCAACTCGCTGGCCGCGCACGCAATAACGCTGTCGTCATTCGCACCGCAGTCGCGCACGAAGGTGATGGTGGCAAATTCATCAATCACTTCGGTTGGATACGCTGGCCCGGCATCACGGTAGCTATTCATCAGTGGAATGTGATCGTTCTGGAAGCAGACGGTTTTTTCCGGATTATTCATGACCCAGCGCGGGAAGAAGATGGTGCCGTGGAACAGGCTGTCGCCCAGGTTCACGATCAGGCTCACGTCGGTACCGGTTGGCTCCGTCCAGGAAATTTTATAGATGCTCTCCCCAACGCGAACAATGTAGGCCAGCTGATCTTTCACCCAACGGTTGCCCACCAGACCGCTGTGAATACGGTAGTCCAGGGTGTTTTCGTTTTTAACGTAAATTTCGTAGTTCCAGCCATTATCGTAGGTATATACCAGATGTTTGCCGACGAAGCCGCTTAAATCATGTTTATCGAAGGTGCTCATACGATGTCTCCTTTGTTTTGATGAGACGATCGTACCCCTTCAAAAAATGAATGAATAACGCTATGTTTGAATCAAATTCATCCAAAATTTAGATTAATTATGCACAAGACGACGCTCGAACAGTGGGCCTTGCTGGAGAGAGTCATCGAGGCTGGCAGCTTCGCTAAGGCGGCGGAAGAGACCCACCGCAGCCAGTCCTCGGTCAGCTATAACCTGTCGCTGTTGCAGGAGCGGCTGGGCGTGGCGCTCCTGATGACAGAGGGACGGCGTGCCGTGCTGACACCGGCGGGTGAGCTGTTGCTGAATCAGGTTAAACCGCTGCTGAAAGCCTTCGCCTATGTTGAAACGCGCGCTGCGACCCTGCGCAGCGGGATGCGAACCCGTATCGACCTGATGGTAGACAGTATTTTTCCGCGCAGCCGGCTGTTCGCGATTTTGCGCCAGTTTCAGCAGCTGTACCCGCAAACGCAGGTGCGGCTTACCGAGGTGCTGGAAAACAGCCGCGCAGATGCGCTTAATGATGAAGCCGACGTGATGGTCTTAACCCGCCGCCAGGACATTACCGGCCTGGGCGAATGGCTGATGAATATCGATTTTGTTGCCGTCGCGCATCACGCTCACCCGCTGTTTGCGCTGGATACACCGCTTAACGACGAGATGCTACGACCGTGGCCGCGCATTCAGATCGCAGACAGCCAGCCCACCGCTCACCCCATCGGGGAGTCGTGGACCTTCTCCACCATCGATGCCGCGATCGAAGCGGTGATGTATCAGGTTGGATACGGCTGGTTACCGGAAGAACGCATTCAGACCCCGCTCCAGCAGGGCATCCTTAAAACGCTGCCGCTCAGCCACGGCGTACGTCGCGCCACGCCGCTGCACCTCATCGTCAAACGCTCCCTCAGCCCGCTGGACGAGCAGGTTGAGACGCTGTTGCGCCTTTTTAAACAGGAGCCGTCATCGTCAAGTGCTACGCTTTAAGTTTTGAACCATAAGATGACAAGGAGCGAATGATGAAAATTGATTTAACGGGGAAAGTAGCGCTGGTGACCGCGTCCACCGGCGGTATTGGGTTTGCCATCGCCCGCGGGCTGGCGGAGAGCGGTGCGGAAGTGATCGTGAACGGGCGCAGCGTCGACTCGGTGAACAAAGGCATTCAGGCGCTACAGCAGGTGGTGCCGGGCGTACAGGTCCGTGCCGCCATCGCCGATCTGAGCTCGCAGGAGGGCGTTGACGAACTGCTCAGGGTCGCCTCGCACGTCGATATTCTGGTGAATAACGCCGGGATCTATGGCCAGCAGAATTTTTATTCCACCGACGACGAGACCTGGGAACGCTACTGGCAGACCAACGTGATGTCCGGCGTGCGCCTCTCTCGTGCCCTGCTGCCCGGCATGGTACAAAAGGGCTGGGGTCGGGTAGTGTTTATCTCGTCAGAATCGGCCTGCAATATTCCTGCGGATATGATCCACTATGGCGTGACAAAAACCGCCCAGCTCTCGCTGGCGCGCGGTCTGGCGAAGTTCGTGGCAGGCAGCGGCGTGACGGTGAACAGCGTGCTGCCGGGCCCGACAATGTCGGACGGTTTTGCCGCGATGATGAAAGACGAGATCGAAAGAACCGGTAAATCGCTGGAACAGCTGGCGAAAGAGTTCGTGATGGCGAATCGCCCCAGCTCGGTGATCCAGCGCGCCGCCACGGTGGAAGAAGTGGCGAATATGGTGGTGTATGTCTGTTCCATGCAGGCCTCCGCGACTTCCGGCGCGGCGCTGCGCGTTGACGGCGGCGTGGTGGATGACATTGTTTGACCCGTCAGGCCACAGGTTCAGGAAAAAATGCGACCTGATATAAGGACTGTGAAGGTAAAGCAGGTAAACTAGTGAACAGAATGTGTATTTCAGCTAAGACGTATTTATGACCAATATGATTGCCGACGAAGCCGTGGCGAAGTCCAGCGTGCTCTCTGTCTTTGACTTTGATGGTACGTTGACGCACCACGACAGTTTTATCCCGTTCCTGCGCTTTGCCTTTGGCAAGCGCTACTTTGCTGGCCGACTGGTGCGCATGGCCCTGCCTACGCTGCACTGTGTACGCCGCAAGCTGACGCGAGATGAGCTGAAAGAGGTGTTGATCAAAACCTTCCTGACGGGGGTGGATGAGCACTGGTTACGTCAGCAGGCGGAAGCCTTCTGTGAAAAATACTGGAACAAGCTGATGCGCCCGGAAGGTGTGCTGGCCGTCGCCAACGAGGTCAATTCCGGTGCGGAAGTGACGATTTGCTCTGCTTCCCCGGCGCTGGTATTGCAGCCGTGGGCCGATAAGCTCGGCATTAAGCTGATTGGCACACAGCTGGAAGTGAAAGACGGCAAGCTGACCGGGCGGATCACCGGCCACAACTGCCGTTGTGCCCAGAAGGTGGCGAGGCTGGAGAAGGTGTATGGGGATTTGAACGCGTATCACCTGCGCGCCTGGGGCGACACGCGTGGCGACCACGAGTTGCTGGCGGCGGCGCAGGATCCGCACTGGCGGCATTTTCATCATCCGAGCAAGCGCCGAAATTCACCAATTAAGGGTTAGGTGCGGCCCGGTGCCCTCACCCCGGCCCTCTCCCACAGGGAGAGGGAGAAAAGCGGTACATCAGGCCTCACGTTTTCCCGGGAACATCACGCTCGCAATAATCCCCAGCGCCAGTACCCCCAACACCACAAACAGGCTTGCCGTGGCGCCGATGTTATAACCGTGATGCCAGAAGTGGTCGGTCGCATTCAGCCCCAGCTTGAACGCCACGAAGAACAGCAGTAACACCACCGCTTTCTCCAGATGCACCAGATACTGCTTCAGCGCTTCCAGCACGAAGTAGAGGGTACGCAGGCCGAGGATCGCGAACATCATTGCGCTGTAGATGATCAGCGGCTCACGGCTGACGGCGATGATTGCGGGTACGGAATCGAAGGCGAACATCACGTCGGACAGCTCCACCACCGCGACGCAGAGCAGCAGCGGCGTCGCGTAGCGCTTCGCCTTCTTCACGCGGCCTACCATCACATCCTTGTTTTCAGGTTTCTCCAGTTCGGCATCCACCTCTTTCTGGGTCAGGATAAACGCATGGCTGCTGATTTTTGGCCACACCGGGTAGAAGCGTTTCACCAGGCGGTACGCCAGATGGTTGGAGTAATCTTCTACTTCATCGCTCTCTTCATTGCGTTTCAGCATCATCACCGCCGTCCAGCCGACGACCAGCGCAAAAATGACCTCAACATACGGTCCCAGGCTCAGCAGGCTGGTGCCAATGGCAACAAAAATACCGCGGAACACAATCGCCCCGAGCACGCCCCAGTAGAGAACGCGGTGACGATATCTATCCGGCACGCCGAACCAGGCGAAGATCGCCATCATCACAAACAGGTTGTCGACGGAGAGCACCTCTTCCAGCGCATAGCCGGTCAGGAACAGACTGGCCATCTCCGCGCCGTGGTGCACGTATAAGAATCCGGCGAAGGCCATCGCCATCATGACCCAGAAGATGGACCACATGACCGCGCTTTTCAGCGAGATCGGTTTATCGTGACGGTGCATGAAGAGGTCGATAAACATCGCCCCAACGGCCATAACCACGAAGACAACAACGGTTTCCGTCGGGAAACCGAGATGAGCAGCAGACATAGACAACCCTTTTAAGAAGACAAAACACCATGCACACAATAAAAAGCGTGGACCCGATAAGGACGCAGCACGCTAAAAAAATAAATATTAACCGTTCTTTTCAGCGAGTGCCTGCGCGCATGCCCAGGCACTGGCCCACGCCCACTGGAAGTTATACCCGCCGAGCCAGCCGGTCACGTCCATCACTTCACCAATGAAATAAAGACCCGGCACGTTGCGGGCTTCCATCGTGCGGGATGAGAGTTCGTTTGTATCCACGCCGCCCAGCGTCACTTCCGCCGTGCGGTAGCCTTCGGTGCCGTTTGGCTGTACGCGCCAGTTCGTCAGCGTCTCCACCAGCGTTTCCTGCTCGCGGCTGTTGAGCTGCTTGAGCGCGACATCCGGAATTTGCCCTAATACCTGCAAGCACTCCACGAGACGCTTCGGCAGCTGCATCGCCAGGGTATTTTTCAGGCTTTGATTCGGGTGCGCGGCGCGTTGCTCGTTGAAGAAGGCGTCCAGATCGCAGTCCGGCACCAGGTTTACGGAGACAAACTCCCCCGGCTGCCAGTAGCTGGAGATCTGCAATACCGCCGGTCCCGAGAGTCCGCGATGGGTAAAGAGCAGATTTTCGCGGAACACCGTGCCGTCTTCGGCCGTAATGACCGACGGCACAGACACGCCGGAGAGCGTCTGAAGCTGTTCCAGCAGGGGCTTATGCAGCGTGAACGGTACCAGCCCGGCGCGGGTGGGCAGTACCTTCAGGCCAAACTGCTCGGCAATTTTATAGCCGAACGGTGAAGCGCCCAGCCCCGGCATCGAGAGGCCCCCGCTGGCGATCACCAGGTTATCGGCGCTGACGGTTTCACCGTTGAGTTGCAGCGTGTAGCCCTCCTCGTCACGGGCGACGTCCAGCACTTCGGTGCGCAGGCGCATAACTACGCCGCCATTCTCGCACTCGGCCACCAGCATATCGACAATTTGCTGCGCGGAGTCGTCGCAGAACAGCTGCCCCAGCGTCTTCTCATGCCACGCGATACCGTGTTTACCCACCAGCTCGATAAAATCCCACTGGGTGTAGCGCGCCAGCGCAGATTTGCAAAAATGACGGTTTTGGCTCAAATAGGCCGCAGGCTCGACATAAAGATTAGTAAAGTTGCATCGCCCGCCGCCAGACATCAGGATCTTGCGGCCAGGCTTTTTTCCGTTATCCAGCAGCAGCACGCGACGACCCGCTTGTCCGGCCATCGCCGCACAAAACATACCCGCCGCACCGGCGCCAATTACTACGGCATCAAACCTTTCCACGTCAAAATCCTCTTCGTTAACTGCCGCGGATTGTAAAGTTTCCTCAGTGGTCGCACCAGCGTAAAAAGATATTACAAAGCCATTTCATTGATATTTAAAGATTATCCTTTCAGGCACATTTCTCAAATCAGGTGGTATGTCAAAAAAAGTCTATATTTCACTTTGCCCGTTGCGCATTTGTCCTGGATAATGCGCCGCGTTCATGTCCTCAAAATGGCGTAACGTCCTATGCTACATTTGTTTGCCGGCCTGGATTTACATACCGGGCTTTTATTATTGCTTGCTCTGGTTTTTGTGCTGTTTTACGAAGCGATCAACGGCTTCCACGACACTGCAAACGCAGTAGCAACGGTTATCTACACTCGCGCAATGCGATCGCAGCTTGCGGTCGTGATGGCGGCGGTATTTAACTTTTTTGGTGTCCTCCTGGGCGGACTGAGCGTTGCGTATGCCATTGTGCATATGCTGCCAACGGATCTGCTGCTTAACGTGAGTTCCGGTCATGGCCTGGCCATGGTGTTCTCAATGCTGCTTGCTGCGATTATCTGGAACCTCGGTACCTGGTATTTCGGCCTGCCGGCATCCAGCTCTCACACCCTCATCGGCGCGATTATCGGTATCGGGTTAACCAATGCCCTGATGACCGGGACCTCCGTCGTTGATGCGCTGAACATCCCGAAAGTTCTCGGCATTTTCGGCTCTCTGATCATCTCCCCTATCGTCGGTCTGGTGGTGGCGGGTGGCTTGATTTTCATCCTGCGTCGCTACTGGAGCAACACGAAAAAACGTGCGCGTATCCATCTGACGCCAGCAGAGCGTGAGAAGAAAGACGGCAAGAAAAAGCCGCCGTTCTGGACGCGTATCGCGCTGATCATTTCCGCTATTGGCGTCGCCTTCTCTCATGGCGCGAACGATGGTCAGAAAGGTATCGGCCTGGTGATGCTGGTTCTGATTGGCGTCGCACCGGCGGGCTTCGTGGTTAACATGAACGCCTCCGGTTACGAAATCACCCGTACCCGTGATGCGGTTAACAACGTTGAGACTTACTTCCAGCAGCATCCTGATTTGCTGAAGAAAGCGACCGGCGTGGACCAGCTGATTCCTTCTCCGGAGTCAGGCGCAACGACGGCACCGGGCGAGTTCCATTGCCATCCGGCAAACGCGATTAACGCGCTGGAACGTGCGAAAGGCATGCTGGCCGATATCGAAAGCTATGACAAACTGGCTGTTGAACAGCGTGGTCAACTGCGTCGCATCATGCTCTGTATCTCCGACGTGACCGATAAAGTCGCGAAGCTGCCAGAGGTTAATGCTGACGACCAACGTCTGCTGAAGAAACTGAAAGGCGATATGCTCAACACCATTGAGTACGCGCCAATCTGGATCATCATGGCGGTCGCGCTGGCGCTGGGTATCGGTACGATGATTGGCTGGCGTCGTGTGGCGACCACCATCGGTGAAAAGATCGGTAAAAAAGGCATGACCTATGCGCAGGGTATGTCCGCGCAGATGACGGCAGCGGTATCTATCGGTCTGGCGAGCTACACCGGTATGCCAGTCTCAACCACCCACGTACTCTCTTCGTCCGTGGCAGGTACCATGATTGTTGACGGCGGCGGTTTGCAGCGTAAAACCGTGACCAACATTCTGATGGCCTGGGTGTTCACCCTCCCGGCGTCCATCCTGCTGTCTGGCGGTCTGTACTGGATTTCGCTGAAGCTGATTTAATCGGCTGAAGGCGACAAAAAAGCGGGTCAGGAAACTGGCCCGCTTTTTTTATGCTCAGTGCCAAATCATCAGCGCAATCATACTCACCACAACCAGACCACACAGGGCGCTGGTCAAAATGAACTGACGACGCAGGCGCTCGCAGCGACGGATAAACTCTTCATCGTGGTGATCGCGGTAGCGTTGGTAGTAGATATACCCCACCAGACGCATCTGCTTGCTGGGCTGTCCGTGCGAGGTGAAGAACCCTCCACCGTCCACATACTGATAAAGCAACGGATCGCAACCACGAAGTACCACTAACAGCGCACGTAACGATGAGAAGTAGCGCGCCATATTCACTATGCAAACCACGCATAACGCCCAAAACAATGCGACGGTGCTAATCATACATCCTCCCCGGCGTCCGCCCACGAAGCAAGGCTCCTGAGCTACCGCACCCCAATGCCCTGACAGACAGTTCAGTGAAAGAATGACCAAAAGTCGATCCGGTTCGCGTTTTAATATCCGAACGGCTCATTAAATAGTGTAGGAGATCCGTTAATTTTTTTGCCACAAGGTTAATCGTTATCAACACCAAAGCTTGAAAAATATGTTTAACTGGGCCGTAATGAAAGCATCAGACGACGGCTTTCCCATTTAGTCATCGATAACTTAAGGAAGGAGTAACACTATGGCTTACAAACACATTCTCATCGCGGTAGACCTCTCCCCGGAGAGTAAAGTGCTGGTTGATAAAGCAGTATCCATGGCACGTCCCTACAACGCGAAAGTTTCGCTGATTCACGTTGATGTGAATTACTCCGACCTCTACACCGGTCTGATCGACGTTAATCTCGGCGATATGCAGAAACGCATCTCCGAAGAGACTCACCACGCGCTGAGCGAGCTTTCTACCAACGCGGGCTATCCAATCACTGAAACCTTAAGCGGTAGCGGCGATCTGGGCCAGGTGCTGGTTGATGCGATTAAGAAATACGATATGGACCTGGTGGTATGCGGTCATCACCAGGACTTCTGGAGCAAGCTGATGTCTTCCGCGCGCCAGCTGATTAACACCGTACACGTGGATATGCTGATTGTTCCACTGCGTGACGAAGAAGACGAGTAAGTGCAAAAAAGCCCGGTGGCGCTAACGCTTACCGGGCCTACAAGGTAAAAGCAAAACGGCAACACGGTTGCCGTTTTTAATGTTTGTTCCCTCTCCCTGTGGGAGAGGGTTAGGGTGAGGGCATCAGCCCGCACTATTCTGGCGTTCCCGAATAAATATCAAATCGGTGTCCTTTGGTGGTCACCGCGTTAGTGGTCGCAACGTCCGCCAGCGGCGGCGCATAGTCCGGCCGCTTCACCACCACCCGCTTCGTCGCCAGCTGACGAGCCGGCTCCAGCAGGCCATCGGCATCTAAATCTGGCCCCACCAGAGACTGAAACACCCGCATCTCTTTCTTAACCAGCGCGCTTTTCTGCTTATGCGGGAACATGGGGTCGAGATAGACCACCTGCGGGCGCGGGGTGATATCGGTCAGCGCCGTCAGGCTGGAGGCATGAATAAGTTGCAAACGTTCCTGTAACCACGGGCCGATTTCCGGGTCCGCGTAGCCCCGCGTCAGCCCGTCGTCGAGCAGCGCGGCGACAACCGGATTACGCTCCAGCATCCGCACCCGACAGCCGACAGACGCCAGCACAAAGGCATCGCGCCCCAGCCCCGCCGTGGCATCCACCACGTCCGGCAGATAGCTGCCTTTAATGCCGACCGCTTTGGCCACCGCTTCACCGCGACCGCCGCCAAACTTACGCCGGTGCGCCATCGCGCCGCCGACAAAATCGACAAAAATCCCGCCAAGCTTTGGCTCATCGCGTTTGCGCAGCTCCAGATGTTCCGGCGTCATCACCAGCGCCATCAGGTTGTCTTCATCATGTTCCAGCCCCCAGCGGGCCGCCAGAACAGATAAGGCGCCGTCCCCGGCGCCTGTTTCATCTACTAAGCAGATCTTCACGTAGCAATCAGCCTTTGATTCCGTAATGCTCCAGCATCGCATCCAGCTGCGGCTCGCGGCCACGGAAGCGTTTGAACAGCTCCATAGGCTCTTCTGAACCGCCGCGCGTCAGGATGTTATCAAGGAACGACTGACCGGTTTCGCGGTTGAAAATCCCCTCTTCTTCGAAGCGCGAGAAGGCATCTGCCGCCAGCACGTCGGCCCACAGGTAGCTGTAGTAGCCTGCGGCGTACCCGCCTGCGAAGATATGGCTGAACGCGTGCGGGAAGCGTCCCCAGGTCGGGCCTGGAATAACCGCGACCTGCTTTTTAATCTCAGCCAGGGTTTCGAGGATTTTCGCCCCCTGCTCCGGGCTGAACTCGGCGTGCAGGCGGAAGTCGAACAGGCCGAACTCCAGCTGACGCAGGATGAACATCGCCGCCTGGTAGTTTTTCGCCGCCAGCATTTTATCCAGCAGTTCTTTCGGCAGCGGTTCGCCCGTTTCGTAATGGCCGGAGATAAATGCCAGCGCGTCCGGCTCCCAGCACCAGTTTTCCATAAACTGGCTTGGCAGCTCGACCGCATCCCATGGCACACCGCTGATACCGGCGACGCCAGCGGTTTCGATGCGGGTCAGCATGTGGTGCAGGCCGTGACCGAACTCGTGGAACAGGGTGATCACTTCATCGTGGGTAAACAGCGCAGGTTTGCCGCTCACCGGGCGGTTGAAGTTACAGGTCAGGTAGGCGACCGGTTTTTGCAGGGAACCATCCGCTTTACGCATCTGGCCCACGCAGTCGTCCATCCACGCCCCGCCACGTTTGTTTTCACGCGCGTAAAGATCCAGATAGAAGCTGCCGCGCAGCTCGTTTTTCTCGTCATACAGCTCGAAGAAGCGCACGTCCGGATGCCAGACGTCGATGTCGGTACGCTCTTTCGCGGTAATGCCGTAGATGCGTTTCACCACCTCGAACAGGCCGTTAACGGCTTTGTTTTCCGGAAAGTACGGACGCAGCTGTTCGTCGCTGATGCTGTAGAGGTGCTGTTTCTGTTTTTCGCTGTAGTACGCGATATCCCACGGCTGAAGCTCGTCCACGCCGAACTCCGCTTTCGCAAAGGCGCGCAGCTGAACCAGTTCTTTTTCACCCTGAGGACGGGCGCGTTTCGCCAGATCGGTCAGAAAGTCGAGCACCTGCTGTGGGTTCTCAGCCATTTTGGTGGCGAGGGATTTATCCGCGTAGCTGTCGAAGCCCAGCAGCTGTGCCAGCTCGTGGCGCAGAGCGAGGATCTCCGCCATCACCGGGCTGTTGTCCCACTTACCGGCATTCGGCCCCTGATCGGAGGCGCGGGTGCTGTAGGCGCGGTACATCTCTTCGCGCAGGGCCTGGTTGTCGCAGTAGGTCATCACCGGCAGATAGCTTGGGATATCCAGCGTTAACAGGAAGCCTTCCTGCTCTTTCGCTTCGGCCTGGGCTTTTGCCGCCGCCAGCGCGCTTTCCGGCATACCCGCCAGTTCAGATTCATCGGTAATCAGCTTCGTCCAGCCCATGGTGGCGTCGAGGACGTTGTTGCTGTACTGGTTGCCCAGCTCGGACAGGCGCGCGGCGATTTCGCCGTAGCGGACCTGTTTTTCTTTTGGCAGGCCAATCCCGGACAGTTCGAAATCACGCAGGGCGTTATCGACCGATTTTTTCTGCGCCGTGTTCAGTTCGGCATAGTGGTCGCCGTCGCGCAGGTCGCGGTAGGCTTTGTAGAGCCCCTCATGCTGACCGACCCAGGTGCTGTACTCAGAGAGCAGCGGCAGGGTCTGTTCGTAGGCTTCACGCAGCTCCGGGCTGTTTTTCACCGAGTTCAGGTGACTCACCGGGGAGAAAATACGCCCCAGCACGTCGTCCACTTCGGCCAGCGGCTGACACAGATTTTCCCAGGTGTACGGCGCGCCCTGCGCGACCACGCTTTCTACCGCCGCACGGCAGTTGTTCAGCGACTGGGTAACGGCCGGAACCACATGCTCAGGGAGGATTTTAGAAAACGGTGGCAACGAAAAAGGCGTCAGTAATGGATTGGTCATAAACGCTGTCCTGTTGAAATAGATGAATGAAGCGCGCATCCGGCGCTGTGCATATTGTTCAGTAATGGGGTTAAGTGTAGAGGATTTCAATGCCGAAGGTTGTCGAAAAACGCCCGGTGGCGCTGCGCTTACCGGGCCTGCGGGTAATCTGTGCCGTTCTGCTGTAAACTGTGGCAAATCGTCAATTCAGCGGAATATCATTACCCATGCTCAGTTATCGCCACAGCTTCCACGCAGGCAACCACGCCGACGTCCTCAAACACACCGTTCAGAGCCTGATCATCGAATCGCTTAAAGAAAAGGATAAACCGTTCCTTTATCTGGACACCCACGCGGGCGCGGGCCGTTATCAGCTGAGCGGCGAGCATGCCGAGCGTACCGGTGAATATCTGGAAGGGATTGCGCGTATCTGGCAGCAGGACGATCTGCCTGCCGAGCTGGAGCCGTACATTGGCGTGGTGAATCACTTCAACCGCAACGGCCAACTGCGTTACTACCCGGGTTCACCACTGATTGCCCGCCAGCTGCTGCGTGAGCAGGACAGCCTCCAGCTGACCGAGCTGCACCCGAGCGACTTCCCGCTGCTGCGTTCTGAGTTTCAGAAAGATAACCGCGCCCGCGTGGACAAAGCCGATGGCTACCAGCAGCTGAAAGCCAAACTGCCGCCGGTTTCCCGTCGCGGCCTGGTGCTGATCGACCCACCGTACGAAATCAAAACCGACTATCAGGCGGTGGTGACCGGCATTAACGAAGGTTACAAACGCTTTGCGACCGGCACCTATGCCCTGTGGTATCCGGTAGTGCTGCGCGCGCAAATTAAACGCATGATCAAAGACCTCGAAGCGACCGGCATTCGTAAAATCCTGCAAATTGAGCTGGCGGTGCGCCCTGACAGCGACCAGCGCGGCATGACCGCGTCCGGCATGATCGTCATTAACCCGCCGTGGAAGCTCGAAGCACAGATGAACAACGTGCTGCCGTGGCTGCGCAAAACGCTGGTGCCAGCCGGTACGGGTCACGCCACCGTGAGCTGGATCGTGCCGGAGTAATCGCAGCCATCGGTGGAAACTATTGATTTCAGGTATACAATCGCGGCAATTCACGATTAAGGACAACGCTATGACTAAGCATTATGACTACATCGCAATCGGCGGCGGCAGCGGCGGCATCGCCTCCATCAACCGTGCGGCCATGTACGGCCAGAAGTGTGCGCTGATTGAAGCCAAAGAACTCGGCGGCACCTGCGTGAACGTGGGTTGTGTACCGAAGAAAGTGATGTGGCATGCCGCGCAAATCCGTGAAGCTATCCATATGTATGGCCCGGACTACGGCTTTGACACCACCATCAACCACTTCGACTGGGATAAACTGATCGCCAGCCGTACCGCCTACATCGACCGTATTCACACCTCGTACGATAACGTGCTGGGCAAGAATAACGTCGACGTGATCCGCGGCTTCGCCCGTTTCGTGGATGCGAAGACGATCGAAGTGAACGGCGAGACGATCACCGCCGATCACATCCTGATCGCCACCGGCGGCCGTCCGAGCCACCCGAACATTCCGGGCGCGGAATACGGTATAGACTCCGACGGTTTCTTCGAGCTGCCTGCTCTGCCAGAACGCGTTGCCATTGTGGGCGCAGGTTACATCGCGGTTGAGCTGGCCGGCGTGATTAACGGCCTGGGAGCGGAAGCGCACCTGTTCGTGCGTAAACACGCGCCGCTACGCAGCTTTGATCCGCTGATCGTCGACACGCTGGTCGAGGTGATGAACGCCGAAGGCCCAACCCTGCACACCAACGCCGTGCCAAAAGCGGTGGTGAAAAATGCGGACGGTAGCCTGACTCTGGAACTGGAAGATGGCCGTAGCCAGACCGTTGATTGCCTGATCTGGGCGATTGGTCGTGAACCGGCCACCGACAACTTCAACCTGGCCGCAACCGGGGTGAAAACCAATGAAAAAGGCTACATCGTCGTTGATAAGTTCCAGAACACCAGCGTACCGGGCATTTATGCCGTCGGTGATAACACCGGCGCCGTAGAGCTGACGCCGGTTGCCGTGGCGGCGGGGCGTCGTCTTTCCGAGCGTCTGTTTAACAACAAGCCGGACGAACATCTGGACTACAGCAACATCCCGACCGTGGTCTTCAGCCACCCGCCAATCGGTACCGTCGGCTTAACCGAGCCGCAGGCGCGTGAGCAGTACGGCGATGACCAGGTGAAAGTGTATAAATCGGCGTTTACCGCGATGTATACCGCGGTCACCTCGCACCGTCAGCCGTGCCGCATGAAGCTGGTCTGCGTGGGCCCGGAAGAGAAGATCGTCGGCATCCACGGCATTGGTTTCGGCATGGACGAGATCCTGCAAGGCTTCGCGGTGGCGCTGAAGATGGGCGCAACGAAGAAAGACTTCGATAACACCGTGGCGATCCACCCGACTGCGGCGGAAGAGTTTGTGACTATGCGCTGATCCGTCTGATCCGCAACAAAACCGGCCAGCTGGCCGGTTTTTTTATGCCCTGGGCAGGTAAACCCAACGGCTGTACAAACGGTAACAAAATAACCCGCTACCCGGGGTGGAATTAACTAATCTTAGAAAGCGCTACGCGTTCGCCTGTTACTACGGAAAAAGATTAGAGATATGAAAATGCACGTAAAGATCACCGCAAAACTGATGGCCAAAATGCACCTTGTTCTCGCGCTGGTTTGGGCGATACTGACTATTCCTACCCTGCTGTGGTGGAAAAACAGCATTCTGTGGGTGTCGTTAATGAGCATTTACGCCATCGTGATTTCCCATCTGGCTGCGTACAGCGCCGCCCATGCGGAAAAAGCGGCCAGCAAAGCGATGGATAAAAGCGAAGGCGCCAGCCAGAAAGCCAATCAAACCGCCAACAGCCTTCAGGGCAATGCGCGTCAGGCGCATTAATCCCTGCGTATATGCAGAATACCGAATGCTCTGAATTTTATTCCTGCTCTGTTTCCAAAGATTCTGTTTTAATGATTTCATAATCAAAGGGATATCTGACTTTCAGCGTGTTTAAATCCATTTTGAAAGCGTGATCTACCGCACACTTCGCACCACATTAACCGAAGCGAATGTCTACGCTTAAAAGATAGCCGGGAAAAACCCGTATTGGTTACGACAAAAACCGGAGGTCCTGAACACCATGTTCAACCAGAAACTACAGACTGCCGAGGATATCGAGTTCGACATTGCAGAAGAGCTGCGCTACGAAACCGATCCCTGTGAGTTAAAACTGGATGAGATGATCGAGGCAGAGCCGGAACCGGAAATGATTGAAGGGCTGCCGGCGTCCGATGCCCTTACGCCCGCAGACCGCTACCTTGAACTGTTTGAACACGTCCAGTCGTCGCGGCTTTTTGCGGACAGCAAAACCTTTCCCGACTGCGCGCCGAAGATGGATCCGCTGGATATTTTGATCCGCTATCGCAAGGTGCGTCGTCACCGTGATTTTGACCTGGCGCGCTTTGTGGAGAATCACTTCTGGCTGCCGGAGGACTACAGCAAAGAGTACGTCTCTGACCCCGGCCTGTCTCTGAAAGAACATATTGATAATCTGTGGCCGGTGCTGACGCGCGAGCCGCAGGATCACATCCCGTGGTCGTCGCTGCTGGCGCTGCCGCAGGCCTATATTGTGCCCGGCGGACGATTCAGCGAGACCTATTACTGGGACTCTTACTTCTCCATGCTGGGGCTGGCTGAAAGCGGTCGTAACGATCTGCTGAAATGTATGGCCGATAACTTCGCCTGGCTGATTGAGCGCTACGGCCATATCCCGAACGGCAACCGTACTTACTATCTCAGCCGCTCCCAGCCGCCCGTTTTTGCCCTGATGGTGGAGCTGTTTGAAGAGGACGGCGTGCGCGGGGCGAAGCGCTATCTTGAGCATCTTAAGATGGAGTACGCCTTCTGGATGGACGGGGCGGAATCGCTGCTGCTCAACCAGGCCTATCGCAGTGCGGTACGCATGCCGGATGGCTCATTGCTCAACCGCTACTGGGACGATCGCGACACGCCGCGAGATGAATCGTGGATTGAGGATGTGGAAACCGCCCGTCATTCCGGTCGTCCGCCGAACGAGGTGTATCGCGACCTGCGCGCCGGGGCAGCCTCAGGATGGGATTACTCATCCCGCTGGCTGCGCGATCCTGCGCGGCTGGCCAGCATCCGCACGACACAATTTATCCCCATTGATTTGAACGCATTCCTGTTCAAACTGGAGAGCGCTATCGCCAATATCTCCGCGTCGAAAGGGGATAAAGAGACGGCTGATCTGTTCCGCCAGAAAGCCAGCGACCGGCGCGCGGCGGTGAACCGCTATCTGTGGGACGAAGAGAACGGCTGTTATCGTGATTACGACTGGCGGCGTGAAGCCCTGGCGCTGTTCTCTGCGGCCAGCATTGTGCCGCTGTATGTGGGCATGGCGACGCATGAGCAGGCTGAACGGCTGTCCGATGCCGTTAAAGCCCGTCTGCTCACGCCGGGCGGTATTCTCGCCACCGAATATGAAACCGGGGAGCAGTGGGATAAGCCGAACGGCTGGGCGCCGCTCCAGTGGATGGCGATCCAGGGGTTCAAGCAGTACGGCAACGACTCGCTGGGAGATGAGATCGCCTGGAGCTGGCTGCACACGGTGAACCATTACTACAAAACCCATCATAAGCTGATTGAGAAGTACCACATCGCCAGCAGCACGCCACGCGAAGGTGGCGGGGGTGAGTATCCGTTGCAGGATGGCTTCGGCTGGACGAATGGCGTGGTGCGGCGGTTGATTGGGCTGTATGGGGAGCCCTGAGCCTCACCCCTCACCCTGCCCCTCTCCCCTGAGGGGCAGGGTGAGGGGGAAAAATAATCAGCGGATCACCTCATAAATGGCAGTCTGGATGGACTGCCATTTTTTTGTGCTGGCATCGGGCTGCGTCTTCGCGCGGCGCGTTGCCATATCGGCGTCGTGCTGCTGGCGTTTCACCACCGCGGGGACGGTACAGAATGCTTTCAGGTACTGCTTACGCATAGGCGTCAGCGATTCGCCGTTCGCCATCGCATGGCTAAGCGTATTAATAAAGCGTCGGCAGGGCTTTTGCTCTGTCATTTGCAGGCGGTAGCGCAACATTACTTCCAGTACATCGTCGTAGCCTGCCGACAACGCCTCCTCCGTCCATGACATTTTCCAGTCCATCCCGCCCTGCAAAAACAGGAGCGCCACGCGGGTGTCATTGCGATTGATGGCCGAGCGGAAATTATTCTCATCCCAGGTAACACCCATGCGGGTTAACGTCTCGCGTGAGGAAGGCGTTTCGCGCATCTCCTGCACCTGCGCGGGAGATGCCGTACTGGCCACAGCCGGCTGCGGTTTACTGCTGGTCACCAGCCAGAATCCCCCCACGACAATCGCGATAACCATCACGCCAACCGCTCCCCACAGCACGCCGGAAATCAGCTGTTCGCGCTGCTCTGGCGTACGCGCGGCGCGCTGAGTCGGTTTTTCTATACTGTCGCGCACTTCAAAAAGATCGCCGCCTGTGGTGCGGTCCATTTTTTGCGCCTTTTCCCAGAACGCGTGCAGCTCGCTTTCGTCCACCGCCATCAGCGCCGCCGGGTTAACGCGTGTCCGCCCTTCCTCAAACGCGCGCTGAACGGAGCGGGTGATCTGCGTGTAATAGCAGTCGAGCAGCTGGATTTGCGCCCCGCTTAACGGCTGCTGCACGGTGATGCTGTTGCGGATTTGTCGAATATCTTCGAGGAAGGTTTGCAGGGTTTTGCGGGGCTCTACCAGCAGCGTCAGCATGTCCGGAGCGTTAAACAACGGCGCGTAGTAGCGGCTAAATTCTTTTTTATCCACCAGCAGCTGGGCCAGTTCGCTGAACAACATGCCGCTCAGAACATCATTAATCTCACCGTTTTTCAGCCAGCGACGCACGCGTTCAGCGTTAAACAAGGTCTTAAGATGATTATTCAGCCGCACCGGATCGGGCCACGCCTGCTGTATCAGCCCTTTAATCATCAGCTCAATGGCACGCACCTGTTTCTGCGCCTGAAGCTGGCTCTCCTTCTCTGGCATCCTCCCGGTATCGTAGGTCAGGAGGGGCTGTTGCAGACGCAGATATTCAAGGGAGGTGACGAAGCGCATCGCCGCAATCAGCTGATTTTCGCTGACATCCTGCCCGCTTTCATACTGGGGAACACGCTGCTGAAGCAAGCGTAATTGCAGCGTAAAGGCCGTCATTTCCGCATCATTCAGATTCAGCTTCCTGGCTACGGCGCCCCACCCGCCCAGCCCCAGGCGGGCGCCATCCAGTTGCTCCAGAAACCAGCGTGGATC